>NZ_JH605022.1:5501-12927 GCF_000250875.1 Sutterella parvirubra YIT 11816 | reverse complement strand
AGACGCCGCCCGCATGAAGCCGCCGCTCCCGCACGCGTAGACGCGGCGCTCGGCGATGTCGGGGACGAGCGCGAGGAGACGCTCGGCGTCGAGCCTGCCGCACTCGCGGCCCTCGCAGGGATCGCACTTCACGAAAGCCCGGTACGTGAATTCGGGGCGCGTCGCCGCGAGCATGTCGAAGTGCTCGCGGAAGGGGAAGGCGGCTTCGCTTTCCATGCAGCAGACGAGCATCGAGGGGGTGCCGGGGTGGCGCATGAGGAGGTCGCGGATCATCGCGACCATCGGCGTGATGCCGATGCCCGACGCCAGGAAGAGGTGCTTGTGCAGGGCGGCGTCCTCGGGGAGCGTGAGCGCCCCCATCGCGTCCGAGAGGCGGATGAGGGTGCCGGGCTGAAGGGACGTTAGCGCCTTCGTGCCTTCGCCCACGACCTTCACCGTGAAGGTGGGGCCGGTGCCCATCAGGGGAGATGTGGCGATCGTCCAGGGGCGCTCCAGGCCGTTGGGGAGCGTCACGATCGCGAACTGCCCCGCCTTCCAGGCGTAGGTCTCGGCACCCGCGTCGGCGGGCGTGAGCATGACGGTGCGGACGTTCTCGGCTTCAGGGGTGATCGAGCGGATGCGGAAGGCGTGGGAGGCCATGGGTGATCCTCGTACAAAAATCGGTTCGTCCGAGTATAGGACGGGAAAGACGAAGCGGGCGTCCCCCGTTGGGAGGACGCCCGCTCGTTCAAAGGAAGAGGTTCCCTCTTAGATCAGCGTGAAGAAGCGCGAAACCATGCGGATGCGTTCTTCGACGGTGTCGAGGCGCAGGAACTCCTTGTCGCAGTGGAAGCCGCCGCCCGCCGGCGCGCAGCCGTCGATGACGGGCACGCGCATTTCGGCGATGTGGTTGCCGTCCGAGCCGCCGCCCGCGTCCACCCACTTGGCTTCAAAGCCTTCGAGGCGGGCCGCTTCGGTGATCTTCGCCACGAGTTCCTTCGTGTCTTCCGAGAGCGGCATCGCGGGGGAGCGGCCCTTCAAGGCGATCTCCTGCGTGACGCCTTCGGCCCAGGTCTTCTCAGCGAGTTCGCGGAGCTTCTTGTCGAGCTCGACCCAGTGTTCGTCGAACCAGTAGCGCGTGTCGATGTCGACCGTGCAGAGTTCGGGAATCACGTTCGAGGCGCTGCCGCCCTTGATGACGCCGGGGTTGACCGTCGTGCCGAGTTCGCGGTCGGCGAGCTCGTACGCGGCGAGCGCGAAGCGCATCGCGGCGACGTTGGCGTTGGCGCCGTCGTAGGGGTTGTTGCCCGCGTGGGCCGCAACGCCGTGGAAGGTCACCTGGTACGTGCCCACGCCCTTGCGGGAGCGGACGAGCTCACCGCCGGCGCGCGCGGCTTCGAGAACGAGGACGTTCTTCGCGCGCTTGCCGTGCTCGCAGAGCCACTTCGTCGAGGCCTTCGAGCCCGTTTCTTCGTCGGGGTTGAAGGCGCAGCAGATCGAAAGACGGTCGAGGTCTTCCTTGCGGGCGTACTTGCAGGCGTAGTAGGCCGCAAGCACGCCGCCCTTGCAGTCGGAGCAGCCGGGACCGTAGGCGCGGTCGCCTTCGACGCGGAGCGGACGCGCCGCCGCCGTGCCGTCTTCGAAGACGGTGTCGAGGTGGCCGTTCAGCATCACGTCGTAGTGGTCGGCCTCGGGCTTGTTGCGGGCAAGGAGGCCCTTACCCACCGTGGGGCCGAGGTCGATGATTTCGCACGTGAAGCCGATCGACTCGAAGTAGCCCTTCATGATCTCGGCGGCGCGGGTGACGCCCGCCTGGTTGTGCGTGCCGCAGTCGAGGTTGACGAGCGGCTCGAGATCCTTGAGGTATTCCTGAAGCATCGTCATGACTTAGGACCCCAGAACGAGGAGGCGCATCACGAAGAGCGAGATGAAGGCCGTGATGATGGGCACCGCCATGATGAGCGGGATCATGCGGCCGGTGATGCCGATGACGCCGAGGCAGCGGCCCATGTACTGGACCTGCGAGCCCATGAGGTAGATCGCGGGCGTGAGGATGGCGATGTGCGTGCCGTTGATGGCGCCCTGGTCGAAGAGCGCGACGGCAACGCCGACGCCGCCGCCCATCGACATCCAGCCGCCCAGAAGAACCGTGGCGGCTTCACCCGGGAGGCCGAAGACGCTCATGATCGGGCTGAAGGCCGTGCCGATGAGGGCGAGCAGGCCCGAGTGCTGGAGGATCTTGATGATGACGAAGGCCATCAGGACGTTCGGGATCGTGGAGCTCGTGGCGATGCCCCAACCCTGAACGGCGCCCTTGACGAAGACGTCGGTGACCATCGGCTTGGCATTGGGATGTCCGGACATTTTCTTATTTCCTTGAATCAGTGAATCTGGTTGCGTCGTTTCAATGGGGGCCTGATCAGGCGGCCTTCTTCGCGGAACGGATGAGGAAGAGGCGCATCAGGTTGGCGGCGAAGACCTTGCCGAGCAGGAGCACGCCGAGGCACAGACCCAGGGAAACCGGAACGGCGAGCGAGCCGTCCGCGGCCGTGAGCGTGAAGAGCACGGCGCCCGAGCTGAAGAAGTTCGTGATGCAGGCGTCGGCCGTCATCTGGAAGGTGGCGAAGATGTGCACTTCGTCTTCCGTGAGTTCGTTGGCGTCCTTCAGCTGACGGGTGAGCGCGGCGCCGCCGTCGGTCGACTGAAGCGAAGCGATGAGGGCGAGCGTGGCCGACCCCGGGAGACCGAGGATCGGACGGAGGATCGGGGTGAGCATCTGACGCGCGGCGCGCAGGGCACCGTAGTGCTCGAACACCGTGATCATCGCGAGCGCGAACATGACGGTCGGCACGAGCGTGAGCGCGAACATGAAGCCGTCGATGGCGCCCGAGCCGCCCTTGCCGCGGAAGTTGGCCATGGAGGTCGTGAGTTCACCGCCCTTGTCGGCCACCGACGCGACGAGCGTGCCGAAGCTGCCGTTCATGGTCGTGAAGTCGAAGATGCCCCACCACTCCTTCGTGGCGCAGAGGCCGGAGAAGAAGACGATGGCGAAGATGAGAGAAACGTAGGCGCCGATCGTGACCTTGTCGTCATGAGCGGGCGCTTGCGGCTGAGTGGAAGTCGTCATATCAACAATCCCTTTTCTTTTTGTGTTGCGCCGGTCGCGTTCTTTCGCGAAAGGTGTCTTTCGGGAAAGAGAGGCCGACAGAGACGGGTTGGTACCCTTGGCCCCGAAGTTTACCGACAGTTACGGCGTTTGTGGGATCTTCGCCGGGCTTTCAAGCGTTTTTGAGGATGTCGGCAAAAACAGGCGCCTCTTTTGCGTCTTTGGGGTTTGTCGTGGTTTTGACGGGAGAGTGTGGGGTATTCCGCGCGCGTGTAAGCGCGTGCGTCTTGGGGATACTCCCGAAGGATTCGGCCGTCCGAAGGTGCAAGGAAACGCTTCCGGTCGGCGGGAGCCGCCCCGCGTCTCCTTTAGAATCACGGGATACGCGCCGCCCGGAAGCTTTGGGGAGAACCCGCGCTTCCGCCGAGAGCGGCGCACCGATTGGAGTGAATACATGTCGCTGAACGACCCCCGTTGGGGACGAGGCTCCGAGGAGCCCCCCGAAAACGAGAAGGATCGCAGGGCGGACGGGGCCGATGAGGCCGACGACCGTCAGGAACGCAACGACCGCAACGCCCGCGACGACGGGCGCAATGACCGCCATGCCCGCAACGACCGCGACGGCGGCGACGGGAACGGTCCCGAGGACGACCTTGATCAGCTCTGGGAGCGCTTCCGCGAGATGATGGGGTCGATCATGGGCGAACGTCAGCCCAAGCGCGGCGGCCGCCGCGATCCGCTCTCGCAGTTGAAGAGCCGCGACGACTTCTCGCGCGACGACGAGGAAGAGGACCGCGAGGACCGTTCGTACCGGTCCGGGCGCGATGAGCGGGACGAAGAGCCCCGCGACTGGCGCGAAGAGCAGGCCCGGCTCGATCGTGAGATCAACGCGCGCCGCGAAGCCTTCCGGCGCGCGGGCGAACGCATGCGCGGCCCGACGCAGAAGGGCGCGCGCTTCGGCTCCGGCATCCTCACTGCCGCCCTCGTGGTCGGCTGGGCCGCGAGCGGCTTCTACATCGTCCCCGAAGGCCAGACCGGCATCGTGACGACCTTCGGGCGCTACTCGGAATCGACCATGCCGGGCTTCCGTTGGCACTTCCCCGCGCCCTTCCAGGCCGTGGACTTGGTCGACGTCTCGAGCGTGCGTACGGCCGAAATCGGCGGGCGCGGGAGCTCGAACCGTCTTCAGGAAGCCCTGATGCTGACCGACGACGAAAACATCGTCGACGTGCAGTTCACCGTGCAGTACCGCATCAAGCCGGACGGCGCGAAGGCGTACCTCTTCAACACGCGCGCGCCCGACACGAGCGTCGTGCAGGCGGCGGAGTCCGCGATGCGCGAAGTGGTCGGCCGCAAGCTCATGGACAGCATCCTCTTTGAGTCCAAGGCCGAAATCGCCGAAGCCGTCAAGCACTCGATGCAGGACATGCTCGACCGCTACGGCACCGGGATCGAGGTGATGAGCGTCGCCATCCAGAACGCCCAGCCGCCGCAGCAGGTGCAGGCCGCCTTCAACGACGCGGTGAAGGCGGGGCAGGACCGCGAACGTTCGATCAACTTGGGTGAGGCGTACATGAACGCCGTGCTCCCGAAGGCCGAAGGTACGGCGAGCCGACTGCGCGAAGAGGCGGAAGCCTACAAGGCGCGCGTCGTCGAGACGGCGCGCGGCGACGCCGACCGCTTCGCGAGCGTGCTGGCTGAGTACGAAAAGGCGCCCGCCGTCACGCGCGACCGCATGTACGTCGACGCCATGCGCGACGTCTACCAGAACGTGACCAAGGTCTACGTTGATCAGAAGGCGGGCTCGAACCTGCTCTATCTCCCCTTGGACCGCCTGATCCGCGACACGAAGCGCGCGGCCGAGCCGGGCTACTCCGACACGGACGTGGCGTCGCAGAACGCGCTCGGGTCTTTGGGCTCGATGGGGAACACCAGCACCGCCGACACGATCACGACGGGGACCTCGAACGTGCCCGCGACGAGCAACAACGTGAGCGGGACCCTTCCCGCCGACCTCCTGCGCGACCCGCGCAGCCGCGTCCGCTGAACCTGAGGAGCGAGAATCATGAAACGCAGCGTTTCCCTTTTGATCGCGCTCTTCGTTTTGGGCGCCGCGGCACGGATGTGCCTCTACACCGTGAACGAACGCGAGTACGCGATGGTGTTCGCGTTGGGTGAATTGAAGGAAGTCGTGAACGAACCCGGCATCCACGTGAAGCTTCCGCCGCCTTTGCAGAACGTCGTCTACCTCGACAAGCGCATCCTGACGTTGGACGCCACCGGGGCGGATCTCGTGCAGACGTCCGAAAAGAAGAACCTTCTGATCGACACGTTCGTCAAGTGGCGCATCGGCGACCCGCGCCTCTACTGGGTTTCCTTCCAGGGGAGCGAGCGCGCCGCCGCGGACCGCTTGTCGGCGCTTCTTCGCGACGTGCTCAACATCTCGGTCAACAAGCGCACCGTCAACCAGATCACGTCGAGCGAACGCGAAAAGGCGATGGTTGAAATTTCGAGCCTTCTGCAGGACCGCGTGCGCGACGTCGGCATGGAAATCGTCGACGTGCGTCTGAAGCGCGTCGACTTCACGCCGGAAATTTCCGAGTCGGTCTACCGCCGCATGGAAGCCGAACGCAAGCGCGTCGCTTCGGAAGAACGCAGCAAGGGCGCCGCGCAGGCCGAACGCATCCGCGCGAACGCCGACCGCCGCAGCGAAGTGATCCTCGCTGAGGCCTACCGCGACGCGCAGCAGGTGAAGGGTTCGGGCGACGCCGAAGCCGCGAAGATCTACGCCGACGCCTTCGGCCGCGATCCGGAGTTCGCGCGCTTCTACCGGTCGCTGGAAGCCTACCGCTCGAGCTTTGCGGAAAAGAACGACGTCATGGTCGTGAGCCCCGATGCGGAGTTCTTCGACTTCATGAAGGCCCCGGCGGCGAAGAAGTAAATGTCCGGAGGCGAACTCTTCCTCCTCGTCGCCGGCTGGGTGATGATCATCGAGGGGCTCCTGCCCCTCATGAACCCCAAGGTCTGGCAGCAGGCGGCCGAGGCCGCCTCGAAGCTCCCGCCCGAAGTGGTCCGCCGCTTCGGCGCGGGCGTTTTGGCGACCGGACTCTTCTTCGTCTGGCTCGTTTTGTGGTGAGACGCCCCCTCGCCGACCCGGGTTCCGCGCGCAAAGGAGCCCGTACACGTGCTAAAGTCTGTCCGTAAGAGACGCGCAGTCGAAAACCGGCATGACGGCCCCGAAAGGTCGGGGCGGTGATTCCGGTTTTTTATCGTGTCTGCTTACGGCATGGCGGCCGCAGAAGGGCCCGGAATGCCGCAGGCAACCACTTTTCGGGCGATGTCGCCCGGCCTTCGGTTTGAACGGGATTCTTGCGGTGCGGCCGTGCTCCTTCGTGAGTGCGGCCGCAATTGTTTCCAACCCAATAGGAATTGCACAAATGGGCAAGAATGTAGTCGTGATCGGCGCTCAGTGGGGCGACGAAGGCAAGGGCAAGATCGTTGACTGGCTCACCGAGCAGGCCGACGGCGTCGTGCGCTTCAACGGCGGTCACAACGCGGGTCACACGCTCGTCATCAACGGCAAGAAGACCATCCTCCGCCTGATCCCCTCGGGCATCATGCATGCCGACAGCGTCTGCTACCTCGGCAACGGCGTCGTGTTCTCGCCGGAAGCGTTCTTCCGTGAAGTCGACGAACTCATTGCCGTGGGCGTGCCCAACGTCGAAAAGCGCCTTCGCGTCTCCGCCAACGCGCCGCTCATCATGCCGTATCACGTCGCGCTCGACCATGCCCGCGAAGCTTCGCTCGGCAACAAGAAGATCGGCACGACCGGCCGCGGCATCGGCCCGGCCTACGAAGACAAGATCGCCCGCCGCACGGTGCGCGTCGCCGATCTCTATCATCCGGAACGCTTCGCCGAGCAGGTCCGCGCGGTGATGAAGCTGCACAACTTCGTGCTGGAGAAGTTCCTCGGCGCCGAACCCTTGGATCCCGAAAAGGTGATCGCCGACACGCTCGCCTACGCGGAACGCCTCCGCCCGATGGTCTGCGACGTCTCCGAAACGCTTCACGAACAGATGGACGAAGGCCGCCAGTTCCTCTTCGAAGGCGCCCAGGGTTCGATGCTCGACATCGACCACGGCACGTACCCGTACGTCACGAGCTCGAACACGGTCGCGGGCGCGGCCTGCGCGGGCGCGGGCGTCGGCCCCCATCAGTTGAACTACGTCCTCGGCATCACGAAGGCCTACTGCACGCGCGTCGGCGAAGGTCCCTTCCCGACGGAACTCCATGACGACGTGGGCGAAGAACTCCGCAAGAAGGGGAACGAATTCGGCGCCG
>NZ_JH605022.1:160-5454 GCF_000250875.1 Sutterella parvirubra YIT 11816 | reverse complement strand
ACGGCGCGGCGCTGCGCCGTGCGGTGCAGATCAACGGCATCACGGGCCTTGCGGTCATGAAGCTCGACGTCCTCGACGGGTTCGATACGATCAAGCTCGGCGTCGGCTACAAGTTCCGCGGCGAAACCTTGGCCGTCATGCCTTCGGGCGCGGACGCGGTGGCCGAGTGCGAACCGATCTATGAAGAATTCCCCGGCTGGAAGGAAAGCACCTTCGGCATGACGAAGTGGGAAGAGCTCCCCGAGACCGCGCGCCAGTACCTCACGCGACTCTCGGAAGTCGCGGGCGCGCCGATCGCGCTCGTCTCGACCGGTCCGGACCGCGAACAGACGATCCTGCACGTCAACCCCTTTGAGGGCTAAATCGGGCTAAAATGGCGCCCTCATCGGCGCCGACGGGCGACAGATCCGAAAGATCTGCCGCCCGCTTGCCATTTTGCTTCGACAACGAATTCCGATCCGAACATGGCTGACATCTCCTACACCTGGGACGAGTACATCGACCTCAATGAACGCCTGGTCTGCGAGGTCGCGCAGAGCGGCTGGACCTTCGACTGCATCCTTTGCCTTTCGCGCGGCGGCATGCGCCCGGGCGACTTCTTCAGCCGTGTCTACGACATGCCGCTCGCGATTCTCGCGACGAGCTCGTACCGCGAAAAGGCGGGCACGGTTCAGAGCGAACTCGACATCGCTGAGTGCATCACGGGCGTCTCGGAACTGAAGGGCCGCGTCCTTCTCGTCGACGACATGGTCGACTCCGGGAAGACGATCGCGAAGGTGGTCGAGCACTTGAAGCGCCGCTACCCGGCCATCACGGAAATCCGCGTCGCCGTCCTCTGGTGGAAGGCCCACTCGGTCCTGAAGCCCGACTGGCACGTCGAATACCTCGCGGACAACCCCTGGATTCATCAGCCGTTCGAGTGCTATGACTCCTTGGGCCCCGCGAAGCTCATCGAACGCGTTCAGGCCAAGCAGGCCGCCAAGGCCCAAAAGGCCTGAGCGGCCCGATAAGGCACGAGAAGCACGCCGTCCGCGCTGGTCACGCCCGGGCGGCGTTTTTCTTGCGGACGGGCTCCGGTCAAAAGCCTTGAAAATGAGGCGTATGCGGCGCAAAACCCGGGTTTTGCGGGAGCGTAATGCAGGCGTCCTTTGTTAATATCGCCGACGCTTCCCACAGAATTCCGCAACGGTCCCCTTTCGGGGGAGACGGCTGCGGCCCGGACGACGGGCGCTGATCAGGGACCGTCTCCCGGACTTCCAACCGAGAAGAACAACCATGAACGAAACCGAAACCTCCGCCGTCGACGCGCTCGGCGAGGCGCTTGAGCCCACGACGCTCAACTTCAACGAACTCATCGACCAGTTCCTCACCAACCTGTCGATCGAAAACATCCTCCTGCAGCTCGCGGTCGTGGTCGTTTCGATCCTCATCGGCCTCTACATCTCGCGCCGCATCAACGCGAAGCTCGAACGCTGGACGGCCGCGGACGGTGCGGAACCCCACGTGAACCTTGGCGCGGACCCCGGGACGATGGTGAAGGGCGGGTTCGACCGCCGTGAAGTGGCCGAAGCCGTCGGCACGCGTCTTCGCCGCGTGACGGCCGGGTTCCTGCGCAACATCTCCTTTTCGCTCTCGGGCGGCCTCATCCTCGCGCTGGGCGCCTGGATGATGGTGCAGGTCTTCGGCTTCCCGCACAATTCCCTCATCCTCTGCCGCATCGCCTACAGCATCCTCTTGGCGTACGCGCTTCTCTGCTGCATTCTCTCGGTCGCCGGCTTCATGATCGGCGGCAAGGGCATCTCGAAGTCCTCGCGCCGCGTGATCACGGTGATCTTCTGGGTGCTGGTGGCGCTTGAGATCTTTGGGGTTCTGGGCGACATCATCGGCGTGATGGAGTCGACCAAGGTGCCGCTGGGCGGCGGCACGATGACCGTCTGGACCTGCTTCGTCGCGATCTGCACGATCCTCATCACGGTGGGCGTCGCCAACTGGGCCGCGAACCTCGTCGAGACCCTCATCAAGAGCGCGACGAGCCTCTCGCCGAACCTCCAGGTCGCGATCACCCGCGTCATCCGAATCCTGCTCTTCCTCTTCGCGGTGATGATGGGGCTCTCGTCGGTCGGCATCGACCTCACGGTCCTCTCGGTCTTCGGCGGCGCGGTCGGCGTCGGCTTGGGCTTCGGTCTGCAGAAGATCGCGTCGAACTACATCTCCGGGTTCATCATCCTGCTGGAACGTTCGATCAAGATCGGCGACCTCGTCGAGGTCGCGAACTTCCGCGGCCGCATCACGCAGATAAACACGCGCTTCACGGTCGTGCGCAACAACGACGGCGTCGAGTGCGTGGTGCCGAACGAAAACTTCGTGACGAGCCCGGTGAAGAACCACTCCTACACGGAAGAAGCCTGCGTGCAGTACGTGGAGATTTCGGTCGCCTACGGCGCGAACGTCAAGCGCGCGCTCGAAATCATGCTCGAAGAAGGCATGCGCGAACGTCCCCGCATCGTGAAGGGCCGCCGCGGCTGGGCCTACCTCGACAGCTTCGGCGATTCCGGCATCAACCTGAAGTTGGGCTTCTGGGTGAAGGACCCGGTGAACGGTGTCGCGGGTTTGAAGACCCAGGTCGCGACCGCGATTCTCGAGCGCTTCAACGCCGAAGGGATCGAAGTGCCCTACAACCGCCTCGAAATCAACCTGCGCGAAGTGCAGGCGGGTGCGGTGCGCGTCAAACTCGAAAAGGACGCCGCCGAGGAAGCCAAGGCTCCGGAGGCGGCGCCCGCCCAGTAAGCGGCACCTGCGGGGCGGCACACGCCGCCCCGGAACGGACCGCATCGACAAGAACGCCCGGACGGGGATCCCCCCTTTCCGGGCGTTTCTGCGTCTGAAGGAAGCGCCGTCGGTGCGAAGCGTCAGAGCTTCGCCAACCCCAGCGTGATCCGAAGCCCCATCACGCCGAAGGCGGCGTTGATCGTGTCCATCTTCGTCGGGTGCGTGAGCTTCAGGATGCGGGCGGCTTCCTGCGGGGCGACGTTCAAAGCCCGCGCGATGTCCGCGGCGCGGATCCCCTTTTCCTTCGCGGTGAGGATGAGGAGGAGCTTCGCCGCGTAGGTGGGCGAGAGCCGCACGACGCCTTCGCCCGCGCGCGCGGGCGTGAGTTCCGGAAGCGTCAGCGCGTCCCGGCCCTTCAAGCGGCCCTCCAGCGCGGGGAGGATCGCGTCCATGAGCTGACCGCGCCCCCCGCGGATCGTCTTCGCGGAGAAGTCCGCTTCGGGGAGTTCCGGGAAGCGGAAGCGGTAGCCGCCGTCCTTTTCGAGGTCGACGCGGTAGCGGAAGCGGTCGGGAAGCGTGGTCATGGTGGGTGTCAGGTGAGGGCGGGCGGCGGAAGAAGCGTCTCCAAACCGTCCCGCGGATCCGTTCATTCTGCCACAGGGGCGCGGGCCGCCGCGGCCTTTGCGGACGGCGTCCGCACAGCGGCGGAAAACGGCTCTTCCGCACGAAATCGGCAAAACCCAAGCGGTTGGGTTGAGCGGGTTGGGCGGTTTACGTAGAATGCGGCCTTTTCCGCCAACGGACAAACGGATCTTTGGATCTCATGGACGACAGCATCCTCATCGACCGCATCGCCGGCGCCATCGCCGGCATGGTGCTGGGCGACGCCCTCGGCGTCCCCGGCGAACTCTGGCCCCGCGGGAAGGTCCGCGCGCGCTTCGGGCACATCGACACGTTTTTGGACGGCACGCCCGACAACATCGTCGCCTGCTACTTCAAGGCGGGTCACTACACGGACGATTCGGCGCAGGCCTTCGTCGTGCTGGAGGCTTTGTTGAAGGCCGGCACCGTTCCCCCGGTGCGCGTTTTGGCCGACGACCTGATCGAATGGGTCAAGTCGATGAACGGGTTTGAGATCAACCTTCTCGGGCCCTCGTCCAAGGCTTCGCTCCTTGCCCACAGCAAGGGTGAGGACGCCGAACCCTTCACGCGCCAGTCGCTCACGAACGGCGCCGCGATGAGGATCGCCCCGGTGGGCTGCCTCGTCGCTTCCGACGACCATGAAACGCTCGCCGAAACCGTCGCGCGCGTCTCCCGCGTCACCCACGCGACCGACGTCGCGATTTCAGGCGCCGCGATGGTCGCGCAGGCCGTCTCGAGCGCGGTCGAAGGCAAGAGCTGGGACGAGATGCGCGCCGACATGCTGGCCGTGCACCCCATTGCCGCCCAGAAGGGCGAACCCACGTGGGCCGCTTCCGTCGCCGCGCGCTTCGAGGCGTTCGAGCGGATCGCCGACATGGGCCGCGCCGAGGACGACGAGCGCGTCTCGCAGCTGATCTACGACGTCCTCGGCACCGGCACGATGACGAGCGAAAGCGTCACCGCCGCCCTGGCCGTCGCCTGGCACTGCCGCGACGCCTGGCGCGCCGCGGTGATGTGCGCCAACATGGGGGGCGACACCGACACGATGGGCGCGATGGCCTGCGCCGTCTGCGGCGCGAAGTCGGGGCTCTCGGGGCTCCCCGCCGACAAGGTGGCGGAGTTGGAGCGCATCAACGGGCTCGACTTCCGCGCGCTCGCGCGCCGCGTCGTCGACGCGCGCAAAACCTTCCGTCTGGAGGCCTGACCGATGAGCGACCTTCGCGAACTCTCCGAGATCGTCCTCTCGCTCGTGCCCAAGAAGCGCGTCTTCATTCAGGGGAGCGCCTTCGTCGACATGATCATTCAGATCGAAGAGCTCCCGCACTCGGGCGCCGACGTCGAAGGGCACTACCGCAAGACCACCGTCGGGGGCTGCTCCTTCAACGTGGCGGACGTGCTCCAGAAGCTGGGGCTGCCGTTCGACGCCCTGATGCCCGTCGGGCAGGGCATGTTCGCCGACTTGGTCGAGAAGACCTTCCGCGAGCGCGGCTACCCCGTCGTCCGGGTGCCGGGCGCCGTCGACAACGGTTGGTGCCTCTCCTTGGCCGAGCGCTCCGGAGAGCGCACCTTCATCTCGATGTTCGGGATCGAGCGCCACATGGAGCCCGAGTGGTTCGATGCGTTCGACCTCGCCTCCTACGACTTCATCTACGTCTCGGGCTACCAGGCCGAGGGCGAAAACGGCGCGATGCTACTCAGCCTCCTCAAGACCCGCATGGGTCCCGCGACGACCGTCGTCTTCGACCCGGGTCCGCGCGTGCACGACATGCCGCGCGAGCGCATCGACGCGTTCTTCGACTTGGGTGCGATGTTCACCGTGAATGCCGACGAAGCGCAGGCGTTGACCGGAGAGAAGACCCCGGAAGCCGCCGCGGCGGCGCTCT
>NZ_JH605022.1:0-102 GCF_000250875.1 Sutterella parvirubra YIT 11816 | reverse complement strand
AGACCCCGGAAGCCGCCGCGGCGGCGCTCTGGCGCCGCTCGGGGCGGCCCGCGGTCGTCACCGACGGCGGGCGCGGCGCGGTGGTGGCGGACGGCGACGTCC
>NZ_JH605021.1:1168-2374 GCF_000250875.1 Sutterella parvirubra YIT 11816 | reverse complement strand
CATGCAACGCACTTCCATGCTCCACGCGGCCGTGCTGGCCGCGTTCGCCTCCGCCTCGATGGCCGCCGCGGCCGCGCCGGGGGGTTCTTCCACCCCCGTCACCCCCTCGACCTCTTCCGCTTCGCCGGTCACGACCGCGAAGCCCGCCCCGGTCACGACCGTCACGACCGCGAAACCTGCGGTCTCCGTCACCACGGAGAACTCCTCGCAGCCGCCGGCCGCGGCCTCTTCCTCCGCCTCTTCCTCCGCCGCTCCCGCCGCAAATCCCGCCGCCAACCCGGCGAAGCCCGTCCAGCCCGCGCCCATCGTCAAGATCGACCGCGTGAAGGAGAACCTCAACGCGCTCGCCGCCTTCAACGTCACCGGGCTCTCGTACCTGCAGTGGCGCGCGGAAGCCGACGACGCGCACGAGCGTCTGGGCGACCTGCGTCTTGATGACACGGACGCCGGCGTCTGGGTGAAGGTCCGCAGCGGCGCCCTCAAGATGGCGAACGTCGACGCCGACGCGACGACCGTGATGTTCGGGGCGGACAGGAAAGTCAACCTCATGGGCAAAAACATCTGGGTGGGCGGCGCGCTCTCCTTCACGAACGGCTCCGCCGACCTCGTCGCGCAAAAGGGCAAGGGCAAAGGCGACATGACGACCTTGGCGGGCACCGTCTACGGCCAGTGGCTGTCGGAGGCCGGCAGCTACGTCGACCTCTCCGCCAAGCTCGGTCGCCTCACAACCGAATTCAAGCTCCCGCAGGTGAAGGGCGACCTCACGTCGTCGGCCCTCGCGGTCGCAGTCGAGGCCGGTCACCGGTTCGAACTCGGTTCCGGGGTCTTCATCGAACCCCAGGCCGCCTACTCGTACGCCCACATCTTCTCGGGCGACTACGACGCCGCCGGCCTCAAGGTGAAGCAGTCCGGGTTGGATTTCCAGGTCGCGCGCCTCGGCCTCATGACGGGGATCGCGAACGAGAAGCTCGGGAACGTCTACGCCCGCGTCGACTATCTCTACGAATTCGACGGGAAGTCCTCGACCGCGTTCGGTCTTGAGAACCGCATCGCCAAGGACTTCGGCGGCGGTTGGTACGAAGCGGCCGTGGGCGGCAAACTCGTCCTCACGAAGAACATGCGCGGCTGGGCCGAGGTGAAGCACGCCGCCGGGGGCGACCTCACCATGCCGTGGCGCGCGTCGGTGGGCGTGCGCTGGATGTTCTG
>NZ_JH605021.1:954-1143 GCF_000250875.1 Sutterella parvirubra YIT 11816 | reverse complement strand
GTGGGTGACGGGGCTTCCGAAGGAGTGAGCAGCCTCCTTGGACGGAAGCCCTGCTTCCCGCCCCAAAGCCCGAACGGCTCCGGTCTCGACGAGAGGCCGGGGCCGTTCGGCTTTTTGAGAAGCCGAGCGGCCATCCGCCGACGCCTCCACGGGCCTCTTTCAAGCCTTCCCCGGGCTTCTCCGGCGCCC
>NZ_JH605021.1:0-916 GCF_000250875.1 Sutterella parvirubra YIT 11816 | reverse complement strand
GCCTTCCCCGGGCTTCTCCGGCGCCCCTCCATGCGGTCCTCTCCGCCCCATGCATACCTTCCCCTCCCCCGCCCGCCGACGCCCCAAAACCCTCACCCCACCGATACTTTTGACGCCGATCCTCGCCCCTAGCGCCCCAAGGATCCACAACAACCCCAAAACCCGCGGACCGGACACGTCAAACGCACGTCAAAAGCGTGGTATTTCGTACACGCCCCATCAGGGGTGGTTCATACCCCTCCCGGGGTACGGCTACGTTCATGGTTCGTTCTAGGTACTTCACCTTAGTTCAAAACCGCCCGTTTCGTGATCCTGCGGCTCCGCCGCCCCGCTCGTCAAGATCGGCCGAAAGCGGGGCCATGACGGCGACCCCTCCTCTTCACAAGAAGATTTTCCGAACGCCAAACCCATCCACCCGGAAAACCGTACTCCGATTTTGTCTTCAAAAGGCCCGCAACCCTCCTGAAATGTCCGCAAAAGTTGCCGGGCGAAGTACCCAGGTACCACCCAACCACTTGGGGTGAAAACTCCTCTACGATGCGTCTCATCCGGGCGGAAGTGATCCCACCCGGACGACCACGGCAAGGCGGTCGTCCGAGGCGGCACGGGTCCGGATGACAAACCGACGGACATCCTCTCCCGACCGGCTTCGCCGGAGGGTCAGGCCGCATCGTGAGACTCACGGGGGTTACGAGTTGAACGGACACCGGACCTGAAAGTCGAAGCGGGGAAAGGATGATTCTGGGCGGTGAGGCGCGGCTCCGGGCCATTGGTCCTTGGTCGTTGCGCCCTTCCTTCGCCAAACGCTTGCGCCGGAGGAACGGGTATTTTCGCCTCGCCCGGAGAAGTCGCCGCAGTTGGGCTCCATGGCTGCGGTCGATGAAAGACCTGAATTTCCACGCTGAAATTACTCTCA
>NZ_JH605020.1:40788-41793 GCF_000250875.1 Sutterella parvirubra YIT 11816 | reverse complement strand
ACTGCCCATGGTGCCTTCGAGTTCTGAACAATTTGAGTTTTCGCGGTCGTGGCGAAATTGGTAGACGCACTATCTTGAGGGGGTAGCGGAGAGATCCATATGAGTTCAAATCTCATCGACCGCACCAGTCACTGGGGTATAGCCAAGTCCGGTTAAGGCAGCGGATTCTGAATCCGCCATGCGTAGGTTCGAATCCTACTACCCCTGCCAGACAGCAGAAGAGCCGAAGCGAACCGCTTCGGCTTTTTGCTTTGGTACCGAGAGCAGGCCTGAGACGAGCTGCGCGGGCCGGGGACCACTCCTCCTCCTTTCGCTCAACTCTTTTCACGCCAACCGGTTCACTCGAACCGGATAGCACCAACCGGATAGCGCTAACTGGATAACGCTATCCGGTTGGCGCCAACGATTTGGAGTGAACCGGATAGATCCGGAAAGGCGCGGATGTCGACCGCGACGACCTTTCCCTGCGCTTTCCGCAAGCCGATCCGACGCCCGCCACCCTTTCGAGCGAGTGCTTACTACCAAAATCAAGGATTTTTTGCATCACCCTCTTGCGCACTCCCCGACCTCATGATATAGTTCACCTCCTCAACGACGAGGACACCTCAGTCCCCTAGAAAAATCGACGTTGAGAACAACTTGGAATGCTGCGGTCGTGGCGAAATTGGTAGACGCACTATCTTGAGGGGGTAGCGGAGAGATCCATATGAGTTCAAATCTCATCGACCGCACCAGTCACTGGGGTATAGCCAAGTCCGGTTAAGGCAGCGGATTCTGAATCCGCCATGCGTAGGTTCGAATCCTACTACCCCTGCCAGAATTCCTGAGAAGGGCCGAGTCGAACGATTCGGCCCTTTTCTTTTCTGCGCCGAATCCCTCTCCTTCCGCCAAGAGTCCGGTGGCATCCGTTCACGCCAGCCCTCTTCCCACTCACCACCCGGTCTCTTCCCGGCTCCTCTCCCCGCAGAAACCAATTCGCCCGCCGATTCAGACGAACCGGCGGGC
>NZ_JH605020.1:15520-40750 GCF_000250875.1 Sutterella parvirubra YIT 11816 | reverse complement strand
GAGCGTTCAGCGTTGAGCGCCGCAGCTTACTTCAGCGCGGAGGGCAGAAGCAGACCTTCGACGTCGACGGCCTTTTCCATCATGCCGTTGTCGATCAGGAACTTCTGATCGGCTTCAAGCCCCTTGATGTCGTCCGCGGTGAGCGTATCGTAGAAGCCCGACCAGTCGTAGAGCTTCGCCGCGTCTTCGAGCGTCACGCCCTGCTCCTTGGCGCCGATTTTGAGCGCTTCATCGCGGTTCGCGCGGATCCAGGCGAGCGCTTCACGGTTCACGTCCACGACGCGCTGGTAGGCTTCGGGGTACTTTTCCGCGAACTCGCGGCGAACCGTCATGACGAGGTTCGGTTCGACGTAGCCTTCGCAGGTCGTGATCACCTTGGCGCCGGCTTCTTCGGCCTGGATGATGAGGTTGGCGGCGAGAAGGCCCGCTTCGGCCTTGCCTGCCGCGACGGCGGTCATCGCGGCGCCCGGATCCATGTTGACGAAGTCGACGTCGTTGATCGACATGCCTTCCTTGACGAGCGCGGCGACGAGGAGCTGATGGAGCACCGTGCCCTTCGGGCCGACGACGGTCTTGCCCTTCAGGTCCTTCACGCTCGTCACGCCGCCCGGGCGACCGACGATCGCGAAGATTTCCTTCGGGTGCGCGACGCCCGTCGCGACGGCGATGGGCGTGCCCTGGCCGGCGGCGAGCAGGAGGCTCGCCGTGTTCATCACGGCCGAGAAGTCGAGCGCGCCCGAGGCCATCGCCTGGGACTGCTGCGCGCCGGAGTTGATGACGCGCCAGTTGATCTTGACGCCGTCGGCTTCGAAGGCCTTCTCGAGCATGCCGCGTTCCTTCATGACGATGTTCTGAAGGTTGAACGGGGCCTTGACGTAGGTGATGTTGATCGCTTCGGGCATGGTCGCCGCGGAAAGCGCCGTGCTGACGACCATCGCGGCGGCCGCCAGAATGTGCTTGATCTTCATGGTGTTGAAAGATTCCGTACGGATTTTTGAAAGCTTCGATGATGGGATGCGGCCGACGCGTTGCGCGTGAAGGCCGTCCGTACGCGGAAGTCTAACCAAAGAAGACGCTGAGAAGCTTACGGGCAGGCAGGATTCAACACTGAAGAAGCGTGCCCAGGAGGCGTTCTTCCAACGCCGCCACCTCCGGGTCCGTCAACGCCCGGGGGCGCGCCGCGCGGACCTCTTCGGTCTCCACGAACCCGCCTCCTTCCATCACGTGGATGCGGTCCGCGAGCAGCACGGCTTCGCGCACGTCGTGCGTGATCAAAAGCACCGTCATCGCGTCCGTCGTGAAGAGCTTCGCGCACTCGCGCTGAAGCGCGGTGCGCGTCAACGCATCGAGCGCGCCGAAGGGTTCGTCGAGAAGCAGAAGCCGCGGGCGCGTCGCCAGGGCGCGCGCGAGCGCCGCGCGCTGGGCCTGTCCGCCCGAGAGCTGGTGCGGGGCGTCGCCCGCACGGTCTCCGAGGCCCACCATGGCGAGCGCCTCGACGGCGCGCGCGAAGCGCGCGTCGTCGGACATGGGTTCGTGCATGAGCGCGAGCGCGACGTTTTCCGCGAGGCTCTTCCAGGGGAGGAGCTTCGGCGCCTGAAAGACGATCGCGGTGCGCTCGGGGCGCCCTTCGATCGTGCCCGCGTCCGGCATGATGAGCCCGGCGGCGATTTTGAGGAGCGTCGTCTTCCCGCAGCCCGAGCGCCCGAGAAGGGCCGTCACGCGGCCGGCTTCCAACGTGAAGGAAAGGTCTGCGAGCGGCGTCGCCTTCGGATAGCGCTTGGTGACGCCTTCGAAGCGCACCTCGACGGGGGCGTCGGCCGGGGCACAAGGCCCGGCGGGCTCCCTGTCCTTTGCGGCGGCTCGGGTCGCCCCGAGCCCCGCGGGCTCCTTCGCCTTCGGAACGAGCCCCGAGAGGACGCGCATGAGGAGCGCGTCCGCGGCGATCCCGAGGAGCGCGATGACGAGGATCCCCACCATCACGCGGTCGGTCTGGCCCAAGGCGGAGGCGTCTTCGATGAGGTAGCCGAGACCGGAGGCGGCGGCCAGGAGTTCCGCCCCCACCAGCGCGCGCCAGGCGTAGCCGAAGCCCACGCGGACGCCCCGCAGCAGCTCGGGCGCGGCGCCCGGAAGGAGGACGTGCCGGAGCGCTTCGCGCGGCGTGAGGCGCAGCGCCTCAATCAATTCTCCCCACTCGCGGGCGGCGCCGCGGAGCGCTCCCACGGCGGCGACGTGCACCGGGAAGAAGCTCGAAAGAATGACGATCGCAAGTTTCGGCCCTTCGTCGATCCCGAGCCAGAGGATGAGAAGCGGAATGAGCGCGAGGGGCGGGACGACGCGAAGCGACTCCAAGACGCCCGAGAGGAGCGTCTCCGCGTGAGGGCGACGGAAGAAGAGGAACGCCAACCCCAACGCGAGGGCGGAGGCGGCGGCGAAGCCCGCCGCCACGCGCGCGAGCGACGCGGCGGTGTGCTTCCAGAGTTCGCCCGAGACCGCCATCGACCAGGCGCTCTCCAAGACGCGGCCCGGCGTCGGAAGGAGGATCGCGGGGATCTCACCCGAGCGCGAAGCGGTCCACCAAAGGGCGAGGAGGAGAAGCGGGAGCACCAGTCGGAGGGCGAGTCGTGTCATGAGGGCGGCGGAAAGTCGGATCGTAGGTGTGATTATCCTTCAACGAAAAACGGCCGGCGGGCCGCCCGAGGGCGTTCCGTGCCGGCCGAATGTCGTCGCGATGGAGAGGTCTTACACGAGGAAGATCATGTCCATCAGGAAGAAGGTCGGGAAGAGAATGCCGACCGACCAGATCATGTAGCCGAAGAAGCTCGGCATCTTGACGCCGCGTTCGTTGCAGATCGCGACGGTCATGAAGTTCGGGGCGTTCCCGATGTAGCTCACCGCACCCATGAAGACCGAACCCATCGAGATCGCCATCAGGGTCTGGGCGTCTTCGGTCATGAGGATCGCGGGATCGCCGCCCGCGAGGTTGAAGAACGCGAGGTACGTCGGCGCGTTGTCGAGGAACGCGGAGAGCGAGCCCGTGAGCCAGAAGAAGACGGTGTTGTTGAAGGTGCCGTCGGCGTAGGTGACGAGCGAGACCAAGGGCGCGAAGGCGCCGTCCATGCCCGCGCGGAGCATTTCGAGGACCGGCACGATGCAGACGAAGATCCCGAAGAAGAGCTTGCCGACTTCGAGGATCGGATCCCACGTGAAGTGGTTGGCTTCGCGGGTGGCCTTCGCCGTGAAGACGAGGGACATCGCCGCGGTGGCAAGGAAGATCGCGTCGCGCGCGAGGCTCTCCAAGGCGAAGTGCACGCCGAGGAACGTCACTTCAACGCCCGGGTGCCAGACGCCGGAGAGGAGCACCGCACCGATGATGAAGGCGAGGAAGAGGATGTTCACCTTGCCGTCGAGGCCGAAGGCCTTCGTGTCTTCGGGGGCCTTGAAGCCGTCGGCGACGTCCTTCCTGAACATCACGCTGTCGATCGCGAGGTAGACGGCGAGCAGGATGCCGCAGGTGACGAGCCAGGGCAGAAGCATGTGCTCGGCCGTCCAGAAGAAGGAGACGCCCTTCAGGAACCCGAGAAAGAGCGGGGGGTCGCCCAGAGGCGTGAGGCTCCCGCCCACGTTCGCCACGAGGAAGATGAAGAAGATGAAGGTGTGGACCTTGCGCTTGCGGCCTTCGTTCGCGTGGATGAGCGGGCGAATGAGGAGCATCGCCGCGCCGGTCGTCCCCATGAAGTTCGCGAGCACGGCGCCCAAGGCGAGAAAGCCCGCGTTGACGATCGGGCGCCCGACGAAGGTGCCGCGCACGTGAATGCCGCCCGCCACGATGAAGAGCGAGCCCACGAAGATGAGGAAGGGAACGTAGTCGACGAGAAGAATGTGGATCACCGCGTCGATCCCGGTGCCGAAACCCAAAAAGAGGCAGAGCGGCACCGCGCAGGCGAGCGCCCAGAAGACGGCGATCTTGCCGAAGTGGTGGTGCCAGAACTGCGGCGCCAGAAGCGGACAGAGCGCGATCGAGAGGAGGATCCCGGCGAAGGGGACCGCCCAGGCGAGACCGAGCGTGGAGCCGTCGAGTGAGGCGGCGTTGGCGATGGCGGGAATGGCGAGCATGGCCGATCCCGCGAAGAGGGAAAGTGCCTTGAAGGACACGTTGGACTCCTTGATGTTTTTAGTATGGCCCCGGAGGGAGAGGCTGAAGCGCGTCAGAGGAGACGGCTTCGACCAACGATGACTGCGTTGGAAAGCGCGCCGCGGGGGATGCTGAGGCGGAGGGCGTTTTCCGATGCAGACAGGGTGAGGCCGCCCCGCGGGCGGCCTCGGCGTCAACCTTACAACGTTTTTCGTCGAAAAAGGGGTCGGGGGACCGATTTTTTTTCGTGCGAGAAAGCCCTGAGAACCCCGGTCAGCGGTCGATTCCGAAGACCTGGCGAAGGTAGTTCAAGTAGCTCTCGTCCTCGCACATGCCCTTTTCGGGGGCGTCCGAGATCTTCGCGACCGGCTGACCGTTCGCGCGCACCATCTTGATGACGACGTTGAGGGGCGTGGGACCGCGGTCGTTCATGAGGTTGGTGCCGATCCCGAAACCCAGCCCCACGCGGCCGCGGAAGCGCCGCCAGAGTTCGAGCACGCGCGGAATCGTGAGAGCGTCCGAGAAGATGAGCGACTTGCTGCGGGGGTCGCACTTGTTCTTCGTCCAGTGCTCGATCATGCGCTCGCCCCAGACGAAGGGATCGCCCGAATCGTGGCGCGCCCCGTCGAAGAGCTTGCAGAAGTACATGTCGAAGTCCTTGAGGAAGGGCTCCATCCCGTAGACGTCGGAGAGCGCGATCCCGAGGTCGCCGCGGTATTCCTTCGCCCACATCTCAAAGCCGAAGACCTGACTGTCGCGAAGGCGCGGCCCCAGCGCCTGACAGGCCTGGAGGTATTCGTGCGCCATCGTCCCCAAGGGAAGAAGCCCGTGCTTCTTCGCGAAGAAGACGTTGGAGGTGCCGAGGAAGTGGTACCCGAGGCCGTCCCGCAGGCGCAGGATCACCTTCTCCTGCCACGCGCGCGAGAAGCGCCGGCGGGTGCCGTAGTCGGAGATCCTGAGCTCGGCGTTCTCGGGCTCATCGAGGATCATCCGGATCTTGGCGTCGAGCCTGCGCTCACCCTCTTCTTCCGTGAGGTCCGGGTACATGCGGCGGAAGTAGACTTCGTTCACGATCGCGAGCACCGGGATCTCAAAGAGGATCGTGTGGAGCCACGGCCCCGCGATGTGGATGTCGATCCCGCAGGGGTAGTCGTCCGAGGGCTTCACCTCGACGTACTTTTCCTTCAGATGAAAGAGGCTCAGAAACTCGACGTAGTCGTTCTTGATGAAGCGCAGACCCCGGAGGTAGTCGAGTTCGCCCTCGGTGAAGGTGAGGGTCGTGAGGTGCCGGATCTCCTCCCGGATTTCGTCCAAGAAGGGGCGCAGATCGACGCCGGGCGTGCGGCACTTGAAGCGGTATTCGACTTCCGCCCCGGGGAACTGATGCAGCACGCACTGCTGCATCGTGAACTTGTAGAGGTCGGTGTCGAGGAGCGATTCGATGATCATGCCGGCTTCTCCCAGGAATTACAGAAGCGCGCGGGCCGCACGCCAACGGGGGTCCGCGTCGGGCGCGGGGCGCCCGGCCTCTTCAGGCATCAGGCGCGCGAGGCGCGCGGCGAAGGCGTCCGTGGGGGTCCAGCGGGCGGCGACGCCGTCCAAAAGCCCGTCCAACTCGTCCCCGTGGTTGCAGTGGAGCACCATGTCGCAGCCGGCCGCGAGCGCCGAGACCGCGCGCTCCGCAGGGGTGCTCCCCGCCCAACGGCCCGTGATCGAGCCCGCCATCGAGAGGTCGTCCGAGAAGACGAGACCGTCGAAACCGAGCTTCCCGCGAAGAACGTCCTGGAGGAGTTCCGGCACGTAGGTGGCGGGTTCGTCCGAGAAGGCCGGGTAGACGACGTGCGCGGTCATGACGGCGTCCAAGACCGCGGACAAGGCGCGGTAGGGTTCGGCGTCGCGAAGAATCGCGTCGCGGGTGCGCTCGTCGGTCGGGACCGCGAGGTGGCTGTCGGCCTCGGCCCAACCGTGCCCGGGGAAGTGCTTCCCGCAGGCGGAGAGCCCCGCGGCGGCGAGGCCCCCGATCAGCGCCCGGGCGTTCCGCGCGACGGTTTCGGCCGTGCGCCCGAAGGCGCGGTCGCCGATGACGCCGCTCCTGCCGTAGTCGACGTCCAAGACCGGCGTGAAGCTGAAGTCGACGCCCGCGTGGGCGAGTTCCGCCCCGATCACGTAGCCAGCCGCGGCGAAGCGGCGCTCCGCGTCGGGGCCGGCGGCGATCTCCGCCATCGGCGGAATCGCCGTGAAGCCCTCGCGGAAGCGCTGCACGCGCCCGCCCTCGTGGTCGACCGCAATGAGGATTCCGGGGCGCACGGCGCGCACCGCCGCGGTCAATTCCTTCAACTGGGCGAGGGACGCGAAGTTCCTCGCAAAGAGGATCACCATCCCGGTCATCGGGTGGCGAAGGCGCGCGACGTCCGCAGAAGTGAGGGTCAAACCTTCGAGGTCGACGACGACGGGACCGAAGGTGCGGGCGAGCTCGAGGCGGCGAAGGCTCAGCATCGGGCGACCTCGTCGAGGATCGCTTCGTAGCGGCGGACCGTTTCGGCCATGCCGAATTCAAGGGCTTCCGCCGTCAACGCATGACCGATCGACACTTCGGCGACGTCCTTCGTCGCGCGCAGGAACTGCGCGAGGTTGGTGAGCGACAGGTCGTGCCCGGCGTTCACTTCAAGGCCCGCTTCAATGGCGGCCTCGACGGAGGAGGCATAGGCCGCGAGCACGCCTTCCGCTGCGGGCGTCTCGGCCGCGACCGCCCAGGCTTCGGTGTAGAGTTCGACGCGGTCGGCGCCCAATTCCTTCGCCTTCGCCATCATCTCGGGGACCGGGTCCATGAAGAGGCTCACGCGGCAGCCGAGCGCCTTGGCTTCGTCGATCAAGGGCTTGAGGCGGGCGCACTCGGCCTCGTCCGAGAGGTCGAACCCGTGGTCCGACGTGATCTGGTCCGTCGCATCCGGCACGAACGTCGCCTGGTGCGGGCGCACCGCGCGCAGATGGTCCATCAGGTTGTGGAAGGGATTCCCTTCGATGTTGTATTCGCGGCCGGGGTACTGACGGACGAGCTCGGCCAGGGCCGGGACGTCCGAGGCGCGCACGTGGCGCTCGTCGGGGCGCGGATGCACCGTGAGGCCCGCGGCCCCCGCTTCGAGCGCGATGCGGCCGAAGTAGACCGGATCGGGCCAATTCCCTTCGCGGGCGTTGCGCACGAGGGCGATTTTGTTGAGGTTGACGGACAGCAGCGTGCGGCGCATGAAGCGGCTCCTCCAGATCGAATGGGTCGGGCGCGCGGTCGGCGCCCGGAACGGACGGTCGGCATGAGGCCGCACCGTCTCTGCGCGCGATGACGAACGGGCCGGAGCGGAAAGCCCCGCCTCAGAGTCTCGCGAGATCGCCCAAAATCCGCCGGGCGTGAAGCGTCCGGCTGCCGAGGTGGTGGGCGACGGCTTCCCGGAGAATATCACGCGCCGCGCGGAGCGTCCGCGCGTCCTTGAAATCTCGTGACAAAAGGGCGTCGATCAGAGGCTCATCCCAAAGAACTTCGCCCGGACGCGGGACGTCGTGCCGACCGAGGGCGACCAATGCGCCCTCGCGGAGCACGTAGCCGGAGACGCCCCCGGAAGCTTCGGCGCCCTGCCTGCCGCCCTTCTTGTCGCCCCTCTTCGCCTCCACCGGTGCGGGCTTGGTGAGCCCCCAGCCGAGGTCTTCGAGGAGCGCCAATTCAAAGCGCCTGAGCACCCGCTGGCGGCCCGTGCGGTCTTCGGTCCCGAGGGCGTGAAGCGCCTCGACGTAGGCGCCGAAGAGTTTGGGGTGCGGGTCCTCGCGCTCGGTGAGCTTCACGAGCATCTCGTTCATGTAGAAGCCCGAGAGGAGCGCCTCGCCCGACAAGGGTGCGAGCGTCCCCATCCATTCGGCCTTGATGAGGACCTTCCCTTCATTCCTTCCGGCCCAGGCGAGCCGGAGGGGCGCGAAGGGGACGAGGAGACCGCGCAGGGGCGAGGCCTGACGCTTCGCGCCCTTGGCGATCAGAAAGACGCGCCCGTAACGGAGTGAGAGTACGTCGGCGACCAGGCTCGACTCGCGCCAGGGCCAGGCGTGGAGCACGAACCCCAGTTCGTCGGCGACCCGCTTCGGGGGCGCCTTGGGACCTGCGGTGCGCACCGACCCCGCCTTCGCGGCTTCGGCCGTGCGGAGCACTTCGTCCCAGAGGCGAAGGGCCGCCTCGCGGCGGCGGATCGCCGTCCCGAGGGTGCCCGAGGGGGCGCTCAAATGTTGGGGGAGCGGCGCAGGCGGTTCGGCGGCGTCAGCGGAGTCAGCCGATTCAGCCGCCCCCGCCCGTTGGGGCTGCGGCGCGAGCGTGGGGAAAGGGAGCGGCTCGAACGCGGCCGCCTCCTTCATACCCTCCACGGCATCAAGGGGCCCGAAGGCCCCTTCACGATCAGTCATAACCCAACGACTTCAGCGCGCGGGCGTCGTCGGACCAGCCGCGGCGCACGCGCACCCAGACTTCGAGGTGGAGGCGCTTCCCCAACATCGCGGCGATGTCGGTGCGCGCGAGGCGCGAGATTTCGCGAAGCTTCGCGCCGCCCTCGCCGATCACGATCGGCTTGTGGCTTTCGCGCTCGACGATGAGGGTCGCGATGATCTCGGCGGCTTCGTCCTCTTCCTTCCAGCGGTCGATCGTGACGGCGCAGCCGTACGGAAGCTCGTCGCCCAGAAGGCGGAAGGCCTTCTCGCGGATCGTCTCGGCCGCGAGGAACCGGGGCGAGCGGTCGGTGTAGGTGTCGGGGTCGAAAAACGGCACGCTCTCGGGGAGGAACGCCTTGATTTCTTTCAAAAGCTCGTCGCACTGACGGCCCTTTTCGGCCGACACCGGCACGATCGCGGCGAAGGGGAACTTCTGCATCGATTCGGCCATCAAGGGGAGGAGCTTGTCGCGGCCTTTGAGAAGGTCGGTTTTGTTCAAGGCCAAAATGACGTTCTTCGCGTCCTTCGGGAGGAGGTTGACGACCTCCAGGTCCGCCGGGCGCCAGCCGCCCGATTCGATCACGAGCACGATCGCGTCGACTTCGTTCAGGGTCGACCTCACCTGGCGGTTCATGCGGCGGATCAGCTGCGACCCCACCTTCGTCTGGAACCCCGGCGTGTCGACGAAGACGTACTGGGCGTCCTCTTCGGTGACGACCCCCAAAACGCGGTCGCGCGTCGTCTGGGGCTTCTTCGACGTGATCGACACCTTTTCGCCGATCAACCGGTTGATGAGCGTCGACTTCCCCACGTTGGGGCGGCCCACCACGGCGACGTAGCCGCAGCGGAAGCCCTCGGGCACCGAGGGCGCCGTCGACATCGCGTTCTTCAACATCGCCTCGAAGGCGTCGTCTTCACGGAGCACCACGCCTTCGGCGCCGTCCTCGGCGGTGAGGACTTCTTCCGTCTCCACTTCAGTCTGCAGTTCTTCCTTCGTCATCGCAGATCCCCTCAGCCGCGAACGGCGTTCAATTTGCCCTTCGAGAGTTCCTCAATCGCGAGCGCGGCGGCTTCCTGTTCGGCCGCGCGGCGCGAGCTCGCCTTCCCGTACGTCAGGACCCCAGCGGATTCGATGCGGCACTCGCACGTGAAGGAGCGCTGGTGCGCCGCCCCCGTCGTGTTGACGATCGCGTAGGCCGGGCGCGGCAGGTGCGAGCCCTGGAGCATTTCCTGAAGACGGGTCTTCGGGTCCTTGCTGAAGGTCTCGGGCGTCAGGCTCGAGAGAATCGGCTCGTAGACGCGGAGCACCACCTTCTGCGCCTCTTCGAAGCCCGCTTCGAAGAAGACCGCGCCGAAGATCGCCTCCATCGCGTCGGCGAGGATCGACGCGCGGCGCGCGCCCCCGGTCTTCAGTTCGCCTTCGCCCATGAAGAGGAAGGACGAGAGGTCGAGGGTGAGCGCCAAATCGTGGAGCGTCTTCTCGCAGACGAGGTTCGCGCGCACGCGGGAGAGTTCGCCCTCGGTGAAGTGCCGGTCGCGCAGAAAGAGCGCGTAGCCGATCACGCAGTTCAGAACCGAATCGCCCAGAAATTCGAGGCGTTCGTTGTGCTCCTGCGCGAACGAGCGGTGCGTCACCGCGCGGCGCAGCAGCTTCTTGTCCCGGAATTCGTACCCGATGCGGGATTCAAGCATCGACAGATTGAGCATGCGTATTCCTTCCGGGCCTTAGTTGAAGCCGCCCACGCGGGACATGTCGCTGAAGTTGGCCCAGATGAGGACGGCACGGCCCACCAACTGGCGGTCTTCGACGAAGCCCCAGTAGCGGCTGTCTTCGCTGTTGTCGCGGTTGTCGCCCATCACGAAGTAGCGGCCTTCGGGGACCGTGCAGATGAAGCCTTCCGAGTTGTATTTGCAGCCTTCTTCCCGGCGCATGACGGCGCCCGGGTGCACGGCGGAGGGACGGCGCGGGTCGACGGTCATCAGGTGCGTGACGCCGTTCAACGTCTCGTCGCGCTCGGAGAGCGTGACGAGGGTGTTTTCGTCCACGAAGTCGCGCGGTTCGCTCTGCTTCTGCTCGACGCCGTTGACGAACACCACCTTGTTGCGGTACTCGACCGTGTCGCCCGGCACGCCCACCACGCGCTTGATGTAGTCGACGGACTCGTCCATCGGGTAGTGGAAGACGACGACGTCGCCGCGCTCGGGCGAGCCGATCGGGAGGAACTTGGTGTTCAGAACCGGAATGCGGAGACCGTAGTCGTACTTGTTGACGAGGATGAAGTCCCCGACGTGAAGGGTCGGGAGCATCGAACCCGACGGAATGCGGAAGGGCTCGAAGAGGAAGCTGCGCAGCAGAAACACGATCGCGATCACGGGAAAGAGCCCGGCCGTGTATTCGAGCCACCAGGGTTGGCGCAGGGCGCGCGCCTCCATGTCGTTGCGCTGGTCGATCACGCGCGCGTCGCCGCGGTCGATCGCCTCGCGGTTGGCGGCCTCGAAGGCCGTCACCGCGGCGCGGGCGGCTTCGCGGCGCTTCGGGAGGAAGACGCGGCGGTCCGCCACCCAGAAGACGCCGGTGACGACCGTCAGAATGAAGAGAATGAGCGCGAAGTTCACTTTGGAGCCTCTCCTTACTTTTCGTCGACCTGCAGGATGGCGAGGAACGCTTCCTGCGGAATCTCAACCGAACCGACCTGCTTCATGCGCTTCTTGCCGGCCTTCTGCTTTTCGAGCAACTTGCGCTTACGCGTGATGTCGCCGCCGTAGCACTTCGCGAGCACGTTCTTGCGCAGGGCCTTCACGTTTTCGCGGGCGATGATGTTGGCGCCGATCGCGGCCTGGATCGAGACTTCGTACATCTGACGCGGAATGAGGCCGCGCAGGCGCTGCACGATTTCTCGGCCGCGCGGGATCGCGTTCGAGCGGTGCAGGATCGAGGAGAGCGCGTCGACGCGGTCCCCGTTGATCAGCATGTCGACGCGCACGACGTCGGAGGCGCGGTATTCCTTGAATTCGTAGTCCATCGAGGCGTAGCCGCGGGTCATCGACTTCATGCGGTCGAAGAAGTCGAGCACGATTTCCGCGAGCGGCAGATCGTACGTCAGGTGCACCTGACGCCCGTGGTAGGCGAGGTTCGTCTGCACGCCGCGCTTTTCCTGACAGAGCTTCATCACGGCGCCGACGTACTCGTCCGGCACGAAGATCGTGACGGTGTCGATCGGCTCGCGGATCTCTTCGATCTTGTCGACGGGCGGGAGCTTCGAGGGGTTTTCGACCTGAACGACTTCGCCGTTCGTCATCAGGACCTCATAGACGACGGAAGGCGCCGTCGTGATGAGGTCCATGTCGTATTCGCGCTCCAAGCGCTCCTGCACGATGTCCATGTGAAGGAGGCCGAGGAAGCCCGCGCGGAAACCGAAGCCCAACGCCTGGGAGACTTCGGGTTCGAACTTCAGAGCGGCGTCGTTCAGCTGCAGCTTCGTCAACGCTTCGCGGAGCGCTTCGTACTGGTTGCTCTCCACCGGGTAGAGCCCGGCGAAGACCTGGGGCTTCACTTCCTTGAAGCCGGGGACGGGTTCGGTCGCGGGCTTGTAGGAATGCGTGATCGTGTCGCCCACGCGGGCGTCCTTCAGTTCCTTGATGCCGGCGATGACGAAGCCCACCTCACCCGCGGTGAGTTCGGTGCGCTGCTGGCTCTTGGGCGTGAAGACTCCGACCTGCTCGCACAAGTGGTTGGCGCCCGTCGCCATCAGCTGGATCTTGTCCTTGGGGCGGAGCGTCCCGTTCACGACGCGCACGAGCATGACGACGCCGACGTAGTTGTCGAACCAGCTGTCGATGATGAGAGCCTGCAAGGGCGACTCGGGGTCGCCTTTGGGCGGGGGCACGTCCCTCACGACGCGCTCCAGAATGTCATCGATCCCCATGCCGGTTTTGGCCGAGCACGGAATCGCATCGGTCGCGTCGATCCCGATCACGTCCTCGATCTCTTCCGCGGCGCCTTCCGGGTTGGCGGAGCCGAGGTCCATCTTGTTCAAAACCGGGATGACTTCCACGCCCAGGTCGATCGCCGTGTAGCAGTTCGCCACGGTCTGCGCTTCGACGCCCTGCGTGGCGTCGACCACCAAAAGCGCGCCTTCGCAGGCGGAGAGCGACCGGCTCACTTCGTACGAGAAGTCGACGTGCCCCGGGGTGTCGATGAGGTTCAGCTCATAGACCTGACCGTCCTTCGCTTTGTACTTGAGCGCCGCGGTCTGCGCCTTGATGGTGATGCCGCGCTCACGCTCCAGGTCCATGCTGTCCAGGACCTGCTCGCTCATCTCGCGGTCGGAGAGCCCACCGCAGCGCTGAATGAGTCGGTCGGCGAGCGTGGACTTGCCGTGGTCGATGTGGGCGATGATGGAAAAATTCCGGATGTTCTGCATCGTCGATCTGTATTGGGAATCGGAGGGCGCGGCCCGGGCTTCCCGTCAGGAATGGGGTCGGAGGGGATGGCGGGAAGTCATTGTCTGACCTCCCCTGCCTGCGGGGCGCGCCGAAAGGGGGCGCCGCCACGTTGGGAAGCGTCCCGAGAACGGATCATTTTAGCAAAGGAGGCCCCGGGCCCGCCGACGAAATCACGCGCGGGCTTGAGGTTCCGGCCGGGGTGGGCGCCTTTCTCTTCGCAGAAAACAAAACCCGCCCGGGTCGGTGCTCCGGACGGGTTTCGGGGTTCGCGTCAACGGGCGCGTTCGATTACTTCTCGAAGCGCTTGTAGATGACGGTCGAGTTCGTCCCGCCGAAGCCGAACGAATTCTTCATCGCGTAGCGGATCGTCATTTCGCGCGCGGCGTTGGCGCAGACGTCGACGTCGCACTCGGGATCCTGCTCGAAGACGTTGATGGTCGGGGGCGAAACCTGGTTCGCGACGGCCATCACGGTGAAGACGGATTCGACGCCGCCGGCGCCGCCCAAGAGGTGGCCCGTCATCGACTTCGTCGAGTTGACGACGATTTTCTTCGCGTGCTCGCCGAAGACTTCCTTGATCGCCTTCACTTCGTTCACGTCGCCCACCGGGGTCGACGTGCCGTGGGCGTTCAGGTAGTCGACCGCACCGGGCGTGATCCCGGCGTTCCGGAGCGCCATGCGCATGCAGCGCGCGGGGCCTTCCATCGACGGGGTCGTGATGTGGTGCGCGTCGCCCGTGAGCCCGTAGCCCACGACTTCGGCGTAGATCTTCGCGCCGCGCGCCAGGGCGTGTTCGAGTTCTTCCAAAACGAGCACGCCCGCACCCTCACCCATCACGAAGCCGTCGCGGTCCTTGTCGAAGGGGCGCGAGGACGTCTTCGGGTCGTCGTTACGGCGCGAGAGCGCGCGCATCGCGTCGAAGGCGCCCATGGCGAGCTCGTGCACGGTCGCTTCGGCGCCGCCCGCCACCATCGCGACGGCGTCGCCGCGGCGGATGATGTGCATGGCTTCGCCGATCGCGTGCAGGCCCGTCGAGCAGGCGGTCACGTGGGCGATGTTCGGGCCCTGGAGGTTCTTCATGATCGCGAGCTGACCCGAGGTCATGTTGATGATGCTCCCGGGGATCATGAAGGGCGAGATGCGGCGGGGACCGCGGTCGCGCAGCGCATCGTGGTTCGCGCAGATGACGGGGAGGCCCCCGATCCCGGAGCCGATCGCGACGCCCACTTCCGGGGCGAGCTCGTCGGTGATCTCCAGGCCGGAGTCTTCCAAGGCCATGAGGCCGGCGGCGACGCCGAAGTGGACGAACCGGTCGAAGCGGCGGATTTCCTGCACGCCCAGGTACTTCGAAGGGTCGAAGTCCTTGACTTCGCCGGCGATCTGGCTGCCGAGCGCCGAGGCGTCGAAGCGCGTCACGCGGTCGATGCCGCAGACGCCTTCGAGCGCGGCCTTCCAACTCGTTTCGAGATCGTTGCCGAGCGGGGAAACCATCCCGAGCCCGGTGACGACGACACGTCGATTGGTCATGTGAGTCCCTTTGATTCTGTTCGCTGCGCCCGGGCCGGGAGGCCCGAACGGATTAACGGATGCGGGGGATGCATCCCGCCCCCATAAGACGATGGGACCCTCTTTTGAAGGTCCCATCCGTCGGGTGCACGGGGTTTCTCTCCCGCGCCGGTTGAAGTGCGTGCGCCTTACTTGGCGACGGCGCCCTTCACGAAGTCGATCGCCTGCTGAACCGTGCGGAGGTTTTCCTGCTCGGTGTCGGGGATTTCGATGCCGAAGGCGTCTTCGAGGGCGAGCGACATTTCAACGGTCGTGAGCGAGTCGGCGCCGAGATCTTCGATGAAGGAGGATTCGTTCTTGATGTCCTCTTCCTTGATGCCGAGCTGTTCGGCAACGATCTTCTTCACCTTCAGTTCAATGTCTTCCATTTGGATATCTCCGTACGGGTCTTTTGACTTGTTGTAAGCAGGCCGCCCGGGCGTCCGGAGAGCCTATTGAATTTGAATATGGTCGAATATTTTAACAGAGCACCGGGGGCGCTGCGAGCGCGCGTCACCCCATAAACATGCCGCCGTTGACGTGAAGCGTCGTGCCCGTCACGTAGCGGCCGGCGTCGCTCGCCAAGAAGAGGCAGGCGTTGGCGATGTCATCCGTTCGGCCGAGGCGGCCCAGGGGGATCTGCGCGAGAAGCGCGTCGCGGTGGGCTTCCGGGAGCTCACGCGTCATGTCGGTGTCGATGAAGCCCGGAGCGACGCAGTTCACCGTAATCCCGCGGGAGCCGATTTCGCGCGCGAGCGACTTCGACATGCCGATCAAACCCGCCTTCGCGGCGGCGTAGTTCGCCTGACCGGCGTTCCCCATCGCGCCCACGACGCTCGTGATCGAGATGATGGCGCCCTGGCGCTGCTTCATCATCGGGCGGATGCAGGCGCGCGCCAAGCGGAAGGCGGCGGTCAGGTCCGTCTCGATCACTTCGTCCCACTGCTCGTCCTTCATGCGAAGCGCCAACGTGTCGCGCGTGATCCCGGCGTTGTTGACGAGGACGTCGATGCGGCCTTCCTCTTCGACGATCTTGGCTACAAGCGCGGCCGACGCTTCCGCGTCGCAGACGTTCAGCACGACGCCCCGGCCGCGGCCGCCCGCTTCGGCGATCTTGGCCGTGATGCGTTCGGCGCCCGAGTCGGAGGTCGCCGTGCCGATCACGACGGCGCCAGCACGGGCGAAGGCTTCGAGGACGGCGGCGCCGATCCCTCGGGAGGCGCCGGTGATGAGAACGACGCGGTCTTGGAGCGCTTCGTTCGAGAAGATCTGGTGTTCCATGGGGAGTGTCCCTTTTCGATTTATTCGGCCTTGACCGCTTCGAGCGTTGCCGCGAGCGAATCGGCGTCGGTGATGTTGAAGGTCGCGAGTTCGGGGGCGATGCGGCGGATCATGCCGGTCAGAACCTTCCCCGGACCGCATTCGACGACGTGCGTGACGCCTTCCGCCTTCATGCGTTCGATCGTCTTCACCCACTGGACGGCCGACGCCGCCTGGCGCGCGAGTGCCGTGCGGATTTCCGCGACGTCGGCGTGCGTTTCCACGTCGACGTTGTGGATGACGGGGATCGCGGGGGCGTTCATCGCGACCGTCTCCAGCTTCGCCGCGAGCTTTTCCGCGGCGGGCTCGAGCATGCTCGAGTGGAAGGGGGCGGAGACGGGAAGGACGATCGCGCGGCGGCAGCCGCGGGCCTTGGCGGCGTCGATCGCGGCGTCGAGAGCGGCCTTCTCACCCGCGATCACGACCTGACCGGGGGCGTTGAAGTTGACGGCTTCGACGGTGCCGACGGACGCCGCTTCCGCGCAGGCCGCACGGACGTCGTCGTCGCTCAAACCAATAATGGCGGCCATGCCGCCCACGCCCACGGGCACGGCGCTCTGCATGGCTTCGGCGCGGAATCGGACGAGCCGGACGGCGTCTTCGAGCGTGAAGACCCCGGCGGCGGTGAGCGCGGAGTATTCCCCGAGGGAGCGCCCGGCCAGAACCTCGGGTTCGGGGCCGCCCGCCGCGCGCCAGGCTTCAAGGAACGCGACCGAGCTCGCGAGCATCGCGGGCTGGGTGTTGACCGTGAGGCCGAGTTCTTCGGCGGGACCCTCAGCGATGAGGCGGGTGAGCGGGAAGCTCAACGCGGCGTCCGCGCGGTTCATGATGTCTTCGACGGCGGCGTTCCCGGCAAAGCCCGAAAGCATGCCGACGGTCTGGCTCCCCTGACCGGGGAAAACGAAAGCAATGCGCATCTTGGAAGAGAACCCCCGTAGGGCGGTTCCTGTGGGTGGAGGGACGGGCTCTGAGAAGGCCCTTCCCTGTGGTGTTCGGTTCGGATCGGGGTGGAGTTTATCAGCGCCGGGGCACCCCAAACTCACCCCTTCGGCCTATGGTTAGCCCCGAGTTTGCGCGGTGTCGGGCGCGTGGGTCAAGAGGTTTTCAGCGCCCTTCACCTCGAAGACTCATCAGGCCCAGCGCACGAGGGCGGAGCCCCAGGCCATGCCGGCGCCGACCGCCTGCAGAAGGACGAGTTCGCCCGACTTCACCATGCCGTTCCGGACGGCGTGGTCCAAGGCGAGCGGCACGCTCGCCGCGGACGTGTTCCCGTGCTCGGCGACGGTCTTCACCATGCGCTCCTCAGGAATCCCCAACTTGTGCGCGACCATGCTCATGATGCGCAGGTTCGCCTGGTGCGGGACGAAGAGCGCGACGTCCTCAGTCCTCACGCACGCGAGCGACGCGACCTCCTTCGCGGAAGTCGTGAGCCCCTCGACCGCGAGCTTGAAGACCTGACGGCCGTCCATGCGGATGAAGGGGTCGCCGACGATCCGGCCTTCGACCAACTTCGCATCCAACCCCAGGACCTTTTCGTCGTGGCGCCCGTCCGCGTACATGCGCGCGGCGAGGACCCCCGGGTCGGACGAAGCGGACATCACGACGGCGCCCGCGCCGTCGCCGAAGAGCACGCAGGTCGAGCGGTCCTTGAAGTCGACGACGCGCGAGAGCGTCTCGGCGCCGATCACGATCGCATGACGGTAGGGGCCGGCCCGCAGCATCGCGTCGGCGGCGTTCAACGCATAGATGAAGCCCGCGCAGACGGCCTGCACGTCGAAGGCCGCGCAGCCGGGCGCGCCGATCGCGGCCTGCACCTGGGCCGCGGTCGACGGGAAGATCCGGTCGGGAGTGGTCGTCGCCACGATGATGAGGTCGATTTCGGAGGCGTCGAGCCCCGAGCGGCCGAGCGCTTCGCGGGCGGCCGCGACGGCGAGCGACGTCGTCCCTTCGCCCTGCGTGGGGTCGCAGAAGCGGCGCGCTTCGATCCCGGTGCGGGTGCGGATCCATTCGTCGTTCGTTTCGATGCCGTCCCGCAGCAGACGGGCGGCGAGCTCGTCGTTCGTGACGCGGTGCGCGGGGAGAGCCGCCCCCGTGGCGATGATTCTCGAGTACATGGTTGTCTGATCCATCCGGCGGTGTAGTTGGAGACGAATGTTAACGGGCCGCACCCGGGTACCCCAAGGAGAAACCCCGGGATTTGCAACAACGCGTGACCTTCATGAGGCGTACGGATGAGGCCGGAAGCCCACAGCGGCGGGCGAAGCGCCGGACGCAGGGCAACAAAAAAGGGAACAACCCCGAAGGATCATTCCCTTTTTCTTCGCTTCACCGGAAAACCCGCGGGCGGCATCGCCGTCGCCGCAGCCTTCGATTCCTCGTCTCCCTGATCTCTGGAAACCTTCACACGAGAGCAACTCTAGTTCTCACCGTGGGGTTCGCGCGTTGCATCATGCGCGCAAAGACTTGCGGAAACGCAGGGAGGCTCGAACCGCTTTGCGGTCTGCGGAACGAACGACGGAAGCTTCTGTCGCCGCCCCTGCTTCGGGCATCCCGGATCGGGCGCTGACGAATTATTCGTCGGCCTTGGTCGCGATCACCTTCTTGCCGCGGTAGAAACCGGTCGGGCTGATGTGGTGACGGCGATGGACTTCACCCGTCGTCGCTTCGATGGCGGTGGGCGGGTTGGTCAAAAAGTCGTGAGCACGGTGGTTACCGCGCTTCGAGGTGGATTTCTTGTTCTGCTGAACAGCCATGGCAAACCCCACGTATGAACTACGAGTGATTGATTCAATGTCCGCACCGAGCACTCGCAAAACTCAGAACGCGGACTTCCGGAAACGTGTTCCCGCAGGGGTCGCCCCCAACGGAAAGTTGAGGATTTTACCAAACCCTCAACGGTTTATCAGCCGCCGGGCGGACTTTTTGAGGGTCCGACCGGCGACAAGAAAAAAGGGAGCTCATCGAAGCTCCCTTTCTTTGAAATCTGGAGCGGGAGACGAGTCTCGAACTCGCGACCTCAACCTTGGCAAGGTTGCGCTCTACCAACTGAGCTACTCCCGCGTCGACAGGATTCAGGATCCGGGCCCAGGGGGCCGAAGGGATTGGAGCGGGAGACGAGTCTCGAACTCGCGACCTCAACCTTGGCAAGGTTGCGCTCTACCAACTGAGCTACTCCCGCAATCTGTCCTGCGAAGAATGTGAATTATACGGCCTTCAACGCGTTTGTCAAGAGGCTTCAAAAATTTTTTTGAAGTTCTCCGAAACCCCCGGGAATCGGGGGGTTTCCGGCCGGGGGCGTCACCCTCAACCGGGCGGCCTACGCCGTTAACGCTGCTGGTGCCGGGAACGGGACTCGAACCCGTAAGCCCAACGGGCGGCGGATTTTAAGTCCGCTACGGCTACCAATTTCGTCACCCCGGCGCCGATGTGAAAAAAGGGGAAACTTCTTGAGCTTCCCCTTCTTTTCGATGTTCTGGAGCGGGAGACGAGTCTCGAACTCGCGACCTCAACCTTGGCAAGGTTGCGCTCTACCAACTGAGCTACTCCCGCGTGGAGGCGCGAGGCGGAATCGAACCGCCGTGAACGGATTTGCAATCCGGTGCATAGCCACTTTGCTATCGCGCCGCCTTTCAAATTGTGTTCAGTGGAGCGGGAGACGAGTCTCGAACTCGCGACCTCAACCTTGGCAAGGTTGCGCTCTACCAACTGAGCTACTCCCGCACTGAGAAGATGAATTATACGGAGAAAGCGGGGCGTGTCAAGAATCCGCGGAAAAATTTTTGAAGGCGGCTTTCGGCCCTCTTCCGGCCCCTTCAGCGCGCCGATCGGCGCGCTCCACGGCGCTCTTTTCCGGGCGATCCCGGCGCCGGTTGAGATGTCGGCCTGGATGCCGCCCAGCGAACGGGACCACCCTGCTCCGCCCTGTTCCGCCCACACGCATGAAGGTGGTGCCGGGCACGTCAAAACCGAAGGCCATCCCTTAGGTCGCCAACAGTTCCCCGATGAATAGCGCGCCGCTTTGGGGTCGTCGACGGTTCCTCCAAATCTTTGGCCCATAGAGGCCGCCAACAGTTCCCCAGACCCAAGATGAAAAAACGCCCCCGGAAACCGGAGGCGTTTTTCATCTCGGGGCCGGCCCCGAAGGACCGGCTTGACCGAACGTCTATCAGAAGAGGCCGACGGCGAGGAAGCCGAGGACGACCGAGAAGACGATGGCGATGAGACCCGGGAGGAAGAAGGCGTGGTTGAACACCCACTTGCCGATGCGGGTCGTACCCGTGTAGTCCATCTGGACCGCGCCGAGCAGCGTCGGGTAGGTCGGGAGAACGAACAGGGCGGAAACGGCGGCGAACGAAGCGACGAGCATGTAGGAGTCGCCCGGGTTCGCGGCGGTGATGCCGAGAGCGGCAACGATGGCCGGCGTGATGGCCTTCGCGGTCGCGGCCTGCGAGTAGAGGAGCATGGCGGCGATGAAGAACACGACGGCGAGGAGGGCCGGGTACTGCGAAACCGTACCGGCGGCGAGTTCCTTGATTTCGTTGCTGTGGTTGCTGACGAAGGTGTCGCCCAACCAGGCCACGCCGAACACGCAGATCACGGCGATCATGCCGGACTGGAAGACCGAGCTCGAGCCGATCTTGCTGACGTCGATCTTGCAGCAGAACGAGATCAGGGTGGCGATGATGAACATCACGGACCAGATGGCCGCGTCACGCGGGACGATGACCGGGTCGATGATGCCGACCGCAGGCGAGATCGCGGAGGCATAGAGCACCACGAAGATGACGCCGAGGAGGAAGATCAGAACGGACAGCTTGGCGTGCGGCAGGAGCGCGGGACGTTCGCCGGCATTCGGAGCCTTCACGAGACCCTTGGCGAGGCGTTCCATGTAGACCGGGTCGCTGTCGAGGTCCATCTTCGAGATGAGCGTCATCACGAAGGCGGTGAGCATGCAGGCGACGAAGGTCGTCACGATCCAGATGCCGAGCAGCAGCGGGTAGGACCAGCCGAACTCTTCGAGCACGCCGGACATGTAGATCACGGCGGCGGACACGGGCGAAGCCGTAATGGCGATCTGGGAGGCAACCACGGCGATCGACAGCGGAACGCACGGACGGATGTGCTGTTCCTTCGCGACTTCAACGATGACCGGAATCATCGAGAAGGCGGTGTGGCCGGTACCCGCGAAGAGCGTCAGGGCGTACGTGACGACCGGGGCGAGGTAGTTGATCTGCTTCGGGTTGCGGCGGAGGATGCCTTCGGCGATGCGCACGAGGTAGTCAAGACCGCCGGCCAACTGCATGGCCGCGATGGCCGCGATCACCGAACCGATGATCAGGATCACGTCCCAGGGCACGTTGCCCGGCTTCATGCCGAAGACAAGACCAAGGACCAGCACGCCGGCGCCGCCGACGTAGCCGATGCCGATGCCGCCGAGGCGAACACCGAGGAAGATCGCCGCGAGAACGACGATGAACTCAAGAAGGATAGAGATGTCCATATTGTTCGATCGGGACGGCGTGAGCCGCTCCGAAAGCTCTCTTTGGTTGGTGGAGTCCCCGGATCATGGCCCGGGTTTTAGTTATGGCGGAACGGACCTGCGGGGGTTCCGCAGATCCGTTCTGTCACTCATTCACCGAATTACTTTTCGAACTTCGGGTTGATGAGGTTTTCGTACGTGAAGGTGCGATCCCACTGTTCCTGGGTCATCATCTTCTTTTCTTCAACGACGAGCTGGTGCAGCGACTTGCCGGTGAGGAAGCCTTCGCGGGCGACGTTGGCGCAGGGCTTGTAGCCGAAGTGCGGCTTCAAGAGCGTCACGATGCCGAGCGAACCCATCACGAGGTCCTTGCAGCGGTCGGCGTTGACGACGATGCCGTCGACGCACTTTTCACGCATCGCGATGCAGGCGTTGGTCATGACCTTCATCTGCATGTAGAGGGCGAACGTGATGACCGGTTCCATGACGTTCAGTTCGAGCTGGCCGGCGGAGGCGGCGAGCATGACCGTCGTGTCGAGACCGATCGCGAGGAACGAGGCCTGGTTGGTCACTTCCGGGATGACGGGGTTGACCTTGCCCGGCATGATCGAGGAACCAGGCTGGAGCTGCGGCAGGACGAGTTCGGAGAGACCCGTACGCGGACCGGAGGCAAGGAGGCGGAGGTCGTTGCAGACCTTCGTCAGCTTGACGGCAAGGCTCTTGACGGCGGACGAGAGGGCGACGTAGGAGCCGCAGTCCGACGTGGCGGCGATGAGGTCGTCGCTGTTCTTGAAGTCGATGCCGGTGATTTCAGCGAGGTACTTGACGGCGAGGGCCGGGTATTCCGGATGAGCCGTCACGGTCGTGCCGATGGCGGTGGCGCCGAGGTTGACGACCTTGAGGTGTTCCTGCGCTTCCTTGATGATCGCGATTTCGTCTTCGATCGTCTTGCCCCAGCCGTGGAATTCCTGGCCGAAGGACATCGGAACCGCGTCCTGGAGGTGGGTGCGGCCCATCTTGAGAACGCCCTTGGTTTCTTCAGCCTTGCGGTAGAAGGAATCGCGGAGTTCTTCAACGGCCTTCAGGAGGACGTTCGAACGGAGGATGAGCGAGAGGTGAAGAGCGGTCGGGTACGTGTCGTTCGTCGACTGGCCGAAGTTGGCGTGGTCGTTCGGGGAGACGTACTTGTCGCCCTTGGCAAGGCCGAGGTGTTCGCAAGCGAGGTTGCAGATCACTTCGTTGCAGTTCATGTTCGTGGACGTGCCGGCACCACCCTGGAGCCAGTCGGTCACGAACTGATCGTTGTACTTGCCGGCGATGAGCTGTTCGGAGGCCCAGATCAGCGCGTCAGCGACGTCGGCCGGGATGCAGCCGAGTTCCTTGTTGGCCATGGCCGCAGCCTTCTTCACGTAGCCGTAGGCGATCGCGAAGAACGGTTCCTGCGACATCGGCATTTCCGTGATGTTGAAGTTCTGCTTGCCGCGCATCGTCTGGACGCCGTAGTAGACGTCATCAGGGATCTCGAGCTCGCCAAGGAAGTCGCTTTCAATACGGGACATTTTGTTTGCTCCTCAAATAATCCCGGTGGTGTCAGCCGGTTGTCGGTCTTCCGGCGTGAGGCTGGTCGCCACCAATTGAAATACCTTCATCGGCACCCCATGGGGATTACGGTTTCCCACATGGGGGTTGGTCTGCCGAATCGGGTTTGGTATCTAGTCGCCCCGCAGGGATCTCCGGGTTACCTCGTATGAGATAGTTCTTTAGGGGAGATCTCCTGCAGCACTCCTAAATAATACTACTTAACAGGCTTAATGGGAATAGCCTTCTTCTTGGGGGTGGGAAGAACCTTGTCGTACCCACGCATGCCCTGCTCGGCCATCTTGCGGCGGATGAAGGCGATCTGCGTCTTGAGGGGCAGATCCTTCGGGCAGAAGTCGTGGCAGGCAAGAAGCGACATGCAGCCGAACACGCCCGAATCGTCGCCGATCACTTCGTAGTAGTCGGCGTCGTTGCGGTCGTCGCGCGGGTCGAGACGGAAGCGCGCGATGCGGTTGATGCCGACGCCGCCCACGAAGTCCGGACGGATGCGGACCGTACCGCAGCCCGCGATGCAGCAGCCGCATTCGACGCAGCGGTCGAGAACGTAGATGTCTTCGGCCAACTGCGGATCCATCGGGACTTCCTTCTTGCGGAGGTCGACTTCTTCTTCCTTCATGTGGACCCAGGCTTCCATGCGCTCGGACATGTTGCGCATCCACTTGCCGGTGTTGACCGAGAGGTCACCGATCAGCTCGAACGCCGGGAGCGGCGCGAGCGTGAATTCGGTCGGCAGGTCGCGGGTGAGCGTACGGCAGGCGAGGCCCGGCTTCCCGTTGATCATCATGGCGCACGAACCGCAGATGCCCGCGCGGCACACGAAGTCGAACTGGAGCGTCGGATCCTGGTGGTCACGCAGTTCGTTGAGCGCGATGAAGAGCGTCATCGAGTCGGACTCTTCGAGCTCGTAGGTCTGCATGTGAGGCACGCTTTCCGGATCCTGCGGGTTGTAGCGCAGGATGCTGATCTTGAGAAGGCGATGCTTCTTGGTCGGTTGAACTTGCTGGCTCATTTTTCGCTACAGCTCCAAATTAATCGTTCAAGGGTTCGTCGATGCGTTCGTTCTTGCCCTGCAGACGCTTCGGCAGGAGGTGCTCGTAGGGCATCAGCGCGTTCTGGATTTCGAAACGGTCCTTGCCTTCGGCTTCCATCTTGGCGCGGATGGCGTCGACTTCGGCCTGGCGCTTGGCGGACTCGGGATTTTCGATGTAGTTCTTCACGCCGTAGCCGCGGAAGCCCGGGGGAAGTTCCATCTTGCTGATGTCGAGCGCCTGGTAGGAGAGGGTCGGCAGCGTGTCGCCTTCCTTCCACGTCGCGATCGTACGGTTGAGCCAGTTGACGTCGTCACGCACCGGGAAGTCTTCACGGAAGTGAGCGCCGCGGGATTCCTTGCGGGCGGCGGCACCGGCGGCGACCGTCAGGGCGACGCGGAGCATCTTCTGGGTGCGGTAGGCGTAAACGAGTTCGGGGTTCGGGCCGGCGATGTCCTTGACCGGCACGTTGAAGGAGCGCTTGTAGAGGTCTTCGAGCTCGGAAACGGCGGACTCCATGTCGGCACCCTTGCGGAAGATGCCGATCTTGGTCGTCATGATTTCCTGCATGCGGGTGCGCAGCGCGACGGCGTCTTCGTTGCCGCCGTTCGTCGTGAAGTGCTTGAGCGCGGCTTCCTGCTTGGCAAGCGCGTCGTAGATGATCGAGGTCGGGATGTCGATGCCGTTTTCGGGCTTGTCGCAGAAGTCGGCGATGAATTCACCGACGATCATGCCGGCAACCACGGTTTCGGCAACGGAGTTCCCGCCCAAACGGTTGAAGCCGTGCATGTCCCAGCACGCGGCTTCGCCGGCGGCGAAGAGGCCCTTCAGCGTGGGCGATTCGCCGGTCGGGTTCGTGCGCACGCCGCCCATCGTGTAGTGCTGGGCCGGACGCACGGGCACCCATTCCTTCGTCGGGTCGACGCCGAGGAAGTAGTGGCAGATTTCGTAGACTTCACGCAGCTTGTGCTTGATGTGGTGTTCGCCGAGCAGCGTGATGTCGAGCCAGATGTGTTCGCCGAAGCGGCTCTTCACACCCTTGCCCTGGGCGATGCGTTCTTCCATGCGGCGCGAAACCACGTCGCGGGAAGCGAGTTCCTTCTTTTCGGGTTCGACGTCCGGCATGAAGCGGTGGCCGTCGACGTCACGCAGCAGACCGCCGTCACCGCGGCAGCCTTCCGTCACGAGAATGCCGGCCGGGAAGATGCCGGTCGGGTGGAACT
>NZ_JH605020.1:1053-15510 GCF_000250875.1 Sutterella parvirubra YIT 11816 | reverse complement strand
CGCTTCCATGTTGGAGAGCGTGGCGACGCCGGTGCCGAGCGCGAGGTCGTAGCCCGTACCGTCGCAGATCACGGCGTTCGTCGTGACGCGGTAGATGCGGCCCGCACCGCCCGTGGCGATCGCGGTGGCCTTCGAGACGTAGGCCATGAGTTCGCCCGTGATGAGGTCGCGGACGATGGCGCCGTAGCAGCGCTTGCCGTCATGGATGAGCGAGAGGGCTTCGACGCGTTCGATCACCGGAACCTGTTCGGCGATGATGCGGTCGGTCACGGTGTTCAACATCGCGTGGCCCGTGCAGTCCGAGACGTAGCAGGTACGCCACTTCTTCGTGCCGCCGAAGTCGCGCTGAGCGACGAGGCCCTGCGCTTCCTTGCGTTCGGTAATCGTGACCTTTTCACCGTTGATGATCACCTGACGGTCGCCCGGGGTGATGCGGCTCCAGGGGCAGCCCCAGGCGGCGAGTTCACGCACGGCCTTGGGCGAGGTGTTGACGAACATGCGGACCACTTCCTGGTCGGCACCCCAGTCGGAACCACGCACCGTGTCGCCGAAATGGACGTCTTCGTTGTCCCCGGCGCCCTTGATCACGTTGCCGAGCGAAGCCTGCATGCCGCCCTGAGCGGCCTTGGAGTGGCTACGCTTCGGCGGGACGAGCGACAGAACGATCGAATCATGCCCGCGGCGCTTGGCGGCAACGGCCATACGGAGCCCGGCCAGACCGCCACCGATCACGAGTACGTCGGTGTAGATAATCTTCATTACTAGTTCCTCTATAAACCCGCTTCATGGGCGGGGGACCGCCCGCTGGGCATAGAGGCCCAAACCGGCAGGCTGTCCGTCTCTCAACACACCCTTTCGGGCGTTCACCCCACCGGCGCGGATGGGTGCCGCCGTTCCGGACGCCTCCGGGAACCGTGATCCGCCATATATAAGTAAGGCGGACCGTCCGGCTGCCGGGGTGCCGGTCCCTTCCGTTCCGGAGCGGGGAAAGCCTCCGGCGCGGGTCGGGCGCACCCAACCGTGGGTCCCTTTTAGAGCGAACTCAAGGCGGACCGTCTTCGGAAGCGCGCCCGGCGACAAACAAACACCGGACGTGCGTCCTCTTGGTTCTTCCTGAAAGAAGCGGCGTCCGAGCCTCGCGGCCCTTTCGTCGCTCCCCCAGCAATTCATCTGCGTCGCTGTTCTCCTCGAGCGGCGCAGTCGAACTGTGCGGCCTCCTTCCGGAGAACCGGCTTCTAGGTTCTTTCACCTAGAAGTGTAAGCAAATCGTGCCCCTCTCTTCCTTCGGCGGAGGCGGAATACGCATGTTTGCTTATTCCGTTTTTCCAAAACACCGTTAAGAAGATCGGAACGACAGCCCCGGACCCCTCAGAGGTGATCGGAGTGTAGCGATCCGCCCTCCTCGAACCATATCAGGAAAAACCCTAGGAAACACCCCCATTGTTGATATTCGACATAACCCCGAAAAGAGGTTTGCGAAACCGTACGTATGAACCACATTCCCTTGCAATCCCCGGGTTTTTGGGCTTATTCGAGGCATTTCGCGGACCGGAGTACCCACACAATTAGAACTACCTCTTAGGGCCTACGGGACTACCCGGATATTCCAAGGGCGGTAAGAGGCGACGAAGCCCCTGAGGTATGGGCCCAAACATACGTATCTATACGTACTCCCTGCCTCCTTTTGGAGGGGGTGATCTCATAGTCATCTTTTCGATAGACGATAGGTTGGCTACCTATCAACTCGCGATATTCGATAGAATAAATAAACATAGAATTCGAGAACCCGCTCCGACGCCCGTTCGGTGCCCTTTTCCGGAGACAGAAGACTCATGGACCGCAAGATCATTCACGCCGAGAAGGCCCCCGCCGCCGTCGGGCTCTACAGCCACGCCGTCGTTGCGGGGGGCACCGTGTACTGCTCGGGGCAGATCGGGCTCGTGCCCGAAACAGGGACGCTCCCCGGAGCGTTTGAGGCGGAAGTGCGCCAGAGCTTCACGAACCTCAGAAACGTCCTCGCCGCCTCCGGCGCTGAGATGAAGGACGTCGTGAAGTTCACGCTCTTCATCACCGAGCTCGCCGACTTCGCGAAGGTGAACGAAGTGATGGGCGAATTCGTCGACGCCCCCTACCCGGCGCGCAGCTGCGTCGTCGTGAAGGCGCTCCCGAAGAACGCGCGCTTCGAAGCCGAAGCGATCGCGGTGCTTCCGCGCTGATCCCGATTCGAGCCGCCCGCCGCCCCAACAACGGAACACCCCGCCATGACCGCCCGCGACGATTCGCCCGACCTCTTCGAGGCGCCGCCCTTTGAACAGAACCCGGACGCCGCCGACGCGCCCGAGGGGACGGGTGCGCCCGCGAAGCCCCGTGCGAGAAAGACGATCCGCACGGTGAAGCCCTTGTCGGAAGCCGAGACGAAGCGCGCGGGTGCGGCGAAGAAGGACGAGAAGAAGCGCAAAGTCACGCCCGAAGAGCGCATGAAGAAGATGGGGCTCGTCTCCGACTGGGACTTTGCGCTCCACATGCCGCTCCGCTACGAGGACGAGACCCGCATCGTCAAGATCCGGGATCTGGTGCCGGGCTACTGGGCGCAGATCGAAGCGGTTCCGTACTCGACGAACCAGCGCCAGACCTCGAAGGGTGCGATCGTCATCGTGCACGTGAAGGACGACACGGGGACGCTTCCCTTGGTCTTCTTCAACTTCCACCGCTCGAACATCCTCCCGCACGGGAAGACGCTCCGCATTTCCGGAGAAGTGCGCCTCGACATGAACGGCGCGCCGCAGATGATCCACCCGCGCTACGCGCTGATGAAGCCGGGGGACGCTCTGCCCACGACGTTGACGCCCGTCTATCCGGTATCGGAGGGCCTCCAACAGCGCACGATCCGCAAGCGCATCGACACCGCGCTCCTCGACGTCGACATGGACGATCCGGTGCCCGAAGACATCACGGTGAGGTTCGGCCTGCCGGGCTTCGCCGAGTCCGTGCGCTTTCTGCATCACCCGCCCGCGGGCGCCGACCTGACGGCGCTCCAGGACCGCACCGACCCGCATTGGCGGCGCCTCAAGTTCGACGAGCTGATGGCGCAGCAGATCACGCTGCGCGAGACGCGTCTGCTCCAAAAGGAAAGGAAGGCCGAAGCGTTGGTCCCCGAAGCGGGTTCCACGATCGAAGACGACTTTCTCAAAGAGCTCCCCTTCGAGCTCACCGGCGCGCAGAAGCGCGTCGTCGACGAGATCCGACGCGACCTCTTCCGCGAGCACCCGATGAACCGCCTGGTCCAAGGCGACGTCGGGAGCGGTAAGACCGTCGTCGCGGCCCTCGCGGCGCTCCGTGCGGTCGCTTCCGGTCGCCAGGCCGTCCTGATGGCGCCCACGGAAATCCTCGCCGAACAGCACTTCCGCAAGATCATCGATTGGCTGACGCCCTTGGGGCTTCAGATCGCTTGGTTGACAGGCAAGCAGAAGGGGTCGGAAAAGAAGGCTGCCCTTGAAGCCATTGCGTCGGGCGCCGCGCAGATCGCCGTCGGGACCCACGCCCTCATTCAGGAAGGCGTGAAGTTCGCCAAATTGGGCCTTGCGATCGTCGACGAGCAGCACCGCTTCGGCGTGGCGCAGCGCCTGGCGCTTCGCCGCCGCGAGGATTTCGGGGCGACCCCGCATCTCCTCATGCTTTCCGCCACGCCCATTCCCCGCACGCTCGCGATGAGCTACCTCGCGGACCTCGACGTCTCCGTCATCGACGAACTGCCTCCCGGGCGGCAGCCCATCACGACGAAGCTCTTCGTGCTGGACAAGAAGCCCCTGATCGTCTCCTCGATCCTCGGCCACGTCGCCGCGGGTCACCAGGCCTACTGGGTGTGCCCGCTGATTGAAGAGTCGGAGGCCCTCGACCTCACGCCCGCCGTCGACTGCGCCCGCCAGCTGGCGGAGGCGCTCCCCGACGTGAGGGTGGGCCTCATGCACAGCCAGTTGGCCCCCGACGAGAAGCACCGCATCATGGAGGCCTTCGCCGAGGGCGAGATCGACCTCCTCGTCTCCACCACCGTGATCGAGGTCGGGGTCGACGTCCCGAACGCGACCCTCATGGTGATCGAACACGCCGAGCGCTTCGGCCTCGCGCAGCTCCATCAGCTCAGAGGCCGCGTGGGTCGCGGGTCGACCCAGAGCACCTGCGTGCTCCTCTACGACCCGAACTTGTCCGACACCGGGCGGCAGCGCATGCGCGTCATCCGGCAGACGACGGACGGGTTCGAGATCGCCCGCGAGGATCTGAAGATCCGCGGACCCGGCGAGTTCCTCGGCGAGCGGCAGTCCGGCATGCCGATGCTCCGCTTCGCGGACCTCGAAGCCGACGCGGTGCTGGTCGAAACCGCCCGCGACGCCGCGCAGGAGTTCGTCCGGCGGGACCCCGACGGCGCGAGACGCCACGCGAGGCGCTGGTTCGAAGCCGACGCCGAATTCCTGGGGGCCTGAACGCTCCCCGGAGCACCCCTTTCCCTTTCAGCACACATCCCACAAAGAACCCGACACCATGACGCTCACCGAACTCAAATACATCATCGCCGTCGCCCGCGAGCGGCACTTCGGCCGCGCCGCCGAGTCCTGCTTCGTGAGCCAGCCCTCGCTCTCCGTCGCCGTGAAGAAGCTCGAAGAGGAGCTCGGCGTCACCATCTTCGAGCGCCGCTCGAACGACATCTCCGTCACGCCCGTCGGTCAGCAGATCGTCGCGCAGGCGCAGAAGGTCTTGGAAGAGAGCAACCGCATCTCCGAAATCGCCCACTTGGGTCAGGACCCGCTCTCGGGGCCCTTGCACATGGGCGTGATCTACACGATCGGGCCGTACCTGCTCCCTGAACTCATCCGCGAGATGTCTTTGGTCGCCCCGAAGATGCCGCTCTACCTTGAAGAGACCTACACGTCGGAACTCCTCACGGGGCTTCGCACCGGCCGCATCGACGTCGCCTTCATGGCGGACACGATCGCCGACACGGGCTTCATGACGCAGGAGCTCTACCAGGAAGACTTCGTCGTGGTCGTCCCGGCGCATCACCCCTGGGTGAACCGCAACTACGTGGGCACCGACGAACTGAAGGACCAGACGATGCTCCTTCTGGGCGCCGGCCACTGCTTCCGCGACCAGATCCTCGGCGTCTGCCCGGACCTCGCCCGCTTCAACATGACCGCGACCGACGTCCAGCGCACGGTCGAGGGGTCCTCCTTGCAGACGATCTGCCACATGGTCGCGCAGGGTCTCGGCATCACGGTGCTCCCGGCCTCGGCCGTCCCGTACCTCACGAGCCTTCCGACCCCGATCAAGGTGATCCCCTTCAAGCAGCCCGCGCCCTCGCGCCGCGTCATCATGGTCTGGCGCAAGAGCTTCACGCGCATGCCCGCGATCGAGGCCCTTCGCACCGCGATGAAGCGCGTGATGCTGAACGGCTGCATCCCGTTGGAGACCGAGCCCTTCGTCAACTGACCTGAACGGCTCAGGAGGACCCCGCCATGCCGCACTCTCCCGAACCCGGTCGCCGCGCCGGCGTCTTCGGCCTCTCCTTTTCGGAGAGGGTCGATCTATTGGTCCGCGTGCTCCTTTCCGCCGCGGTCCTCTTCGGGTGCTGGCTCATCGTCGAGCCCTTCATGACGGCGATCCTCATCTCGGCGATCCTCGCCGTGGTGACGTGGCCGGTCTTCACGAAGGTCCTCGCCTGGACGAGGAACGCCGCGACGCCCGCGGCGCTCCTCATGGTGACGGGGCTGATCGTGACGGTGCTGATCCCGCTCACGTTCCTGATGCTGTCGCTCACGCAGCAGCTCCCCAAGGCCGTGCGGCTCGTCACCGGTTGGGTGAAGGACCCGACGCCGATCCTCGCCTCCGTCGAGTCCCTCCCCTACGTGGGCCCGTGGCTCCACGAGCAGATCACCTTCGCCGTGGACCCCAAGGCCTTTGCGGGCACCGTGGAGCAGTTGATCGAACCCGTCTCCCGGTGGGTCCTCAACACCGCGGTGAACGTGAGCAACGGGCTCATGCAGATGTGCCTGGTGCTCTTCATCGTCTTTTTCTTCTACCGGGACGGGATCGCCTTCGCGCGGCGCTTCCACGAGCTTCTTCTTCGCGTGAGCGGGCACATCGCCTCCGACATCACCGAGATCCTCACCAACACGACGCGCTCGGTCGTCTTCGGGATCATCGGGACTGCGATCGTGCAGGGCGCGGTCTGCGGGATCGGGCTTTGGGTTGCGGGCGTTCCGGGGGTTCTGATCCTCTCGGTCGCGGCCTGCATTCTCTCCGTCATTCCGATCGGACCGCCCGTCATCTGGATTCCCGCGGCGGTCTGGCTCTACGGCATCGGCGAGACCGGCATGGCGGTCTTCCTCTGCGCCTGGGGCGTGTTGGTGGTGGCGACGGTCGACAACCTCGTCAAACCCCTCCTCATCGCCAGGGGTTCGACCCTCCCGATGAGCCTCATCTTCCTCGGGGTCTTCGGCGGCGTGATCGCCTTCGGATTCCTCGGGCTCATCCTGGGTCCGTTGTTCCTGGCGATCGGGTCGGCGCTCTTTGAAGCCTGGCTCAAAAATTCCGCCCTGGGCCGCGGCGCCGAGAGCGCGCTGCGCGCGGTGCGCGCGCCCGTGGCGCTGCACACAGAGGGGGCGAAGTACGAAGAGCACGAAGAGACCGCCGGGGCACAGGCTCCCGACGGAGAGGAAGCCGGGAAACCGGACGCGGCGACACTTCAAGACGGAAACGCCCAAAGGACGGACGACGCCGGTTCGAAGTGATTCTTCAGGCCCTCAAACCATCAAGACCCTCGATGTGATCGGGGGTCTTGCCGTTTCTGCATCTTCAGTTGGGCTCAACCGTGCGCGGCGATGCGAAGCCGAAGGTCGACGCCGAGCCTCTCCCGGATCCCCGAAGCCGTTTCAAGCGTCCTCATCGGTCCCACGCCGAAAGCCGCCATCAACCGGTCGGCTTCTCTGCCGACGTCCGTGCGCGCGGGATCGATCGAACGGAGTTCCGGAACGAAGCCGTGGCCGGTCTTGAGATAGAGCGGCTCCCCGCGGCCCACGCTCGGAAGGTGCGAGAGTGTCGGCACCGTCAGAAGACGAACGAAATCGTCGAACGGGATGTCTTCGCCCTCTTCGCGGAGTCGTTTCCGGATGCGGTGTCCGACGGCCTCCGCGAGGAGCCGCACCACCGCAAAGCCCCGGCGCTCCGTCCCGGTTTCGAGACGCACCGCCCGCAAACCCGGAAGGATGCACATGGTCTCACGCGGTCCCGCCTCTTCCTGGTCGTCCGGATCGAACGCCGCCAAGTCGGGGACGCGTTCCGCAAGGAACGCCTCCAGACGTCCCCGCAGCCCGGCCAGGCACGTCAGCATCGCCGGACCGTGCTCCGCGCGGACCTCGCCGTAATCAAGGAGAAACTGCGGAACGATCACGCCCGAATCGACCGCATCGCCGGGCGGAAGGATCATGGACGCCGCGGCGCAGAAGGCGTGGAGATCCAGGTCGAAGCCAAGCGCGCTGCGGCAGCAGGACGCTCTGAAGAACCCGGGGAGACCGAGCTCCGTCCAAACCCGGCGGAGCACTGCGTCGCCGTAGATGCAAAGCCGCGCCGAACCGTACGCTTCGCGCTCGGGCCGCAGGCGCATATCCTGCCGCTCGCGGAGCCGCTTCGCCTCCGCACGGTCCACACGAAGTTGGTCGCACTCCGCGTAGACCTTCGCCATGAAGTCGGGATCCTCTTCGAGATCCTTCTCGACGTAGCCGAAGGGCTTGATCGTCCGGGAGGTCCTCTTCCCGGTGACCGGATCGGTGAAGCACTCGATGATCGAGACGTAGCGCCCCTTCTTTCGCTTCTGAATCTGCACGCCGGTCGAGCTCATGCCGTCCTCCCGAGTGTCCTCCCGCCATTATGAAACGCGCCCGGCGGCCGCGGCATGGCGGCCGGTCGGCGCCCCAGACAAAAACGCCCGCAGGGCGGACCCGGCGGGCGTTTTCGGTGCGTTTCGTGAGGATCGTCAGACCATCAGGATCGCGCAGAGGATGACGGAGATCGTCATCGGAAGAACCGTGCGCTTGACGACTTCGATCGGGCTCACCATCGCGATGCCGGAGACGAGAATCGTCACACCGGCGATCGGGGAGGCCGTACGGCCGGCGGCACCGGCGAGGAAGGCGAGGCCGCCCAGGCCTTCGATCGTCATGCCGAAGTCCTTCGCGTGCGGGGTCACGGTTTCGTTGAAGGCCAACGTCGCGGCGTCGCCCGAACCCGTGATGATGCCCATGAGGTACGGGCCGATGGAGCCGCCCCAGCGGGCGATTTCATTCGATTCCTTCAGCGCGGTGACGAAGCTGTCGATGAGGCCGGCAGACTTCAGACCGGCGGCGAACACGCCCGCCGCGATGATGATGCCCATCACGTCGGCGTAGCCCTTGCCCATGCCGTTGAAGAATTCCTTCGTGAAGGTCTGCGGGTTGACGCGGGCGACGGCGAGGGCGCAGATCGCGCCGATCGTCATGGCGGGCGCCACGCCCATCTTGATTTCTTCGACCCAGAGGTTGCCGACCAAAAGCAGCGTGATCGGAACGAGCGGAACCAAAGCGGCGATCGGGTTCGGCACGAAGTCCGCATCTTCCTTCTTCAGCTTCGATTCGTCGACCGTGGCGTTCTTGTCGCCCTTGTGGTCGCCCATGAAGAAGCAGACGATGAGGATGCCGACCGCGCTGATGACGCCGATCATGACGGAGTACGTGGCGTGCGTGCCGATGAAGGTCATCACGTCCATGCCGGCCATGTTGGCGACGTACGGGTTGTGCGACGTGCCCGGCGACAGGTACGAACCGATCGTGCCGCCCAGAACGGCGGCCGCGGCGGCGGCGGGCTTGATGCCGGCGCGCAGCATCACGGGAATCAGCGTCGAACCGACGGCGGCGGCGCAGCCGGCCGCGGACGGAATGGCGATGTTCACGAAGAAGGTGATCACGGTGCAGACCGGCAGCAGGAAGATGCCGAGACCGCGGATCGGGCTCGCGAGATAGTGCACGAGGGAGCTGTCGCAGCGGGTGTACTTCGCGGCGAAGGCAAAACCCATCGAGGCGCAGATGGCCTGCACCAGGGACTTGTTGACCATCGAGTTGGCCATCGAGTTAAGACCCGACAGGAAGTCCCAAGAGATGATGCACAGGAAAAGACCGCTCGCGATGAGGACCATGCGCGTTTCCCAACGCTTGATCAGGGCCCAGACGACGGCAACGACCACCACTAAGGCGATCCAGGCGGTAATGCTCATGAAAGTGCTCTCCAAAGATTCCGCCGCGTCGTCCTGAGTAAGAAAGGGCGCGCAGCTTCTTTTTCAATCGGCATTATTGAACGTGCCGAAAGCGATTTCTTACAGGATTTTCCCTAGGTAACCGCGCCTAAAACAAAACCGCTTCGCCTTGATGCGAAGCGGTTGCATGGAATACGAAACTCAAATCTTCAGGATTTTCTCCCGATAGAAGCGAAGTTCTTCAATACTTTCAGCAATATCGGAGAGCGCCTGGTGCTTGGTCGCCTTGGTGCCGACCCAGGCTTTGTCGGGGGCCCAGCGGCGGGCGAGCTCCTTCAAGGTGCTCACGTCGATCGAACGGTAGTGAAAGTACCGCTCCAGATCCGGGATCCAGCGCGCCATGAAGCGGCGGTCCTGACCGATGGTATTCCCGCACATGGGGCTTTTCCCCTCCGGGACGAAGCGCTCGAAGACTTCGCGGAAGACCGCCGCGCAGTCGGCCTCCGTCACCGTGCTCTCCCGGCAGCGGCGCACGAGCCCCGACTTCGTGTGGGTTTTGGTGTTCCAGGCGTCCATGCCGTCCAGAATCTCGTCGGGCTGATGAATCGCCACCACCGGGCCCTCGTGGAGGATGTTGAGGTCCTTGTCCGTGATGATCGCCGCGACCTCCAGCACACGGTTCACTTCGGGCTGCAGGCCCGTCATTTCCATGTCGATCCAGATGAGGTTGTCGTCGCCGTAGCGGGGATCACGTTCTGCCATGAGGGGCTCCTGATTGAGAAGACTGCCGTCCGTCGTCGGGTGAGAGGGTCCGTCCGGTCGGATGGGCCGGAAGGGGTTACGCCCCGGCGCGCCGAAAACGGCGCGCCCTTCCGCCGACGGTGGGGGTTCTCATTCTACGGCTTCGGGAGCAAACCGCTAAAATTTCAACTTCAACCACGAGTCTCCCACCGCGCCCGACGTTCATGCATCTCACTGCGAGCAACATCGAGAGGATCTTCTTCGGCATGCTCACGCTCTACGTACTGCTGGAGTGTGCGCTCACGATTCTGCACACCCACGCGGCGGAGCGCGCCGGACGCGCCGTACCGTCGGGCTTTGAGAACAAGCTCTCGCCCGCCGCCATCGAAAAGGCGACCGCCTACACGGCCGAGATCGCGCAGGCGAACCTGCTGCTCGCGATCGTCGGCGCCGCCTACGCCCTCGTCATGACCTTCGGTCAGGGGCTCACCGTCATCACCGCGGCCGCCGACATCCTGACCTCGAACCCCCTGGTCGCGCAGTGGCTGGTGCTCGCCGCCGTCACCTTCACGGCGGCGCTGATCGAATTCCCCTTCGGGTGGTTCGCGCACTTCCGCGTGCAGGAGCGCTTCGGGTACATGCTCGAAGACCGGCGCCTCTGGATGCTACGCGAAATCCGCCGGACGTTCGCCGGGTGGCTCGTGTCGCTCCCCGTCCTCGCGCTTCTGATCGTCCTGCTTGAGCACGCCGGCGGCGCCTGGTGGTGGATCGGCTGGGTTTTCTTCCTTCTCTACCTCTTCTGGCGCTGGAAGTTCTCGAACACCGTCGCGCTCTTCTGGAAGCGCCGCTCGCAACCGATGGCGGACCGAAAGACCGCCGAGATGATCCTCGCCTACATGCGCCACGAAGGCTTCGTCGTGGACGACGTCGAGGTGATGACGAAGCCCCTGAGCTGGGCGCACTCCCACCTCGTCATTCCGGGCTGGGGCAAGAAGCGCCGCGTCGTCGTCTTCGCGCATGCGGCGCAGAGGTTGGAGCCCGACGAACTTCTCGCCTTGATCGCGCACGACGTCGGGCACGTGAAGCACCTGCACCTCTTCCTTCGCGCCGCGGTCTACGCCGTGACGGGCTGGCTCGTCTTCCGCTTCGCCGGGTGGGGCGCGGAGCACGTCGAATTCTTCGAGGGCTTCGGCTACGCCCCGGCGGTCTCGTTCCTCCAAGACGGCACGCGCGCGGGCTACGTGCTCGCGATCGCGGTCACCGCGTTTCCGATCCTCTACTATCCGCTGCGGCCCGCCGTGAACCTCTTCGCGCGGCTGATGCAGTACGACGCCGACGAATACGCGGCGAAGGCCGTCTCGACCGACGCGCTCGTACGTGCTTTGGTGAAGCTTCACCGCGACTACAAGCAGACGCTCACCCCCTCGCGCCTCTACTCGCTCTTTCACTATTCGCGCCCGCACGCGGGGATGCGCGTCGCGCATCTCCTTTGGCGCGCGAAGAAGACGGGGCGGCCGCTTGACCGCCCGAGCTGCTGGGCGCCCTTTGACGCCTCGCCCTGGACGGGCGGCGTGAGCGTCTCCGCCGCCAAGGCCTCGGACGACTTCGTCGGGTCGTCCGCGAGGCTCGTCACGCGGGCGAAGCCCCTGGAACCGGTTGAACCGGTTGAACCGGCTGAGCCGACTGAACCGGTCGAAGCGCCTGTTGAGCCTGTTGAGCCGGTTGAGCAGGTTGAAGAGATCAAGGACACCGCTCCCGAGCTCTCGGAAGCGTCGGTGACGGCGCCGGTTGCGGAACCCGCCGCCGAGCCTTCACCCGAGCCGGTCGGGACGCCTCTTGAAGAACCTCAGGCCGAGGCCCCGGCAGAGACCGTGCAGGAAGCCTTGTCTGAAGCGGAAACCGGGGCTGAGACAGAGCCCGAGGCTCCGAACACCGAACCCGCAACGCCGGAGCCGACCGAAGCTGCCGAGTCCGCCGTTCCTGAAACCGAAACCGAAACCGAAACCGAATCCACCGGGGAGAAGGCCCCGACTGAACGGATCCCTCATGGCGAAACCCAAGAAAAAGCGTGAGGACGCGATTCCTCCCGCCGAGCTGATCGGCGGCCTCGTCACGGCCGGGCATGGCCGGCACTACGTCGTCACGACCGATGCGGGCGAGCGCCTGGAGGCGCACCGCCGCGGCAAGAAGGGCGACGTCGTCGTGGGCGACCGCGTGGGCGTGACGCCGCCCGTCTCCGGGGTGGCCGCGATCGAGCGGATCGAACCCCGCCGGAACCTCCTCTACCGCTCGGACGAGTGGCGCATCAAGAGTCTGGCGGCGAACGTCGACCTGGTCGCCGTCGTCTTCGCGCCGCGCCCGACCTTCAACCCGTGGTTTATCTGGAAGGCGCTTCTCGCCGCGCACCAGGCCGGGATCCCCGCGCTCGTCATCCGGAACAAGTCCGACCTCGTGGACAACGCCGAAGCGGCCGACGCCGAATGCGCGCGCCTCACCGCGATCGGGCACGACGTCGTGGCGATTTCAGCCGGGAACGACCCGGAAGGCGCTCGACGGACCCTCATCCCGCGCTTTACCGGGAAGACCGTCCTTCTGGTGGGCCAGTCCGGCATGGGGAAGTCGACGCTTCTGAACGCACTCGTTCCCCACGCGCAGGCCGCGACCCGGGAATTCTCCGAAGCGCTCGACCTGGGCAAGCAGACCACGACCGCCGCGCGGCTCTACCGCGCGGACATGGACGACTGGGAAGGGGCCGTCGTCGACACGCCGGGGTTCCAGGAGTTTGGTCTCGCGCACTTGTCCTTGAACGACATCCTCCGCGCAATGCCCGACATCGCGAAGCACGTCGAAGACTGCCGCTTCTTCAACTGCCGCCACCTCCAGGAGCCGGGCTGCGCGGTCAAAGCCGCCTTGGAGCGCGGCGACATCGACCCCGAGCGCTACGCCTTCTACGCGGCGCTGGCGCCGCTCGCGAACACGCTCCCGCAGTGATCGGCCGGAAATGCTGACCGAAACGCCTTGAGAACGGCGAAACTCCCCCGAACGGGCGCCGAACCTACCTCTTTCGGCAGTATGGCGCCCCGGGGGCGTCAAAACTAAAATGTGTCCACACCGTCGGCCGTACGCCTTCCCCAGCGTGCGGCCGCTATCACACCAAGACCCCGACAATCGACATGGCAGAGCCCCGCACCGTCATCAACATCCAACCGAACCACGCCGTGAGGACGCTTCCGATCCCGCAGGCGGGCGAGATCGTGCTCGACCGCGAGGGTCGGCGCATCGACCGGTTGGGGCGGCCTCTGCGCGACCTGCGCATTTCGGTCACGGACCGGTGCAACTTCCGCTGCCGCTACTGCATGCCCAAAGAGAAGTTCCCGAAGGGGCACGAGTTTCTCGGGATGACGGAGCTCCTCACGTTTGAGGAAATCGTGAGGCTCGCGAAAGTCTTCGTGCGGCACGGGGTGGAGAAGTTGCGCCTCACCGGGGGCGAACCGCTTCTTCGGAAGGGGATCGAAAACCTGATCGCGCAGTTGTCTGAGCTGCGCACGTACGACGGGAAGCCGCTTGACATCGCCATGACGACGAACGGCTCCGTCCTGGGAAAGAAGGCCGAGGCGCTCCGCGCCGCGGGGTTGACGCGCGTGACGGTGAGCCTCGACGCGATCGACGAAGCGATCTTCCAGGGCTTCAACGACGTGGGCTTTCCCGCGTCGCGCGTCCTGGCGAGCATCGAAGCCGCCCAGGCGGCCGGGATTCAGGTGAAGGTCAACACCGTCGTGAAGCGCGGCGTCAACGAAGGCGAAATCCTCCCCATCCTCGAACACTTCCGCGGCACCGGCGTCATTCCCCGCTTCATCGAGTACATGGACGTGGGGACCGCGAACGGCTGGCGCATGACGGACGTCGTCCCCGCGGTCGAAATCATCGCGAAGGTGAACGAGCGCTGGCCCGTGGAGCCGCTGGACGCGAACTACCCGGGCGAGACCGCCCGGCGCTGGCGCTTCAAGGACGGGGGCGGCGAATTCGGCTGCATCGCGAGCGTGACGCAGGCCTTCTGCCGGGAGTGCTCCCGCGCCCGTCTTTCGATGGAAGGGCGGCTCTTTCTCTGCCTCTTCGCGACGGAAGGGTTTGATCTGCGCACGATGCTGCGCGGCGGCGCCACCGACGAAGAAATCGACGAGGCTCTGGGCCGCATCTGGACCGCCCGCGAAGACCACTATTCGGAGTTGCGCAGCATGGGGCTCGCCCCGGACCGTCCGAAGGTCGAGATGAACTACATCGGGGGCTGAGCGCCCCCTCAGGGCGTGGGTGGAAGGGTCGGATCGGATCGTGCAACATTCCGGCACGATCGGCATAGAACCGGGCGGGCGTCCTGTGGCAGGATGAAGGTCACGAAAAGGCTTTCGACTCCACCGACCCCACCATGCCCCACACCTCTTCCG
>NZ_JH605020.1:437-990 GCF_000250875.1 Sutterella parvirubra YIT 11816 | reverse complement strand
TCGGCGCGCTCGCGATCTCCGGCACCGCCCTGGCGGGCGGCGTCGCCGTGCGCTATCCGGTTTTGGGCCAAAACCCGACGGGAGACCGCTTGGCGCGCTGCATGTCCTCCCCCAACTGGCGCGGAGGGCCCGAGGGAGCCTTTGAGAACATCGTCCCCGTGCGCGTGGAGGCCGGGACGAAGTCGAAGCCCCAGGCGATCATGGAATTCCTTCTGCGCAACCGCGAGGGGATCGTGCCGGACGCGCCCGTGCCCGCGGTAAAGACCGACCTGTGCGCGCTCCCTGACGGGAACCTCGTTTGGTTCGGGCACTCGACCTTCCTGATCCGCGCCGGGGGCGTGACGCTTCTCGTGGACCCCGCCTTCGGCCCCGCCGCGCCGGTGAGCTTCGTCGGGCAGCCCTTCCCGCTCGAAGTCGAATACGGGCTCGCCGACATGCCGATCCCCGACGCCGTGCTCCTCACGCACGACCACTACGACCATCTCGAGTGGGAGACCGTCCTCGCGCTCGCCTCGACGGGCGTCCGGTTCGTGTGCCCGCTTGGCGTCGGCCA
>NZ_JH605020.1:185-396 GCF_000250875.1 Sutterella parvirubra YIT 11816 | reverse complement strand
ACCTCGAACTCTGGGGCGTGCACCCCGAGCGCATCGTCGAACTCGACTGGTACGGCGAGACGACCGTCAAGGGCGCGCGCGTCACCATGACGCCTTCGCAGCATTTCTCCGGGCGCACGCTCACCCGCAACAAGACGCTTTGGGGCGGCTTCATGGTGGAGGTGGCGGGCAGGCGACTCTGGATTTCCGGGGACGGCGGCGACGGCCCGCA
>NZ_JH605020.1:0-123 GCF_000250875.1 Sutterella parvirubra YIT 11816 | reverse complement strand
GGCGACGGCCCGCACTTCGCGGACGTGCGCCGAGAATTCGGAGCGATCGACCTCCTGATGCTCGAGGCCGGCCAGTACAACGTCGACTGGTCGTCGATCCACCTGATGCCGGACGCCTGGCGG
>NZ_JH605019.1:25719-36963 GCF_000250875.1 Sutterella parvirubra YIT 11816 | reverse complement strand
TGGCCTTCGACGACGCGGGCGGCGAGGAGCGACTTCACGGTGCTGTTCAGAGCGAACTGCTCCTGGCTCCTCCATTCGAGGACGACGTTCCCGGCTTCGTCCCGGACGGAGACGCCGATCTCGGCACCGGCTTCCTTTTCCAAGGTTCGGATGCCGTCCTGACCGGCGGGACCCGGGGGAAGAGCGGCGAAGGAACTGATGGGAAGTGCGGTGCCCGCCGCGCAGAGCGTGGCGGCGGCGATGAGGGTTCGGCGGGAGATGGCGGCGTGGAGTGTCATGGTCGCGGTCCGTCGGGGGTTGGGCCTCCGGGCGTTCCTCTTTTGAGGAAGATTGAGGCAGAGCGAAGCATATCAGGCGCCGCGCCCGCCGGAGCTTAAGAACACCGTCCGGACGTGCGGCCGGAGAGAGGAGCCGGGGCGTCCGGGCGGTGAGGATTGTGCTGGAGCGTGAGGTTTCGGCAGGAGCCGAAGCCTCAGGACCGGACGTGCGGGACGTTTCGACGAGGGACGCGGCGGCGACGGCCGATGCCCTGTGCGGTGCCGGTGACGACGATGGTTTTGCCGGTGTAGTCGATCTTCATGGGTGGTGCTCCCGTTTCGGACTTTGGTGTGGGTTGCTTTGGGTTCTTGGGTTTCTTGACCGGAGTATCCGGAAGGTCCTCCGGCGGCCTTGGGTTCGGCTCGGGATCTCGTGCTTTGGGGTTGAGGCCGAACCGCGGGGGCCCGTCGGCATGCGCTGGGGTCTTGGGTTGCGGATGCCGTCGGAGGAGAGGACCTTCCGGTCGTCTCACGTGATGATTCGTAGAACCGCGCACCTACCATATCCAATGGTGATTTCTCATGCTTGGGCATGCGTTTCATGCATCCCTAAGAAGCCCTCATCCTCCGGATAAATGAAAGCCCCGATGCCGGTGACGTCGGGACTTCCGAAGAAGGTTCTGATTGTGGGTGCCGGGGTCTTCGGCAGGGAGGCCCGCCGGGAGTCTCAGCTCGCCGGGCGGTTGGCGTTGAAGACCGGCTTGAGCTCCCGGATGAGGTACGCCTCCAGGGCGCAGGCGAGGTAGGCGTCCTTGATTTCGAAGCCGATCGTGCAGGCCCGACCGGAGGCCGCCTTGAGGCGCGTATCGACCGGCTGGTAGTCGCCGTCGACGTACCTTGTGTAGGTGTTGAGGCGCGCCGATATCCCGCGGGCGCGGTAGATTCCGCCTCCTCTCGAGACGCCCAACCCGACGTACGTGACGATGCCGTCTTCCGACACGAACGCATAGCAACCCTGCTTGTCGTAGTTGGGAACCGGGCCTTTCTGGACGAGAGCCGGACCCTGCCACTCCGGGGGCTCTCCGCCCATCTTAGCCGCGTCCCAGTGGAGGTCGAAGAAAACGCGCGTTGCCTCCCGAAGCCTCTTCAGCGTCGGCGCGTCGGCCCGATGCTTCTCATCGCGTGTCTGTCGGAGCGCTTTCTCATCTTTCTCGCGTGCGAGTCGAGCCTTGCGTTCTTCGGGCGTTTCCGGAACTTCAACTCCAGGCGTTTCGGATTTCGTCGTCATTCGTGTCTTCCCACCATCCACAACATGCGCTGATGGAGCAATATTACTCCCGAACCGCCGTCCCCTGGTCGACCCCAGGACAAACTACCCCGTGTAAGCAAAGCGATTTCGTCGTAGAATCCGTTCGAACGACCAAGCGACCACCCAGCGTGCGCCGCCTCCCTACGCCCCATCAACCACACTTCAGGGAAACGCACATGTACGAACGATTGACCAACATCTTCTCGGCCGCCGCGATCCGGATCGTGGGCGCGGCCGACGCCGCTCACACCCATCCGCACGACGTCACCGACCTCCTCCGCTGCGGATTCTGCGGGGCTTTGGGAGACGACCCCAAGCCCGAACGCTCCACCCCCCACGCACTACGTCTGGGTCGAGGACGATCCGAAGAAGCGTTGCGGGGAGGAAGGCCGCGCCCTCTGGTGCGGCGCCCCGCAGCCCGCCTCCGCCGACGGCTCGCCCGAATGCCACCTCCGCCTTGAGGTGAACGACGTCACGGAACGTTTCGCCCGCGGCACGCAGCTGCTTCTTGCCCAAACCAAAGTCGGGAAGCTCCTCGTGATCGCGGCGCCGTCGGGAAGCGAAGCGGCCGGACTCGTTCGAAGGGTCTTCGCCTGCGGCACGGACGGGATGGCCGAGGGCGAGGTGCGCCCCGTTCAGCTCTCGAACCAGAAACTCGACCTCCCGCTTCTCTCCATCCTCGCCCGCGAATTCGGTCTGACGCTCGATGACGGGAGCGAGTGCGAGCGCCGCGGGGCGATCCTCGATGAGGCGTTCCCGAGCGCCGACCACTTCCCTTCCGCGCCCGAGTTCTCCCGATTCGTCCGGGAGCAGTGCGGGGCGGACGTGGATCTTCTTGGTCATCCAGACGAGGCGCTCGTCGCCCTGCAGGAGGAAGAGGAACGCTTCTCCGCCGCTCTTGAGCCCCGGCTCCTCAGGCAGGCGCTTCGGCGGAAGTTCGCGGGCGAGAGGTCTCTTCAACTCGAGAAGATGACGGCCCGGCAGTTCGACGACATCCTCGAGGCTACGTCTTCGACGCTCTCGAGCCTCAAAACGCGCTCGGGATGCGCGCTTCACCACCACGTCGCGCACATCCTATCCGAGCGCGGCGTCTCGTACACCGAGCGGGGTGACGCGGACGACGCGCAACCGGCCGGCTTCATCCTCTCCGTCGCGGACGCCATGTCCGAAGCGGACCATCCGGCCGAGCGCTTCCTCGCGTCGAAACCCGAGCTCAAGGACGACTGGCGCAAGGTCTTCACGGATATTGAGGACATTCGCGTCAAGTACCTCCTCACGCTCGACTGCTCGATCTCCGAAGCCTCGCTCGAAGACATGACCGCAGCCGGCGTCCGGCTCGTCGTGCCGCAGCCCTACCGGCAAACCTATCCGGCGTCTCTGCAGCGGAGGATCATCACCTTCGCCGACTTCATCGAGGAGGTTCTCGAGTTCCAGAAGAACCTGCCCGACGCCGACCGACGACCGCGCTGACCCGCGTGTCGCGCCAATACGAAAGGGGCCCGACCGGACCCCTTTCCCTTTTTCAACACGCAAGAAAAGCCGTCAATCCGCCAGCATCGCGAGGCGCTTCCTCACCGTTTCCGCGAGGAACGTCGCCGCGCCGCCGAGCACCCGGTCGTTGAAGTCGAACTTCGGATGATGCAAAGACGCCTGGTGTTTGGCGTCCCGGACGCCGAAGCGGATCATGGTCCCCGGCACCACGGCCTGGTATTCCGAGAAGTCTTCGCCGCCCATCGTGAGCGGGAAGTCGACGCCGGTGCCCTCCCCGTAGAGTTCGTCCGCGGCTGCGCGGGCGAAAGCCGTCGTCTCCGGGTGGTTGATGACGGGATTCCCGAAGTCTTCGATGCGGAGGCTCCCCACGCACCCGTGGGCTTCCGCGACGGCCTTCACGGTCTTCGCCATCTCGGCGCGGACCTTCTTTCGCGTTTCCGCGTCGAACGTGCGGACCGTACCGGAGAGTTCCGCCGTCGCGGGGATGACGTTGCACGCAGGCGTGGAGCCCGCCACGAAGCTGCAGACCGAAATCACGACCGGCTGCGTCGGATCGATGCGGCGCGTCACGACCGTCTGGAGCGCCCCAACCAATTCCGCCCCGCAGGGGATGGGGTCGACCGCCATCTGCGGGCGCGCCCCGTGCCCGCCCTTCCCTTCGATGGTCACGTAGAAGAAGTCGGCGGCGGCCTGCATGGGCCCCACCTTGAACCCCATCTTCCCCGCGTCGACCGACGGTTCGGCGTGCATGCCGTAGATCTCGCGGACGTCGTACTTCCGGAGCGCCCCCGCCTTCACCACGGCCATCGCGCCGGTGCCGATTTCTTCGGCCGGCTGGAAGATCCCGAGCACGCGCCCGGGGAAATCGTTCTCGGCTTGGAGCGCCGCCAAGGCGCCCGCCAACCACGTCGTGTGTCCGTCATGCCCGCAGGTGTGCGCGCACCCGGGGGTTTGGGACGCATAGGGCGCGCCCGAGGCGTCCGTCATCGGAAGCGCGTCCATGTCGGCGCGAAGCGCGTTCGTGGGGCCGGGGCGGATCCCTTCGACCGTCACGAAGAGTGCGCTCTCCAACGTTTCGTTCTCGATCGCGGTGACGCCGTGATCCGAAAGCCATTTGGCGACGCGCATGCGGGTGCCTGCGGTGTCGAACCCGCGCTCGGGATGCTGATGGAGGTCGTGCCGGAGCGCGATGAGGTCGGGGAGGATGGCCGCGACTTCGGGCGCGGGGACGTAGGCCTGATCCGCGGGGCGGGCTTGGCGGGCTTGGCGGACTTGGCCGACTTCGCCGCCTTCACCTTCTTCAGGGCGGCGGCCGCCTTCACCGCCGTCTTGGCCTTCTTTTCCGCCTTCACGGTCTTCTCGACCTTCTCCGCTTTTTCAGCCTTCTCGGCCTTCTTCGATGTCATCTTCTTGGTCGCCATGGCGCGCTCCTCCGGTATGGGTGAGTCTTTCGAGTCTATGCCCCGGGTGCGGCGGCCCGCCTCAGGCGTTCCGCCTACGGACTTCCGGAAGATGCGCAATTCGTGATCAGGACTCTCCGATTTTGATGGTTCTCCCTTGCTTTTGAGGCCGACCCCGTACGCCCCCGCAGGCCGATTCGTACAATTGATGACATTGCAACCCTTATTTGACGCAAGCAGGCGGACACCATGTACATCTTCACGAAGGACACGACCGAACGGGTCATCTACGAACTGCTTCTGAAGTTGATGACGAAGGGCCAGAAAAAGCTCTTCATCGAAGCGGGCCTTTTGGACCGCAGGGGCCGTCCGCCCAAAGGGATGACGTTGAAAGAGACCGTGCAGAAGGCCGCCTTGAAGGACCTGAAGCGCGTCACCGACACCGTGGGCCGCTGCGTCGACCTGATCGACCCTGACTTCAACACCTTCCACAACGTGGGCGAGCAGATCACGGATTTCTTGAGGATGCTGGACGACCCCGGCGACCAACGGGAGCTTCAGAACTGGTTTCAGATGAGGGCCGCGGCGGCGCTCTTCCAGACGATGGAAAAGCGAAACGTCAACGAGCATCTTCGCGAAGTCCTCTTCCGCGCGCTCTACGCGTTCTTTTCCCAAGAGAGCAAACCGAAGCTTCTTGAACTCACCCTCACCGCCATCATGATGGCGCCCACCTCCCGCGCGACCGCTTTGAAGGAATCGAGCGTGCTCGCCAAAGAAGCCGCGAACCTCGACGTGGAGGCGCTCTCCAACCTCTGGACGCGCCTCATCACCGGCTCCGCCCGGCCCGCGAGCGTCGCGGAGATGGTGACGCCGCTCACCGGCGTGAAGCTTCTCTCCTCGGACGACCCCACCGTGCTCAAAGCCCGGCGCCTTTTGGCCGCCTTCTCGCCGCGCTCGCGGGAGAAGCTTCTGGACGCCATGAAGTCCTCTCCCGCGGTGCGGAACGCCATCAACCAGCGGGTCGAATCGGTCGAGGACCCCAACTATCTCATCGTGCTGAGCTCGGTGCTCACACCCTCCATCGTCCCGACGGATCTGCAGACGGACCTCGTCCCGCAGCTCTACGGGTTGATTGCGGACGAATTGAACGCGAAGGGGCCGCTCCGCTACGTGACCCTGGAAACCCAGCGCGTCTTCTGGAGCGTCTACGTGAAGAACACCCCCAAGAAGGGGACGCCCAACCCGGCGGGCGAGAAGATGCTCCGCCCGGTGGTGGAGAAGCTCGGCCCGCGCGCCTTCCTCACGGCCTTTGCCGGGTGGCTCACCGAAACCTTCGACAAGCCCTTCGACGCGATCGGGCAGGAGTGCCGCTCGATCAAGTGGCCCGACGACCTCTACTACGGCGTCCCCGAGGCGGCGTTGGCGGACGACGGCCCCTTCGAGGGCCTCTACGCGCACTGGGACCGGGGCGAATCCGCCCCGGCCGTGAAGCCCATGCCGATCACCGCGACCCCGCAGCCCCAGAACGACGTCTCGGCCGCGATCGAAGCCGTCTACAAGGCGATGGAGGTGGCCGCGCCCGCACAGCTCCGTGACGCGGCGGCCCGTGAACGGAAGGCCAAACAACTCGAGGCCGCCGACGAGAAGCGCACCGCGCGGGCCCTGGGGCTCGCGCTCTCGGCCGCGCAGAAGGCGAAGGCCGAAGAGGACGCGAAGAAGGCGCGGGAAGCCGCGGCCGCGGAAGATGCGGCCGCCGGGACGCCGTCCCCCAAGGCCGTTTCCAAGCCCGAACCCGTGAAGGAAGCGGCGAAGAAGACGGTGAAGGCCGCCAAGACGGAGAAGACCGAGAAGACGGACAAGACGGACAAGGCGGTCAAATCCGCCGCCGCGGCGAAGCTCGCCGAGCAGGCGAAGGAACCCGCCTCGACGACTAAGGCTGCCAAGCCCTCCAAGCCCGAAACCGGCCGCTCGAGGCTCTCCGCCGCCGTTGGCGCGATCGCCGGGGGCGAACCCGTGCGCGACGCCTGGCCGGAATTTCTCACCGCCGGGACGGTGCACGTCAAGCGCGACGAGGTCCCCAATCCGCCCAAACTCAAAACCGTCGCCACGAAGGACGGCCTCCTCGTCAAGGAAGAGGAGGAAGCCGCCGCGGCGAAGGCGGCGCTCAAAGAAGCGGCCAAGGCCGCCAAGGAAGCCGCGAAGGCCGCCGCCAAGAAGAAGGCGGCGCAACCGGTGGAGCCTGTTCAGCCTGCCGAACCCGTTGAGGCTGAAGAAGCCGTGGAAGCGCAGGCCGCTGAACCGGTTGCCGAAGCCGAAACGCCTGAGGCGGAAGCCGCCGAGGTGAAGGCTGAAGCTGTTGAGTCTGCCGACGCCGGTGAAGCCGCTTCCGAAGCCGTCGCCAACGAACCTGCTGAAGCCGCTGAAACTGTCGCCGACGTTGCTCCCGAAGCCCCCGCCAAGCCCAAGAAGTCTTCGAAGAAGAAGCCCGCGGCCTCCCCCTTCCAGATCTTGGAGACGCCGCCCACCGACCCGTTGGTGCTTCCGATCGAAAACGACGTGCCGACGCCCGCCTTGGACGTCCCGGCGCGCGGGCGCAGGCTCTTGGGCGTCATCCGCATCTGGCAGAACTTCATCAACTTCTACCCCGTCGCCGAGTGGCTCCAGGGGACCTTCAAGCCGAGGTCCGCGGACGACGTCCGGCACGAGTTTCCGCTCCACGGCGCGATGAACCTCCGGAACTGGACCCGCGCGAAGCCAGCGCACGGCGAGCTCTACGTCCTCGACTTCCTTCAGGGTGAGATCGAGCGGACGGAAAACGCCGACTACCGCTTCGCGGCGGACGTCTCCGTCATGATGAAGGAAAAGCGCGTGCTCCCTGCCGCAAAGTACGGGGTCTACCCGGTCGTCCACGGTGAGGCCGGCGATTCGGACGTCCTGAAGACGGTGGTCGCCACCGACGCGGCGGTCCCCGCCCGGGGCGACGTCCTCTGGGCGACGGACGGTTTCCTCTTTGGGCCCTACGCCATCCGCGAGAACGTCCAGAAGCAGCCCTACGTGTCGCTCCCGCAGAAGGACGCGGTCTACGGGACCGGGGTGCTCCGCGCCTGGCGTTCCGGCAACAAGACCCTCCCCGTTCAGGCGGCGAAGGTCTTCTTCGGGGTCGACGACGACAAGATGCCGGTCTTTGCGCCGGTCCATTGGGTATCGATCGCGGGTCTGGAGCGCGTCGCCGCCGATCGCATCAGCGAAAACCTCCTCTTTGCGGAGGCGTCCGCCGGTCTCGTCGAGGCGGAGGAGCACCCCGACGCCGACGCCCGCTGGAACCTCCTCACCACGAACGAAGCCTTTGCGGCCTCCCGCCGCGCCCGCATTGAAGCGGGGCTGGGTTCCCGCACCGGCATCGTGCAGATGGCGGAGCGCCTGCGCCCGATGTTCGTCTCCGTGCTGGCGGAAGTGGCCGACGTCGCCAACACCGGCCGCACGGGCGGACTCGTGACGCCGGAGCGTGCGGACGAAATCATCACCGCCCTCGTCGACACCCCGAAGGTGGCGGCGGGCCTCACCGGGCACAAGCGGATCACGACGCTTCTGGAAGACACCGAAAAGCGGCTCGTGGAGACGCGAAGCGAACTCACCCGGGCGCGCTCCGAATTGAAGAAACTCGAGTCCGAGGCCGACCTTCACAGGAAGGCCGCTTCGGACGCCGAAAAGACGATCGAGGACGCGAAGCGCGCCGTCGAGAACGTCGACATCCTCAAACCCTTGGCCGCCATCCGCGCGGGGCTTGAAGCCGACATCAAGACCTTGGAAGTCCAGAAGTCGCACGCCATGGCGGTCTTCGCGGAAGAAGCCGACCGGATCGGCGAGTACCTGCACGCGCAGGTCCGCGCCGTCAAGGACGTCGCCTTTGAAGGCGCCGTCGCCGCGAAGTTCGCGGAGGCCGCGGCCGAGTGGAACGCCAAGGAAGAGGCGGAAGCCTTTGCGGCGAAAGCCGACGAGATGGCGAAGCGCGAGATGAGCCCGTTGACGGGCGCGAAACTCGTCGACCACCTCATCGACACCCTCACCGTGCGCCGCCCCTATGCGGCCGAGGACGTGCTGAATCTCTACCTCACCGTCACCCAGCACTTCCTCACGATCTTCGCGGGGGCGCCGGGGTCGGGCAAAACCTCCGCCTGCACGCTGATCGCGGACGCCCTGGGGCTCGTCAAGGCGGAGCGCTTCCTCCCGGTCTCGGTCGAGCGCGGGTGGACGAGCAAGCGCGACTTCATCGGGTATTGGAACCCCTTGACGAAGCGGTTCGAGTCCGCCGACTCCGCGCGCTACGAAGCCGTGCGCATGATGGACGTCGAGGCCCGCCGCGGGATGGCGACGGCGCCCTACTTCATGCTCTTGGACGAAGCGAACCTCTCCCCCATGGAGTACTACTGGGCGGACTTCATGAACGTCTCGGACGAGCGCGGGAATTTGGCGTTCCTCTCCTTGGGCGGCGACACCCGCTGCAGGATTCCGGATCACCTCCGGTTCCTTGCGACCATCAACAACGACTTCACGACGGAGGCGCTTTCGCCGCGCCTTTTGGACCGCGCCGCGATCGTGACGCTCCCTGAAACCGAAATCGTCTCGCCCACGGATCTGGCGGACGCCCCCTTGATCCCCTGGCGCGCCATGACGGCCACGTTCGGCGCGAAGCCCGCGGACGAGCGCGTGAAGACGCTCGTCGCGGAGCTCGAAGCCGCTTTCGCCGGGCTCGGCATCGCGCCCTCGATCCGTACGAGGAAGGATTTGCTGGGCTACGTCGCCGCCGGGATCCCGCTCTTCGGGAACACCGCGACGCCGCTCGACTACGCCGCGATGCAGCGCCTGATCCCCAAGGTCAACGCCGCCGGGGACGACGCGGGCGACGCCCTGAAGCGCCTCCGGGACTTCACGCAGGCGCGCGGGATGGTGAGGACCGAAGCGGCCGTGCTCGACATCCTCCGCCGCGGCGAAGAAGCCATGGGCTGCTACCGCTGGTTCTGACGGGAGGTGAGCCGCCATGGCAGACGCCTTTCTTGAAACCGGACCGGCCGGCGCGGGCGTGACCGACGTGAAGAGCGGGATGGACGGGAGCGGCGCTCCCGCCTCGCCCTTCATCGTCAAGCTCGTCGACGCCGAGACCGAAGACCTGATCACGATCGGGGCGAGGCTCTCGGACGGGAGGAAGCGCCCGGGCGAAGGGAACGCGCTATCCGGAGGCTTTTCCGCCGACGACGAACCCGAAGGGCGCCTCACCGCCGAGGCGTCCTTCTCGGCGCGCGCGGTGCTCTCGAACGCCAAAACCCTTCTCTCCGACCGCCACTACGCGGTCTATGTGCCGACGGAAACCTTGCGCGCCATCTGGGACACCTTCCCCGAACTCCAGGACCCGACCTTGGAGAAGACCGCCGCCGAAATCCGCGTGAACGGCGACGTATTCTCGGCCGAGGTCGAAATCTACCGGGGACGAAGCGACCTCCCCGGGGACGCGCTTCTCCTCTATCCCAAGGACGACCAGGGCGTGGCGAAGCCCTTCACGTGGGCGTTCGGGTTGACGCAGATCGACGTGGTGCTCCACTTCGGGTGGGAATTCCGCGTGCCCGCGGAGAAGGCGCACCACGTCCTTCGGTGCGACCCCGTCATGGTGCTCCAGCCCGAGGGCGACACCGCCCGGCGCTTCCTCGCCATGGCGGACCGCGTCGCGGAAGGTTTTCTGACGTGGTTCGCACCCGCCGCCCCCAAGACCCTCGTGCGGGAGTCGACCGCACGGGAATTCAACGGGGTGCTCGAAGCCGCGAAGACGATTCTCGCCGCCTATGAGCGGCTGCTGCCGTGGTTCCGGATGAGCCCGAAGACGAAGACGAGGTCCTCTCAGACCTTGGGGTCTGCGGAGCAGATGCGAAGCTTCACCGCCGCCACCGCCGCCTACATCGCGACGCACCCGGATGAATTGATGGAGAGCGCCGTCGATACGGGCGTGCGGATCGGTGCGCGCGCGTTTCTCCCGAAGCGGACCCTGATCGACGGCGCGATGGAAGACCGCGACATCCCGGAAAACCGGGCGGTCGTGGGGTTCCTGATGTCGGTCGAGCAGAAGCTCGCCGAAGCCTTTCAGATCGCTTCCGGGAAGGTGGGGCCGGTCGGAGGAGCGGGCGGTGCGGTGGGCGGCGTGACGACGCCGGACACGCAGCCTCCTCAGCCGGGCGCGGCTCAGCGCCCCGCCCGCCGCCGGCACTTCACCCAAACCGAACACGGCCGCTACGTCGCGGGGACTGCTTTGCTGGAAGCCTTCGCCGCGCACGAACCGCAGACGCACTTCACCGTTGTCGACGCCATCCGGCTCGGCTTTGAAGTCCGCCGCGCGGGACGCATCCGCGCCGCGCTGGCCGGGGCCTTCCCCTTCCACGCGCGGGCGCTCCCCCGCATGCCCTTCCCCACCCCCGTCTTCGAGCGGATCGGTCCCTACCGGGAGGTCTGGCACCTGATGCGCGCGTGGTTCAAGTCGGGATTGGGCGGCAACGCCAAGCCTGCGGTCGCGACCGAGGTGAAGGAGGACTTCGTCTTGGAGGCGCTCGACACCCCGCGCCTCTACGAACGCCTGGTCGTCACCGTGCTTCTCGACGGGATCCGCTCGGCCGGACTGACGCTCGCCTCCGTCGACTCGATCCCCTGGCCCACGCACCCGGTGACGAGCGCGAACCGGTGGGTGTTCACGGGATCCGCGGCGGACGGGGCCGACGCCCGCGTCACGCTCTGGTACGAGCCCGCG
>NZ_JH605019.1:21449-25702 GCF_000250875.1 Sutterella parvirubra YIT 11816 | reverse complement strand
CGCCGACCGCCACGGGGTGGAGCTTCTGCGCACCACCTCCTGGCGTCTTCGCCCCGAAGGGCTCGTCCCCGGAATTCCGCGCGCGCAACTGCCGCTTCCGCCCCACTACGCGCCCGACGTCGTGATCCTGGTGGAAACGAAGGAGAAGGACGAGGGCACGGCGGACGACTGGTCCCGCACCTGGCTCGTGGGCGACGCGAAGCTTCGCCGCCCCTTGAAGACCGTCGAATCCGAAGTGATGCGCGCGATGATGAAGTACGGCGTCACGACCCGACCCGTGCGGCCCGCCGACCGGATGGAATGCGTGCGCTTGATGTGCGCGATCCCCGAGCGGGGCTTCACCGGGATGACGCTCTCCGACCTCACGCCCGCCGCGGGGCCGGACGTGAGCGTCGAGGTGTTGACGCCCGACGCCCTTTCGACCGGGCTCGTCGAGCGGGTGCATGCGTTGCTGGGAGCCGGGCCGGTCTCCGGCGGTTGGAAGGCGGCGACTGCCGTTGGACCGACGGATGCCGTTCGGGTGTGAAGGACGTGAAGGACACGAAGGACGCGCAGGTTGTGACCTCAGGGGAATGCTGATGGAGAAGATGACGATGGAATCCCGTTCCCCCGTCCTCCGCACGCCGAGGCTCGCGCTCTTCGTCCCCACGGACGCCGACCGGGCGGACGTCGCGCGCCTCTGCGCGGACCCGCAGGTGATGGCCTGCTTTCCGAGGCCCTTGACTTCGGATGAGGCCGACGCGTGGTTCGAGCGGATCCGCGCCGCGCACGCGCGGGACGGTTTCGGCGTCTGGACCGTGAAGGTTCTCAGTGCTGAGGGGGAGACGTTCGCGGGCGTGGTCGGGCTCGCGCGCCCCGCCTTCGCCCCCGAGCGCGTCGAGATCCTCTGGCGCTTCCTCCCCAACTTCTGGGGACGGGGCTACGCGACGGAAGCCGCCCGTTCTGTCCTCGCCGCCGCACTTCTTCCCGATCGGGAAGTGTTGAAGGGGACAGGGATCGAGCTCTCGCCCGACCTTGCCGCGACGTTGGAGCGGTTGGGGTTGGAGGAGATCGTCGCCTTCACGGCGGCGGTGAACGTCCGCTCCGAAGCGCTCAAGGCCCGGCTCGGGATGACCCACGACCCGGCGGACGACTTCGATCATCCGGCGCTTTCTCCCCACGACCGGCTCTCGCGCCACGTGCTCTACAGGATGAGCCGCGATAGGATGGTGAAGATGTCGACCAAACGCCGAGACTGACGACCGCGCCTTCCGACAACTACGCAACGACCACGTCCATACCGCGCCGACCACGTCCCGACCACACACCAAAAAGACCCCAAAAGAGGCTCCCCATGCTCTCCGCTCACCAGATCCTCGCCCTCCTCAACCTCCCCGGCATCGGCCCCAAGACCGTCTTCAAAGTCGCCGAGCGCCTCACTGCGCCCATCGGCAACAACGAACTTCCCGCCGCGCTCGCCGCGGTGAAGCCCGCGGTCGACGAGGGCGCCGTCCTCCAGAGTCTCGTGACGGTGCGCGGGCAGCTCACCGAGTACGAGCGTCAGGGCGTCTTCCTGGTCTCCTACTGGGACGAAGACTTTCCGGACGGCGCCCGGCATGCGGTCGACGACGACGGCAACCCCGAGCCCGCGCTCCTTCTCTACGGCCGCGGGAACCGGGCGCTTCTTTCTGAGCCCGGCGTCGCCGTCATCGGGACGAGGAACGCCGCGGAACCGGCGCTGGCCGCCGCACGGCTCTTTGCGGAGAAGCTCGTCGAGGAAGGCATCACCGTCGTCTCGGGACTCGCCTTCGGCTGCGACGCCGCGGCGCATTGGGGCGCGGCGTCGGCGGAGGGTCCCACGATCGCAGTGGTGGGAAACGGGCTCGACACCGTCTATCCCCCGCAGCACCTCGACCTGGCCGACACGATCATCGCGAAGGGCGGGCTCTTCGTCTCGGAATACCCCTTAGGCACCGTGGCGACCCCCGCGACCTTGATCGCCCGGGACCGGCTTCAGACCGCGCTTTCCCAAGCCGTGATCGTCGTGCAGACGCCCGAAGGCGGCGGCAGCATGCACGCCGCCAAATCCGCGTACCACACGGGCAAAGACCTCTACGTCGTCCGCTACAAGGACGAGGCCTTCGACCGGTCGCCCGAGAACGCCGGGAACCAGTGGCTGATCGAAAACTGCGGGGCGAAGCCTCTGGGACCCTTCCCCACGATGCGGGAGCTCGATGAGGCGGTCGCGGAGATTGCGGACAAGGTGTTCGCGGCGACGCTTTGATAAAGAAGGCCGGAACCTACCGAGGCTCCGGCCTTCCTTCTCTCAGGAGGGATGAGCGGCTCCTCGACGAAGCCGCCCACCCCTTCTCACACGATCACTTCCGCGGTCATCGGGATCACTTGATACCGGCGTCCTTCACCGCGGTTTCAGCCGAAACCACGCCCGAGACGATCGCCCAGGAGTTCATCAACGCCGTCAGGCTGTCGGCACCGTTCGCGCCGCCCACGACGCAGCCCGCACCGTAGAGACCCGGGATGGGCTTCCCGGCCTTGTCGACGATGCGCAGATCCGCGTCGGCCTTGAGGCCCCCGAGGGTCGTCTGGTAGCGGACCTTCTGCTCGACGATGCGCCACGTGCCGTCGGTGGCGAGCCCGCCCGAGAGCTTGCGCCCGAAGTCGGCGTCCTTCCCGGCCGCGACCATCTCGTTCCAGTGCTTCACCGTGGCGGCGAGGCCCTTCGGGTCGATGCCCATGGTCTTCGCGGCCTCTTCAAGGCTCTTCGAGACGACCATCACGGGCTTGCCGTTGTTGACAATCTTGGTCCACTGATCGAGCGCCTCAGGGGACGGCACGAGCTTGTCTTCCATACTCTTCGCGACGTAGGCCTTCCAGGCGTTCTCGTCCATCACGATGTAGGCGATGTGGTCGGGCTGCGCGACGGTGGCGTCCGTCAGAACGCCCAACGCGGCGTTTTCATCCACATAGCGTTCGCCCTTGACGTTCACGTAGATCGCGCCCGTCTTCTTCATGGTGTCGGTGGAGGACGCCGTGGCGGCAAGGCCGTGCCCCGGGATGGTTTCGACGCCCTGCGGGTACATCTTGACGAGGTCCATGTTGGTCGTCGCGGCCCCGATCGAGGTCGCCATCTTCCAGCCGTCGCCCGTTTCGCTGTCGAGCCCGTAGAAGACGTAGTTGCTCATTTCTTTGGGGAGCATGTCCTTGACGGCGCCGAAGCCGCCCGACGCGAGGATCACGCCCTTCGCGGTCAACGTCACCGTTTCGCCGTTCGGGCCCTTGGCCTTGACGCCCACGACGCGCCCCTGCGCATCCTGGATGAGCGTTTCGGCGCGGGTCTGCAGCATCACTTCGCCGCCCATGCCTTCGAACTTCTCACGCATGAGCTTGAGGTAATTCACCGACCGGCCCGTGACGCCCAGCTGACGGTTCGCGCTGTGGTCCGGGTACTGCGTCGCGGCGGGGCCGTAGGGGATCTTCAAGTCGTCGATCAGCCAGTCCACGACGCCGCCCACGCGTTCGGTGACGGTTTTGACGAGCACCGGATCGTTCTTGTTCTTGCCGACCAAGAACATGTCCTTCGCGGCGAGTTCGGGCGAATCCTTCGTTTCCTTCATCACTTCGCGCTGGTAGCGCGAGCCCGTGGCGATCAGGGTCCCGGCGTTCAGGGCCGTGGCGCCCCCGATCACCGGCATCTTTTCGATGAGGATCACGTCGGCGCCGAGGCTCTCGGCCTTCACCGCCGCGGAGATGCCGGAGCCGCCCGCGCCGACCACGATGAGGTCGGCCTTCTTTTCGATGTCCTTCGCGGCGGCCTTCTTGGCGGGCACGATCATGAAGGCGCCGGGGTCACCGCCCGCGGCGGTGATGGCGGCCGTGATCGCGGTGCGGAGGCCTTCGGACGTCATCGTCGCGCCCGTCACGGCGTCGACTTTGAGGCTCTGGTTCGCGACGACCGCGGCAGGGAAGTCCTTCAACGCCGCGTCCGAAATCCCGACCGTTTCGCCGTGCTTCACGACGCGCACGGCCGTGAGTTTCCCGGCTTTGAAGTCGGCCTCGACCGAAATGTCGCCGTTCCGGCCCTGGCCGACGCCCGTGAAGGTGCCGTCCTTGGGGGCGGCGGCCTGGGCGGTGCCGAGCGCGAGCGTGCCGAGCACGGCGCAGGTGACGGCCGTCAGATGAGCGATGCGGATCATGGTGTGTTCTCCTCCGGCCCTGCCTCTGAGCGGGCAAGGCTCTTCATAGTCTTCGGAATG
>NZ_JH605019.1:11122-21439 GCF_000250875.1 Sutterella parvirubra YIT 11816 | reverse complement strand
ACATTTGAGTAGGACAAGGACGCCCCATGACCCAACCCCTGAACGACCCCACCTCCCCGACCGCAGCGGATCTGCGCGCAGAGATCCGTGACGAGAGCCTCGCCCGTGCGGCCGACATCCTCGACGCGCTCTCGCTCTTTTGGCGGGGACGGCGCCCCGAGATCTGGTACGCCGCCTGGAACGACGTTTGGGCGGGCGTGACGCCCGACGGGAGCCCAGCCGAGACGACGCCCGCTCCGGGGCTCGACGCCCTGGAGGTGGAGCGCGCCTTCGCGAAGTGCTTCTATGGCGTGGGCGAAACGACCATCCCCTTGGCGCAGAGCTGCTGGGAGACGCCCGAGGGCACCTACGGCGGCCGCGCGGCGCTCGCCTGCACCGAGCTCTACCAAAGGTTCGGGCTCAAGACGGACGGAGAGGACCATCTCCCCGACGACCACGCCGCCGTGATGCTCGCCTTCGCGGCGAATCTCCTGCGTTGGGGCGAGTGGGAGACGCTTGCCCGGTTCCTGCGACACGGGCTTCTCACCTGGTGGCCCAAGGTGACGGAGGCGCTCCGGAGGACGCCCGAAGGCGCCGTGCTCCTTCCCGTCGCGGTGGCGACGGAGCGCGCGGTGCGGGCTGCGCAGCTTTGGACGGAGGACGCCGAACCGGGAAAGCCCGGCCGCTCCGAAGAAACCCCGACCGACTGACGACTCACGCCGGCTCCCGGGGCCTGCGCCGACAAGCGGGACCGCCCCGTCAACCCCGTCAGTCCCTTCAACTCATTTCATCACACCAACTCTGCGCGCCCCGCGTTGCCCGACGGGGCGCCTGGAGGGGGCGGCTCTGTCTCGAAAGACCCGAGCAGCCGCCGCCCTGAGCCCACGCGCCGGAGACGCACGTCCCGCCCGGCATGGGACAACTCAGACCCCAACACACCACAACCCGGAGACCATCATCATGACCATCCGCCACAAACTTCTCACCGCTTCCGTCGCCTCAGCGATCTCCGCCGTCGCGGGCTTCGCCCCCGCCGCCCACGCGGCCGACGTCACTCTCTACGGGAGCATCGACACCGGCATCCTCTTCCAGCGCGTCGACACCGACCGCGCGGGCGAAGACGCCCGAAACAACGTCAAGATGAACTCCAGCTCCCACACGCCCAACCGTTGGGGGCTCAAAGGCGCTGAGGATCTCGGCAACGGCCTCGCCGTCGGCTTCAACCTCGAAGGCCAGTTCGGGAGCGACGACGGCTCCATGGTGAACGGCCGCCTCTTTCAACGCGCCGCGCAGGTGTGGCTGAAGTCGGACGCCGCCGGGACCTTCATCGTCGGGCGCTCGGGGCAGCTCCGAAGCGGGCTCGGCACGACCGGGATCTTCGCCACGAAGGTCGCGCCCTTCAGCCTCTCCTTCGGCGAACACATGGTCGGGCACAAGTGGCTCGTTCCCGGCCTTTGGGCCTCGGTCGACAATGCGCTGACGTGGCAGTCGCCGGTTTTCGCAGGCTGGCAGGTCCACCTCCAGTATTCGGGCCAGGTCGATCAGGTGAAGGCGAGCGACTACGCGGTGGAGTTTGAAAACTCCTCCGACCGCCTCTGGGGCGCGGCTTTGACCTACACCGGCGGACCCGTCCATGCGGTCCTCATCGCCGACAGCGTGATGTATTCGGACGAAAAGGCGGACTACGACGACAACCTCACGGTGAGCGCCGCCTTCACGTACGACTTCGGGCCGTGGACGCTGATGACGAGCGCCTTTTGGTTCCAGGACGCGAAGGGCTCGAACTTCCTCGGTCACGCCGACATGAAGGACGTCTGGACCAAGGACGCGGCCGGGAACGCCGACCCCGCGACCTACAAGGGTTATGCGCTGCAGGTGGGCGCCCTCATCGATGCGGGCGGCGGCACGGTGAAGGTGAACATGGGCTGGATGGACGCGAAGGTCGACAAGACCTACTACGGCTTCGACGCGGACCAGGTCCTCGACACCGAACGCTTCGGCGTCGCGGCCGCCTACTTCTATCCGCTTTCGAAGCGCACCCAGGTCTACGCGGGTGCGGGTTGGACGAAGGACAAGAGTTCCGTCGTGAAGGGATCCGACCCCTCCGCCTGGGAAGCCGTCTCGGGGCTGGTCGTCTGGTTCTGAGGGTTCTGAGGGCCGCGGCCGGTCGGCCCAACCGAGGAACGGACGAAACGGGCGGCCTCCCCTGTGGAGAAGCCGCCCGTGAGGTTGGATTCCATCCGTGACCCGGGCCGAGGAGGAAGACTCAAGCTCCCGGCCCGGAGGTCACGTCAGGCACCTGGCCGAAGCGATCAGAAGTTGTGGACGAGACCGGCGGCCACGTCGAAGCTCTTCTGCTGGAGCTTGTAGTTCCCGTCGGAGCGGACACCGTCAACCTTGCGGTCGCGGTAGCCGGCGCCGCAGTAGAGCGTCGTGCGTTCAGACAAGCCGTATTCGTAGCCGACCGAAGCCGTCCAGGCCTTGGCGTCGTAGCCCGTGTCCTTGCCGTCGTGATCGATCTGCGCGTCCATGTAGCCGATGCCGACCTTGAAGTCGCCGCCGAGGGCCGCGAAGGCGGTGCCGACGTGCACGCCCCAACCGGTCATCGTGTCGTACTTGGTCACCTGGCGTTCTTTACCGAAGTCGCCGATGATGCCGGCCGCGTCGGCCGCATCCTGGAAGTACTGGACCGCGAGGAAGGCCTGCGCGACGCCGAAGTCGTACGAACCCGAGAGGTTGTACGTGAAGGCGTCGTCGACGGAAGCCGTGTCGGTGGCGTCAAGCTTCGAAGCGTCCTTGTTCGTCCAGTCGACGAGAGCGCCGATGCCGACGGGGCCCACCTGCCACTGCGCGCCGATGGCGGCGTAGCGGTCCGTGCCGGACTTCAGTTCCTTGCCGTTTTCGCCGAAGGCGTACTGCGCGTAGACGAAGCCGCCCGCGAATTCGGGCGAGACGTACGTGACGGTGTTGTCGCGGACGTCTTCGAAGTTCGCGAACACGGCGGAGTGGCCGGTGATGTTGTCGCCCCAGCCGGTGCCGAGGGCCGACGCCTGCGCACTGTAGAAGCCGACCGAGCCGGTGTCGCCGACGACGGCGCCCATGCGGCCGAAGTAGACGGAGCCGAAGCCGCCCGAGACGGCGAGCGAAGCTTCGCGGTCGAAGATCGTGCCTTCGGTGGAGAGCGAACCCGAGTCGGCTTCAAAACCGTTTTCGAGGCGGAACGTCACCTTGAGGCCGTTCCCGAGGTCTTCCGAACCCGTAAGGCCGAAGGCCGAAGCGGAGTTCGTGCCGGAGGCCATCGAGAAGGAGTCGTCCTTCACCGAGTCGGCGCCCGTTTCGGTCGTCTTGGCGTGGTTGTAGACGAAGCCGTAGTCAACCGTACCGTAGAGCTGAACGTCGGCGGCCTGCGCGGAGAAGCTCACGGCGGCGAAACCGGCGAGAAGAGCAGTCGAGAGAATCGTTTTCTGGAACATGACGGTGTTCTTTCCTTTGTCGTTGTGTCGGGTAGTCCGGGGCCGCATCGCGGGGCCTGTCGAGCTGTCTAGCGTTCGAGCGTGCATGCGCTGCGGCGCGCTGTCGGATGGGCGGATTGTGCGCCATCCCCGATGCGAATGACTACCGTTTCCATCGGACAGATTGACCGGCACCACCGGCAGGTTCCCGCTTCGGTCATGGTTCTTTGTCAGGGGAGCGAATGTTTCAGGATTGTTGCGTGCGAGCAAACAGCAACACTTGACCACCAAGCGCTTTATCCCTTCTTTGCGGGATGATCGTCAAAAATGCTGATGCGCTTCGACCACGGCCCGGCCTCCGGAGGTAGGCCCTGAGCACCGCACCCGCGAAGGCTTGAAGGGGTGCGGATGGGGCTGCGGCGGGGGTTGCCGGAGGGCGGCCCGGGGCCCTTCCCCGACCCGGTACCCGGGTCGGGCTTTGTCGGGTACGTATTCACCGAAATGACGATGAAGCGCCGATGAAGAAATCTTGAAGCGCCGGCGAAGAGCCCCACGCTCAAAACGCCCACAAAACGCCGACGGCCGCCGCAGTGCTCTTCTGCGGCGGCCGTCAACGGGACGGCCGGGGGTCGGGCTCTCGGCGTGCGTTCTCTCTCTTGCCTGCTTCGCGCGCGGCCGGCTGATCCTTCCGGCGGGCGCGCGGTGCTCAGCCGCACGATGTTGAGCTTCCCCCCATTCGGGCGGGCGGCGGGGCGCTTCTCTGCGCCGCCCTATGCACGGTTGCGGTTGACGCCTGCGGCTTGGTCCTCGGGCGCGGGGAGAGGCGGTCTTGTCCTCTCCTCACGCCGCGACGCACGCGTCGACCGTGGCGGCGCCGGGAACGGGTCCCGCGCTTCATGTGGTCCTCTTGTCCGCCTGGATTCAGGCCTTCCTACCCTCCTTTCGGGGTTTGGCGACGCGGGCGGCGGGGTCAGGCGCCGCCCGGGCGTCGGGGGGTTCAACGGTTCGGAATCAACGCTTCGCGACGTAGATCTGTTCGTGGATGCGGCTTTCCGGCACGTTCTTCAGGGCATGGAGCGCCTTCCTCACTTCTTCCATGCTCTTTTCCGAGCCGCAGAGGTAGAAGTCGGCGTCGTGCTCCAGGCACACCGCGCGCAGGAGCGAGATGTCGAGCTTCCCGTGCACGTCGAAGTCGCGGCCGGCGCGTTCGTCGTGGTGGGGTTCGCTGTAGAAGACGGCGAGGCCGGCGTTGGGGAGTTCGGTCATGAGGCGCTTCAATTCCTCGCGGAGCGGGAAGTTCGAGCCGTTCTTCGTCGCGTAGACGACGTGCACGCGGCGAAGCGGTTCCCTAGTCGCGATTTCCGAGAGGAGCGAGACGATCGCCGTGATGCCGATGCCTTCCGCGATCATGACGAGCGGGGTTTCGCCTTCGACGAGCGTGAACGCGCCCACGGGTTCGGAGACTTCGAGCGTGTCGCCCACGCGCACGTTCTGGCAGAGGTGCTGCGCGAGCTTGCCGGTTTCGCCCGTGAAGCGCTTCACGACGAGGCGGTAGCAGCCGTCCGCGGGCGTCCCGCAGAGGGTGAAGGCGCGCGGCGCGTAGTCGTCCGTGCGGATCCCGATGCTCTGGCCCGCCTTGAAGTCCGGCATCGCGCCGTCTTCCGGGACGAGGTTGAAGCGGATGACGTCTTCGCATTCGGTCTCTTTGTTCAGAACCTTGAAGTTCTTCCAACCCGTCCAGACGGGCTTCTTTTCGACCGGCTTCGCCTGCGATTCACCGCTGCCCCAATGCAAACCGAACATGATGATCTCTCCTCAATCTATCCCGTTGTAGGTAATTCTTTCGACGGTGCGTTGTTTGGTCCTGCACACCTTTCGGACTAATAGTACCTACGAAAAATCGACTAGGGCGGCGGGTTCCGGTGGCCTGCGGGGCGATTCCGAACGATTTCTTGACCTGAGGCCCACCCGGGAGAGGTCCTTACAAATCGGGGAGACGCGCCCACCCTTCCCGATCGTTTTGACGGCCGCGCCGTGAAAACCGTTGAGGGATCAGGGGTTTATGAGGCGTCCCTTTGGGATGGAGGCATCACCCCCAAGGGGTAGTTTGCGGAAAGGCTACCTCTCCTGAGGTAGGACAGGTCTTCGTTCGTCACTTTTCTCGACGACATTCAAAAATTTGTGTTGCCTTGCGTCCGCCGCTTTTTCATACGCAATTGCACGTAGGACCAACCACCGAGACTCGGGTTCTAAGGGGGCGGCGGAGGGTGACGGCGGAGGCCTGAGCATGATCGATTCGGGCAATGGATGCAGGCAAAGCGAACCCCTCGGAGGCCTGCGCCCGAACGAGGGGTTGGAAGTGTTTGGTTGAGGGTTGTGCCCGCCGGCCGTCCCGGCGGGCACACTGCGATCAGAACGCGTGCCGGATGCCGACGTTCCACCTCCAGTTGGTCTTGACGTCGCCGCCCGTCGTGCGCTCAAGGCTCAGGAAGGCCTTCGTGGCTTCCGTGAGGCTGAAGCTCGCGCCCGCGCCGAATTCGGCGTAGGTGTCGCCTAGGTCTTCCTTGTAGCTGTTGACCGCGGTGTTGAGCCGCGCCGTCGCTTCGACGTCGCCCTGGAATTCGTGGAGGAGCCGCACCTTTGCGTACACCGAGCCGCGGTTGTTCGCGAACTTGTACCCCGCCCGCGCGCCGATGTCGGCGAGGAGCGAATCCATGTTTTCTTCCTCGTACTTCACGCCGTTCTTCAACGTATAGCTGTCCCCGGCGATCCGCCCGTAGGCAAGCGTCACCATCGGTTCGACGTAGGCCCGATCGGCGATCGGAAGGTACCAGCCGAATTCCGTCGTGAACCCGAAGGCGTTGTTGTCCTCTCCGGACGAAAAGAAGCCGGAGGGGCCGCTAGGACCCTTCCGGCGTACCGAATGGAGGAGAGATGTCGTTCTTGTTCTTATGGGCCCGGCATGACCGGTGCCGGGCGAGGAGCCCTCCCCTGCGGCCATCGGGGGACAACCGTCGCGGGGAGGTTGGAGAGAAGGATTACTTCCCGGCCTTGATCGCTTCGGCGATGCGGTCGGCGGCGAACTTGCCGGACGTGAGCGCCCAGCCGACGTTCGCACCGGCGGGCGAGTCGTCGCCCATCACGCCGCCCACGAGTTCGCCCGCGGCGTAGAGGTTCGGGATCACCTGACCGTTCGTCTTCACGATGTTGAGGTTGTCGTCCGTGCAGACGCCGCCCATCGTCGTGGCGAAGCGGGGCTTCTGCTCAACGATGTAGTAGGGGCCTTCGGCCGAAATCTCAGCGTTCATGTACTTGGCGGGACGGTCGAAGTCGGCGTCCTTCTTGGCCTTCACGAACCCGTTGTAGCGGGCGACGGTGGCCTTGAGGTTCTCGGCGTTGACGCCGGCCAGTTTCGCGACTTCTTCGATCGTCGCGGCCTTCACGAAGAGGGGCGCGTTCTTGCCGTTGTCGGCCAGGTACTTGTCCGCGTCTTCGTGCGAGACGCCCGTTTCAGGCAGACGCTTGTAGAAGCCTTCCCAGGACTTCTGGTCCATGAAGACGTAGGCCTGCTTGTTCGGGGTCTGGAGCATCGGATCGAGAATGTGGCGGTTCGAAGCCTTTTCGTTCACGAAGCGCTTGCCGTTGACGTCGACCAGGATGCCGGCCTGATCGAACGCACCCACGTTCGCGTAGATCGTGGACTTGGCGATGCCGGGCGCGACTTCGATGCCGTTCGGGTAGCGCTTCCCGTACTGGAGGAGCTGGGTCTTGGCGTCGAGGGACTGCGCCATGCGCAGACCGTCGCCGGTGGAGGAGACCGGGCCGTAGTAGAGCGCGGCCTTGAGTTCAGGCGAGAGCATGTCCTTGTTGGCGCCGTAGCCGCCGGTGGTCAGCAGCGTCTTCTTCGCGCGGATCGTGTAGGCCGTGCCGTTCGCGTCTTCGGCCTTCACGCCGACGACCGCACCGTCTTCGACGATGAGTTCGGTCACGCGGGTCTGGTAGAGGACCTTGGCGCCGTTCCCGGCGATGACTTCGCGCAGGTGCTGCGCCATCGTCTTCGCGCCGCCTTCGAATTCAAGGGCGCGCGGGTGCGAGTATTCGGCGAGGAACGGGAGGTCGTTCGGGATGAACTTGACGCCGACTTCCTCGTGGAGCCAGTCGATCATCGGACCCACGTTGTTCGCGTAGATGCGAAGCTTCGAGAGGTCGTTCAGGTTGTGGCCGTTCGCCTGGAAGTCCTTGATCATCGATTCGGGGGAGTCTTCCGTGGAGCCGAAGGCCTTCTGGAGCTTCGACCCCTGCGCGACGACCTGGCCGCCCGAAATCGAAGCGGCGCCGCCGATGAAGGGCATCTTTTCGACGAGGATCGCGTCGAGCCCGTTCATGCGGGTGCGGATCGTCGCAGACATGCCGGAGCCGCCGCCCCCGACGATCACGACGTCGGTCGTGAGCTCTTCATTCTTGGCGGCCTTCTTGACGGCGACCGGAACGAGGGTCGCGGGGTCGACGCCCGCCTGCTTCACGCAGTCGGCGACGGCGTTGCGGATCGCGGTCGACGTGATCGTGGCGCCGGTCAAGGCGTCGATGTTGGGGGACTGCGCGTCGACGATCTTGGAGGGGAGAATTTCCGCGGCCTTGGAGCCGATCCCTTCCGTTTCCGTCTGCTTGACGATGTTCACCTTTTCGATGCGGTCCTTCGAGAACGTGACCTCGACGACGACCGGGCCGTGAATGCCGGCGGCTTCGGCCGTGTACGTGCCCGCCTTGAAGGCGGGGGAGGCCCAGGCGGTCGTCGCCATGGCGGCGAGCGTGGCGAAGGCGATCATGGTGCGTTTCATATGAATGTTCCTCTCATTCGAAAAGCTGGCGGGGGACCTCTTGGAGCGTCTGGATCAGCCGCCCGTGGGTTCGGGACCCCCTTTGGGGTTTCAGGGGTGTTTGTTCGGGGTGTGTTTGGAGAACTCTGTGCCGAAGCCTCGGAGACTTACGGGTTCATCGCCTTGTGCAAGGTTTCCAGAACCGTCTTGCAGTCTTCCAAGGGGATCTGGCCCGGGGCGGAAGCCTTGCCGCCGACCGACGCAAACGTGAGATCCGACCCGAAGCCTTCGCCGGTGATGCGCGTCAACACGCCCGCCGCGCCCATCGCCATCGTGAGCATGGGCTTTTCGGTGTGGTAGTGGCGCATCTTGGCGGTGGCCATCATGACGGTGAGCGCATCTTCGGGCGAGTGGGCCATCACGGCGATCTTGAGGATGTCGGCGCCCATCTGGTCTTCGAGCATCAGACGGCGCATGATTTCGGCTTCGTCCGGCGTGAACTTGAATTCGTGATCCGAGATGATGACCTTCACGCCCTTGGCGTGGGCTTTCTCGACCAAGCGCTTCACCATCGCGGCGTCGCGGAAGAGCTCGATGTCGATGATGTCGGCGCGGCCGTTCTCCAACACGGCGTCGTAGACCTTGCCGTAGTAGTCGTCGTCCGCGATGAAGGGACCGCCGTCGGTGCCGTTGCGAAGCGTCACCAACACCATCTTGTCGCCCGCGGCTTCGTAGGCCTTGGCGGTGGCGGCGGCCATTTCAGAAGGAGCGAGCTTGCCGAGGTAGTCGATGCGGACTTCGACCATGTCGAGGGCTTCCAACTTCGCGAAGCCCTTCACCGTGTCGACCAGCGCGTCCGTCGTCTTCGCGGTCGTCGGGGCGATGAGGCCCGGACGGCCCCCGCCGATCGTGCGACCCTTGATCGTGAGCGGCTTCGCGGCACCGGTCCCCCAGCCCTTCACGACGTTCTTGGTGTCGACCGGACGGGTCTTCTCACCGAAGGCGTCCACGACGCTCGCGGCGGCTTCGTGGGTGAAGGCGACGGTACCCGCGGCGATCGTGGCGGCGGACTGGAGGAATTGACGACGGTGCATGGTCTGATGTGCCTCGTGCTTGTGTGTTTGGTTCGGAGGGAGAGCCGTCGGCGTGGTCGCGCCGGGCGGTCTTCCTTGGGGCGTCGGAGTCCGGTGGTTTCCGGACCCCTGCGGCCGGCTTGGATTTGTCTCGGGCGGTGCGCTCGGTGCGCTTCGGGAGGGTCTTCGCCCTCCTCCATCCGCCGGAATCGAATTCTGACGATCCGCCCCGCTTCCCACTACCCCCGAGCGGGGGTAAGAAGTGAAAACCCCGGCTCTGTAGAATTTGACGCATGCCGACCGACCAACAGAAAGCCCTTTTTGAGGCCCCGTTTCCCGCCGCGGACGCGACGTCGTCTCTGCGTCCCCCGGAAGCCCCGCAGGCGACCGACGCCCGGGCCGCTTCGGAGGGCGTTCGTCCTGAAGGTGCGGAATGTGGTGGAGGTGTCGGCGGCTTCGACGGCCTCCCCCGCGCGCAGGTGAAGCTCCTGCGGCGCGTGCGGCGGCACTACCGTCAGATGGCGCGGGAGCGCGCCCGGGAAATGGCCCGAGATAAAGTCTCGGAGATCACCCGCCCGTCGGAGTCCTCCTTCCTCTGGTCCAAGGCCTCTCCCGCGAAGAAGCTCCTCTGGATCGCGATCTTCACGGCGGCGCTCCTGGCACCCCTGAGGGAAGCCCACGGGGAAGGCGCCGGCCTGAATTCGCCGGATCCCGTGAACCCCGCGCGCCCCGTGGGCGTGATCACCGTCCCCGCGCAGCCCGACGCCGTGTCGGGGGCGACGACGTCCGCCGAAGGCGTTCAGGACAACCGGCCGTTGATCACGGTGGCGCTTCTGGACACCCTCATCAATCCGTTCGACGCGATGGACCTCCAGGCGACGGTGCGGACGATGTCCGAGATGACGCCGCAGTACCGCTGGCGCACCGTGACGGTGAGCGCGGCGGAAGCCGCGGACGACGTCGCGCGCGTGAAGCCCGACTTCATCTTCGCGCCCG
>NZ_JH605019.1:9573-11112 GCF_000250875.1 Sutterella parvirubra YIT 11816 | reverse complement strand
CCGCGGAAGCCGTGATCGGGCAGCCTTTCCCGAATCAGTGGATCGTCACACGAAAGACCGCGCTCGCGCAGAGCGCGGAAGCGTCGACCGGGGCGGTCTTCGTCGTGCGGCGCTCGGGCGAAGAGACTGAAGGTGCGGCCCCGGGCGCAACGACCCGCCCGGCCGGGCCGGGCCTTGCGAACCGCATGGGCGCCGCGGTCCGCCCCACGCCCACCACGATCGCCGACCTCGAGGGACTGCGCGCCGGGGCGGCGCTCCCCAATGCGGTCGACGGGTGGCTCGCGGCCGCACTCGAAATCAAGAAGGCTGGGTTCGACCCCGAAACGTTCTTCTCTTCGGTCGCCTTCCGGAACAACGCCTACCCGGACGTGATCTCGGCGCTTTTGGCCGGTCAGGTCGACGTGGCGGTGCTCCCCGCGTGCCTTTTGGAGTCGATCGGCGCGCAGGGGTTGGCCGACCTCTCTCACTTGGCGGTGGTCGCCGAGCGCGACGACCGCGTGGGGCCGGACAACGTCCCCGCTTTGGCCTGCCGCCACTCCACCGCCCTCTACCCGGACGTGAGTCTGCTCTCCACCGGTTTTGCGCCCGAGTCGGTGGTGCGGGACGTGACGATCGCGATGTTGACGCTCCCCACCACCGGGCAGTTCGAATGGCGCACCAACGTCTCGCACGCGGCGGTCCGCGACCTCTTTCAAGCCCTGGAAGTGGGTCCCTACGCGCACCTTCGTGACATGAGCCCGCGGGCGATCTTCTCCCGCTGGAAGACCGAGATTCTCGTGGGGCTTCTCCTTCTTTTGATCCTCGTCGGGAACGAACTGCGGCTTCACGCCTTGGTGCGCCGCCGCACGGAAGAGCTCCGAAGGACGATGGAGGAGAAGGAGCGGGTGGCCGCGGAGGCCGCGAAGACGCGTCTGGAACTCGCCGGGTTCGAACGGCGCTCCATCGTGCAGCAGATGTCCGGGATGATCGCGCATGAGATCAACGGGCCCGTGGGGGCGATCCGGACGTATGCGGCCGTCCTGAAGATGGGCGAAGCGCAGAACGGCGCGAATGGGAACGGTGCCGGGAATGAAGGCGCCGACAAAGCGGACGACCCCGCCCGCCGGATCCGTGAGGAAGCCCTGGCCGGGATCGACCGCGAGGCGGTCCGGATCGCCGGGATCATCGCGGGGGTGCGCCGCTACGCGAAGCGAAGCGGCGCCGCCTTGAAGCCCGTCGACCTCTGCCGTGCCGTGCGCCGGAGCGTCGCGAGCCTCGCCGCCGAAATGGCGCAGCAGGGCGACGCGGAGATGGAGCTCCTCTTCGGGGTCGGCGGCGAATGGGGCGAGGCGAAGGAGGCGAAGAGCCTCTCCGGCCAGAACACGTCGGCGGGCGACGGTGCGAAGGCGGGTTCTGACGTGAAGTCCGGGAAGAACGGCGCGAAGAAGAACGGCAGGAACGGCAAGAACGGGACGAAAGGCAGGACCGATGCGCCCGCCCCCGCCTGTGCGCCCGTGATCCGGCTCCCCCGCACCAAGACGGGCGGATCCGTAGAGGCCT
>NZ_JH605019.1:9293-9540 GCF_000250875.1 Sutterella parvirubra YIT 11816 | reverse complement strand
TCCTTCGCAACGCCTGTTCGGCCCTGAAGGCCCTCCAAGGCAGGCGCACCGACAAGGGCGTGGACGCCAAGGATGAGGCTGAGAAGGCCTCCACCGCCCTGCCCCCGCCAGTTCTGACGCTGGAGCGCTGCCCGACGGACGCGTCCCGCTGGCGCCTCACGGTCGTGAACGCCGTGAGCGTCGACCCGGCGGACGACGTCTCTCCCGAGGCCCTCGAAGCCCTCAACGACGCGAGCGCCGGGATCCG
>NZ_JH605019.1:9091-9192 GCF_000250875.1 Sutterella parvirubra YIT 11816 | reverse complement strand
GGGTTCGAGCGATTCGAACACCGACTCCCCCGACAGCCGCGACCACCGCGGCTTGGGGCTGGGCTTGACGATCTGCCGCGGCATCGTCGAGCGCCACGGCG
>NZ_JH605019.1:1561-9004 GCF_000250875.1 Sutterella parvirubra YIT 11816 | reverse complement strand
TTCCGGGCGACGCGCCTGGGGGACCTCCCCGCCGTCGAAGCGGGGTTCGAGGTCGAAGCCCTTCCCGACGCCGGTGATTCGTCCGCATTGCCGGAAAAGGCCGCACTCCCGCATACTTCCACCATTGCTCCGGGCGTCGTGCCCGGCGCGTACGCGGCGGAGGAAGCCGCCCCTGAAGACTCGGGGGATGCCGATGCCGCCCCCAGAATTCACCGACCCGAAGAATCGGCTGAGCGCACGCGTCATGCCGCTCCCGATGCTCCGAAGCCGTAGAAAGGACCACCGATGACCACGAAACCTCTCGTCCGCCTCGTCGACGACGATGACGACTTCCGCGCGAGCCAGCGGCTCTTTCTCGGCATGGCTGGGTTTGAGGTCGACGACTACGCCTGCGGGGAAGTCTTCCTCGCAGAAGCGTCGTTGGAGCGCCCCGGCGTCATCGTCGTGGACCTCCGGATGCCCGGGATCGACGGGATCGAACTCCAACGCCGGTTGATCCAGCGTGGGTGCGATCTCCCCATCATCTTTCTCACCGGTCACGGCGACGTGACCACGGCCGTGCACACGCTCAAAGCGGGCGCGCTCGACTTCATCGAGAAGCACGGCGACCCGATGGCGCTGCGCGCCGCGGTGGAGAAGGCCTGCGCGGTATCGCTCAAACGCCATGAAGAAAAGAAGGCGCTGGGCGAACTCGCCGACCTCTGGGCGACGCTCACGAACCGCGAGCGGGAAGTGCTCGTCCTCGTGGCGGAAGGAAAGTCCAACAAGGAAGTCGCGTCGGCGCTCGGCATCGGCGCCGAGACCGTCAAGATGCACCGCGCGAACGCCTTCGCGAAGATCGGCCTCACGAGCGCGCTCGACGCCTACCGGTGGCTGGAGCGCCTGGGGCTTGTTGAAGGGGCGGCCCCGACGGCCGCCGCGGAGGAAGCATGAGCACGGGTCGCGGTTTTGGGGCCTCCCGGCGGGACTTCCTCTCGGGGCTTCTTGCGGCAGGGGCCGCGGGGGCTGCGTGGAACCTTCCCGGCGTCGCCCGCGCCACGGACCCGGCGGCCTGGAGCGAAACGGACGTTTTGGACGTCCTCGTCGTCGGCACCGGGATCGCGGGGCTCTCCGCCGCCTGCGCCGCGAAGGAGGCCGGGGCGAAGAAGGTCCTCCTCATTGAAAAGGGGCCGCTCATCGGCGGCCATTCCATCTATTCCTCCGGGTCGATCGCTGTGGTGACGCCGCGCACGAAACCCTACGGGCTGGAAGACTCGGCCGAGCTCTTCACCGCGGACGCCCTCGTTGTGGGCGGGGGCGCAGGGGACGAAGCGATCCTCATGAAGATCGCCCGAGGTTCGCACGACGCGTTCGAGTGGCTCGAATCCATGAACGTGCGCTTCGGCGCCCCCTACGTCGCGCACTCGGGCGTGCACCGCCGGTGCTTCACGATGCCGGGAAACAGCGCGGGGCGGAGCTACGTTCTGGCGCTTGCGAACCACGCCCGGAGCCTCGGGATTCCCGTGCGGTTGAACGCCCGCCTGACGGGGCTCTCCAAGACCCGCAACGGCTGGGGCGTCGCGGTCGAGAACACCGACGGGCCGCTCTCCCTCATGGAAGCCAAGACCGTCATCCTCGCGACCGGCGGCTTCACCGCGGACGTGCGCCGGCGCATGGCCGTTCACCCGCAGTTGACCGCGGACCTGCGCACCACCGCCAACCCCTACGGCACAAACTGGGACGGCGCGACCGGGGATGCGCTGGATCTCGTGCAGTCCGTGGGCGGCGCCTTGAAGACGGGCTTCGGCATGCAGCTGATTCCCTTCTGGGGCGGACGACTTTTGGACTACGTGGGCGGGGACATCTACTTGACGCTGCAGGGCCGGCGGTTCGTCGATGAAACGCGCCCCTGGAACGAGGTGGCGGACAAGATGCTCTCTCTCCCCGAAAGAGAATGCTGGGTCGTCACCGACCGGCAGTCGATGAAGGGCGCGACTCTTGGGTTGAAGCTCATCAACGGGATCGTCCGGAAGGCCGCCACCGTCGAAGAGCTCGCCCGCGGGATGGACGTGCCTTTGGCGAAACTCCGCCGGACCTTGGAGTCCTACAACCGCGCGGTGCGTGAGGGCTTCGACCCCGAGACGGGAAAGCGCGCCTTCGCGCAGACGATCTCGGAGCCGCCGTTTTATTACGGGAAGGAGCGGATCTACGTGCACACGTCTTTGGACGGGGTGGCGACCGACGCGTTGGCCCGGGTGGTCGACGCCGACGGGACGCCCGTCCCGGGACTCTACGCCGCGGGTGAAGTCGTGGGCGGGATCTGGGGGCGGGAGCGTCTGGGCGGCGCCCAGCTCACCAACTGCCTCGTCATGGGGCGGACCGCGGGGGCGCAGGCTGCGGAGGTGGCGAAAGGGTGAAACCCGGTTTGGAGCGCCTGCCCGTTCATCTCCATACCGTACCGGTGAAAAGAGTCCCGGCCTCCCGAAGAGCGCCGGGATTTTCACACCTCCCGGGGCCGTTTCAGGCGATTCTTGAACTCAAGTTCTTCACCCACAACGGAACGAGTCGTTCCGCTTTGCATCAAACACACTGATTTTTCTTGATTTTTTGGTTTTCACGGTGTTTTCACTAAGGCGATCAGCTTAGTTCGCCGCTTTAATGGTACGCAAACGGGTGGAAACCGCTCGAACCGAAGAAAAACAGTGGAGACTCAGGACATGTTCAAGAAGACTCTCGTTGCGGCCGCCATCGGCGCGCTTTCCATCTCGGCCTACGCCGCCGACGTCAACGTCTACGGCGTCATCGACTACGGCATGGTGTACAACCACACCAAGTACGAAGCTACGGACAGCGATTCCATCAAGGAAGACAGTTTCACGATGGATTCCGGCGTCAACTCCGCGACCCGCTTCGGTCTGCGCGGCTCTGAAGACCTCGGCAACGGCCTCAAGGTCGGCTTCAAGCTCGAAAACGGCTTCTCGTCCGACTCCGGCAAGCTTGGTGAAGACCGCCTCTTCGGCCGTGAAGCGACGGTGAACGTCTCCGGCGACTTCGGTACGGTCTACATGGGCCGCCTCGGCACGCTCGTCTCCGATACGGGCTCGGTCGGCTTCTACGGTGCGATGGCTTCGGCCTTCGGCTCCGGCTGGTCCGACAACATCGCCGGTCACACCAAGGTGATGGCCGCCTACACGTCCCGTCTCGACAACGTGATCGCCTACGTCTCGCCGACCTTCGCCGGCACGACGGTCTACGCCCAGTACGCCATGGGCGGTGACGACGGCGGTGACGAAAACAAGACGAACACCGACCGCTACGCCGCCTTGGGCGCGAAGTGGGCGGGCGGCCCCTTCGAAGTGGGCGCCTTGGTCGACTGGACGAACAAGAGCAATGCCGAACTCAAGATCGGCACGACCACCCTCGGCAGCAACGACTACACGATCGAAGACGCCTACACGTTCAACCTCGCGGGTTCCTACGACTGCGGCTTCGCGAAGACCTTCCTCGCCGTGCAGTACTTCAAGGATGCCTCGGATGCTGCTGGGATTCTCGGCACGACCATGGACCTTGTTAAGATCAGTGGGTTTACCGACGATGATTACGACGCCGTCCAGCGTGTCTTCAGCTTCGACGGCTTCGGCGTGCATCTCTCGACGCAGTTCGACGCCTTGGGCGGCACCTGGAAGGCCGGCATCGGCTACATGGATGGTGAAGCTAACGTGAACTCCACCTATGCGGAGGTCCCCTCCTTCGAAGCCAAGCCCGACCTCAAGGCCTACACGGCTTCCGTCGGCTACGAATACGCCCTCTCGAAGCGCACCACGCTCTACACGGGCATGGGCTACGTCCAGCGCGAGGTTGAGTTCACTGAAACCGACTCGACGTCCACCAAGTACGAAGGCAAGGCCTACGACTTCGTGGCCGGTCTCGTCCACCGCTTCTAATCAGCCTCTCCGCGGCTCCGGCCGCATGAGCTGAAAGCATTTCCCCGGTGCTCCATGTGAGTGCCGGGGATTTTCTTCATCTCGACAAACCGAACCCCCGACCGGACCGCGCCCATGCCGGGGGTTCTGGTTTTCGTGCGGGCCGAAGAGGAAGAACCTCGCGGTCTCCCCTTCAGCTCACCGACCGGGACCTCACCCGATCGCCGCCGCCACGTTCCGGATGTGCGCGACGAAACGCGTCATGTCGGCTTCGATGGTGGGGTTCTTGTGGACGTCGTTCGCCATGAAGGACTGCGTGGGCTTCAGACCCAGGAACGCCATCGTGCGGTGAAGCGGCAGGAAGACGCCGTCGATCCCGACGCCGCCGAAGAACTGATCGGGCTCGGTGAAGGCTTCCAAGGGCGCGTTCCAGGTGGAGGAGAGCATGTAGTGCTTGTCGGTCAGGAACCCGCCCGAGCCGTACTTCTTCGAGGCGTCGCTGCGCGAGCGCCCGTCGCCGCCGCAGAGCCGGGGCGAGACGAACACCTCGTCCTCGTACTTCTTCAATTGCCACGGCGTCGACATCCACCACCCCGGCGTCTGGATCACCACGAGGTCGGCCTTGAGGATCTTTTCGACTTCGGCTTCGACGTCCCAGCCGTTTTCGATCTGGGTGGCGTCGGTCGTCCAACCGAGGGCTTCGAGGGTCTTGCGACCCTTCTCAACGAAGGCGTGGTTCAACGTGCCGCCGCTGTGCCCCAGCGCGCAGCCGGCGTCGATGAAGAAGGCGTGTCGAGTCATTTGCTTTTCTCTTCCGTGTTCGATTCGAAGGCCGCGGGGCGCAGAGGCGCTGCCTCGCGGGCTTCTTCCGCACCGGCGGGAGCGCCGGCACGGACGTGTGCTTCGGCGAAGTTTACGCCTCAAGGTGCGCTTCGTTGAGAGGTTTTTCACGTTCTACGCCTTTTGACGGAGCCGGTTCGACACCTCTGCCCGTACACCTGCGGGCCCGGATCTCCCCAACCGATTCACCCCAACTGCTTATGGGGAAACTCCCACCTCTCCATGTCCCCGATTCGACATCACCTGTCCTCAATTCTTATTGCCTTTTGACGCGGACGGCGCGAAGATGGTTCTTAAGACAGGCGTAAGACCGTCAAGACCCGCGACCCGGGCATCAAAGCTTCGGATCGCTTGAAGACCGCACCTTGCCGAAGGACGCATTTCCCCGAACGGCCGCCCTTTCTCACGCCTCGACCAAGGCGGGCGGCCGCGGAATCGTCCCCAAAACGGAGGATCTAAAAGATGAACCAAAATCGTCGTGATTTGCTCAAAGGCACGATCATCGGGTCCGGCGCGCTGATCGCGGGCGCCGCCCATGCGAAACCCGAACCGAAGGGCAAGCCCAAGCCCGAAACCTATGACGTGGTCGTTGTGGGCGCGGGCTTCGCCGGCATGTGCGCCGCGCTCGAAGCCGCTGAAAAAGGCGCGAAGACCGTGCTCCTCGAAAAGATGGGGCGCCCGGACGGCACGACCGTCTATTCGTCCGGTTGGATCGCCGCCGTCGGCTCCCGCTTCCAGAAGAACCATCCGGAGGATTCCAAGGAAGCGTTCTTCAACGACATGATGAAGCTCTCGGGCTACCACTCCGACCCCGAACTCGTGAAGGTCTACGCGGACGAAGCCGGGGACGGCATCGACTGGTTGGCCGACCACGGCACGCCCTTCTTCCTCTGGGAGAACCTCCCCGCGCCCGAACTCTCCCGCTGCGTGATCAGTCCGGGTGAAGGCATTTCGGGCGGCTCGAAGCTCCTTCGCTGCCTGATGGCCGCTTTGGACAAGGCGGGCGTCAAGATCCACTACAACACCAAGGCCGTTCACTTGATCAAGAACGACAAGTGGGAAGTGGAAGGCGTCGAATGCCTCACGCCCGAAGGCCCGAAGCACTACCGCGCCAAGGGCGGCGTGATTCTGACCACCGGCGGCTACGGCGCGAACGAAGCGATGGTCGCGCAGTACATCGGTGCGTGGGCCGCGAAGCTGATCGTGCGCGGCTCGCCCTGGATCACGGGTGAGAACCTGCTCTTGGCGAGTGAAGTCCACGCGAAGCTCGTCAACATGGACCAGTTCTACGCGGGCCCGATCACCCCGACCGGCCACGCGAACCCGTCGCCCCTGATGCACGCCGGCTACGGCATCCAGGTAGGCACGAACGGCAAGCGCTTCGTGCCGGAAACCTGGCTCCAGGTCCCGAAGGCCAAGGCCATTGCGGAACGCACCCCCGACAACCGCAGCTTCATGCTGATCGGTCAGGACGCGGACGCGAACGACAACATCCTCTCGAACACGATCGAGCGCTTCGGCCGCTTGGGCTACAAGGTCCCGAAGGGCGACACGATCGAAGAGGTCGCGAAGGCCGCGGGCGTCGACCCGGTTGCTCTCGCTGAAACCGTCAAGGAATTCAACGCGGCGGTGAAGGCGGGGAAAGCGAAGGAACTCGATCCGCCCTACGAATACGAAACCCCGCATGCGCTTGAGACCGGTCCCTACTACATGGTTCCGGCCGCGGGCGGCATGGCGAGCACGATGGGCGGCCCCAAGATCGACAAGGACGCGCGCGTCGTCAACTTCGAGATGAAGCCCATTCCCGGGCTCTACGCCGCGGGCGCCGCGGCGGGCGGGCTCTGGTACCAGGACGACATCGGCGGCAACCAGTTGGGCGGCGGCATGGTGTTCGGCCGCGTGGCGGCGCGCCATGCGGCGGCTCGTGCCAAGGCTTCGAAGGCTGCGAAGTAAGGGAGGACTGATCATGCTCAATACGAAACAACTCCTCTCCGCCCTTCTCGCGGCGGGCGTGCTGGCGCTCTCGGGTTCGGCGGGTGCCGCGGACTTCCTCGCGGACCGTCACGGTGCGCGCGGCGTCGAATGCAAGACCTGCCACCAGACGGCGACGCCGGCGCCTGGCGCCGTCGTGTCGTCCAAAGCCTGCGACGGCTGCCACGGCGGCCTCGACAAGGTGGCCGAACGCACGAAGGACATGGTCCCGAATCCGCACTACAACCACCTGATCAACACCGACTGCCAGGAATGCCACAAGGGGCATCAGCAGAGTCAGAACCTCTGCGGCTCGTGCCACAACCTGGAATGGAAGGTGCCGTAATCGGGTGAGTTGATCGCCGGATCAACGGAAACCCCGCCGCCGGGCGACCCGAGCCGAAAGGCAAGCTTCTCCGGCGGCGGATCTCCTCCTCGACGCGTGAGGCTGGCGGTGAGACATGAGCCGCCCGATCACGCGGGCTGAGAGCCCGACCGGGAAGTGTGCCGGTCGGGTTCTTTTTTCTTTCCGGCGGGGCGCGGGATGGGGCTGCGCAAACCGTTTGTTTCCGGGTCGCCGGAACCTGAGGCCCGGGCGATAATCGTCCAAGCGGTTGGGGGTCTGCGCCCGACGAAATGCGCACACCCCTGCCCTGCCCGACCATCCCGACCGACCCGACCACCGACCCGACCACATGACCACCAAAAGCTCCTCCGCCCTTCCCACCCG
>NZ_JH605019.1:0-1501 GCF_000250875.1 Sutterella parvirubra YIT 11816 | reverse complement strand
ACACCTTCCCGCCCTTCCCACCCGCTGGCCCGAAAACTTCCGCCCGGACGACGTGACCGCGCCGGTGCACGGCGTCTTGGTGAAGGACCGCATCGAGCACGGCGACGCCCGTGGCGTGGGCCAGCACGCCCACAAGACCGGGCAGCTCACCATCACGCTCTCGGGCTGGGTGGGGTTGTCGGTCGGGGGTTCGATCGTCGCTTTGCCGGCCGGCACCGCCGCGTGGGTGCCTTCGGGCGTCGCCCACGAAGGGATCCTGGGCGAGAATGCCTCGAGTTGGTACGTGCACTTCGCGGAGCCCCTCTGCGCGGAGCTCCCGAAGACGATCGAGCGCTTCTTCATCTCGAACCTCGCCTTGGAAGCGGCGCGGCGCTTCATCGACCGGAACGACCCCTTCGACGCCGACTCGCCCCTCGGGCGGATCGCCAGGGTGCTGATCGACGAGATCCGTTCGGCGGAGCGCCTCAAACCGGGCTTTGCGGCGCTCTCCACGCATCCCCTTTTGAAGGCCGTCGCCGAGGCGATCATTGCGGAGCCCGACATGCGGGTCTCGCGCGAAGACTACGCGGAAGCGGCCGGGATCTCGGGGCGGCAGCTCTCCCGCATCCTCGCGGCGGAAACGGGCAGAGGGTTCGGGGACTGGCGCCTGGAGCTCGTCATGCTTCAGGCGACGCTGCTTCTTCGCCGCGGGATGACCACCGAGGCCGTCGCGGCGGAGGTGGGGTATTCGAGCGCGACCGCCTTCATCGTGGCCTTCAAGCGCGTCTTCGGCGTGACGCCGGGGGCGTACGTGACCGGAAACTGAGGGGCGCCCGTCGTCAGGACCGCAGGAACGCAAAGGGGCGCCCACCGTGAGCGCCCCTCGTTTCGTTGCCTTCTCAGCCTCCGATTCACTTCCCAGGCGCGATCGTCCGCATGACGATCCCGCAGGCCTTCGCCAGAACCGCGTCGCGGGTTTGGAGGTCCGTCCCCGCCGGCATCCTCACGTGAACCGCCGCAAACCAGGCGGCGCCCTCCGGATTGAAGAGCATGGCGTGGACCGAGCTGTTCGTCTCGTCGTCGGACGACCCCGACCCAGTACGGTCCGCAACCGTCCAACCTTGCGGCACCTGCGCCTTGAAGAGGTGCGCGGAGTGCTTGTTGGCCTTCAACATGTCCTCCCACTCCATCCGTTCGTCCGGCGTGAAGTCGAGGTAGAGCTTCCTCCAGAGCTGCGTGATCGCGGACGGGCGCGTCTTGTCGCGCACGTCGTAGGCGGACGTCTTGTTGCAGTCGGGCTCGTAGCGGTCGATGCGGGTCCGGAGGTCCCCCTTCCACTGGAGCCACGCCGTCATCGCGGCGGGGCTGCCCAACGTCTTCATGAGGAGGTTCGCGGCGCGGTTGTCGCTCTCCGAACAAGCGGCGCGCGCGGCGTCCTTCACGCTGATCACGTCGTCCGGGTTCATCTTGGAGAGGACCGGCGCGTGCGGGGCGTCGCCGCCGACCGCTACCTTCACCTCAT
>NZ_JH605018.1:43265-58211 GCF_000250875.1 Sutterella parvirubra YIT 11816 | reverse complement strand
CATGGCGGGCGTGATCGGGCACGGCTTCACCTTCATGGGCGGGATCGTCTACTCGGCGGGCGCCGCCGACTTCGTGATCAACATCATGGGGATGGGCGTGGACGACTTCGGCTGGTTGGTGGTCCCGCTCATCGTCTGCACGATGCTGGGCGGTTGGGCGGGCCCGAGGCTCCTGCGACGCTTGGGGCCTTGGCCGCTTCTCGCATGGAGCATCTCCGTCATGACGGCGGCGGGCTTGGTCGGGATCGCGCTCGACTGGGAGGGTGCCCCCGGGTATCCGTGGCTTCTCGTCTGCCCGATGATCTACCACTTCAACATGGCGGTCGTGCGCCCCGTCATGAACGTGATGAACCTCGACTACTTCCCGAAGAACCGCGGGATGGCGGCTTCGATCCAGCAGTTCTTCCAGACGATGGGCTTTGCGGTGGCGTCCGCGGTGCTGGTCCCGATCGTGCTGGGCGAAGCCTGGCGCTACAGCGCGGTGATGGCGGGGGCGGCGGTGCTCACGGGGTTGCTTTGGATCGTGGTGAAGCGCCGCCGGGAGGCGGCGGTCGACGCCGAGTGAGTTTTCAAGGCTCCCGAACCTACGAAGAGCGGCAGGCTGTGATGACGTCAGCTGCCGCTCTATCCCTATGGAGGCCGAATTTCCGGGTCATCCGAAGCGCCCCTCGTAATCCCGAATGGGCGTTCTGCGCTCCTCTTTGCTACCGTCCGCATCCAAGGTGTTTGTCGTAGTCCGCGCCCGTTCTCCTGCGCGGACCACGACCACTCACACTCCTCATCCTCCGCGGCTGCGGCGCCCGACGCCCGCGGCCGTCCCTACCGAAGAAGGACCAACCATGAAGCTTCGGAAGACACTTCTCGCGCTCTCCGCCGTCGCGGCCATGACGTTCGCGGGCTCCGCGATGGCGCTCCCGTCCGTGAAGATCCTCGCCACGGGCGGCACCATCGCCGGGTCGGCCGCGAAGGCGACCGACACGACGGGCTACAAGGCCGGCGCGATCGGGATCCAGACGTTGATCGACGCCGTCCCCCAGATGAAGGACTACGCGGAAGTCTCGGGCGAACAGGTCGTCTCGATCTCGTCCAACAACGTCACGACGGAAATCCGTCTGAAGCTCGCCAACCGCGTGAACGAACTCCTCGCCGACCCGAAGGTGGACGGCGTGGTGATCACGCACGGGACGGACTCGATTGAAGAGACGGCGTACTTCCTGAACCTCACGGTCAAGAGCGACAAGCCCGTCGTCCTCGTGGGCGCGATGCGCCCGGCGACCGCCATCTCCGCCGACGGCCCGATGAATCTCCTCGAAGCCGTGCAGGCCGCGGCCTCGCCCAAGATGAAGGGTCAGGGCGTCACCATCATCATGAACAACCGCATCGGCGCCGCGCGTGAGACGACGAAGTTCAACACCTCGAACGTCGACACCTTCCGCGCGCCCGAATACGGGTGGTTGGGCGTCATGAGCCAGGCCGAGCCCGTCTTCTACCGCACGACGACCCGCCGCCACACGACGAAGTCCGAATTCGACGTGACCGGCATGACCGAACTCCCGCGCGTCGACATCATCTACGCGGTGGCGGGCGACGACGCGAAGCTCGCGGAAGCCGCCGTCAAGGCGGGCGCGAAGGGGCTAGTCTCGGCTTCGATGGGGAACTGCTCCATCCCGAACGGCCAGGAAGCGTTCTATGAACCGATGATGGCGAAGGGCTTCCCCGTGGTCCTCTCCGAGCACGTCCCGACGGGCGAATGCGTGCTGCGCCCGGACGCGATCAAGAAGGGCTTCATCTCGTCGGGCAACCTCAACCCCAAGAAGGCGCGTCTGCTCCTCCAGCTCGCTTTGACGAAGACGCAGGACATCAAGGAAATCCAGCGCATCTTCAACGAGTACTGATCATGTAGGCAGGGTGCGGGCACGGCCCGCACCCTGCTCACAGAGCGCATACGGCACATGCGACAAGGCGCCGCAACCCCTCAGGTTCGCGGCGCCTTCGTGCTTCAGGAGCGGGCGTACGCAAGGCCTTCGGTCTCACTCACCCCCGAGAAGCCTGCGGAGTTCCTCCGCGTTCTTCACCAAGGCGACCGGTTCGGCCTTGAGGAGCTCTTCGGCGCGCATCGCGCCCCAGGTCATGCCGATGCCGTCGCAACCGAACTTCTTCGCCATGAAGAGGTCGTGCGTCGTGTCTCCCACCATCACCATGCGGGACTTGTCGACCCCGGTCTCGATCGAGATCTCTTCGAGCATCTCGGGGTGGGGCTTCGGCGTGCATTCGTCCGCGGTCTTCGTCGTGACGAAGAGGTCGGTGAGGCCCGTCGTCTCCAGGATGCGGTTCAAACCCCTGCGGCTCTTTCCCGTCGCGACCGCGACGGCGACGCCGGAGGCCTTGAGTTCCTTCGCGAGTTCGGCCATCCCGGGGAAGAGAAAGACGCGCTTTTCGTTCGGGACGTAGTGCGCCTGGTAGTGTTCGCCGAACTCCATCGCGCGCTCCATCGGGAGGTCGGGGACGGCGATGCGCAGGGCGTTGCGCCAATCGAGTCCGATGATGCTCGAGGCCACTTCGTCCGAGGGGACGGGGATGCCCATCTCGCGCGCGGCGTGTTGGATGCTTTTGACGATCAGCGCCGTGGTGTCCATCATGGTGCCGTCCCAATCAAAGACGACGGCATCGTACTTGGAGTGTTCGATCACTTCTTTTTCCTCTGGGGTTCGAGCGCGGCGAGAAGGCGCACGCATTCGTCCGGCAGAGGCGCTTCGATATCGAGCGCCTCGCCCGTGACGGGGTGTTGAAGCCTGAGCCTGAAGGCGTGGAGAAACATCCGCCTGAAGGGCGTGCCCAAGACGCCCTTGACGGCTTCCTTGTTGAAGTCGAAGTCGCCGTACTTGTCGTCGCCCACGAGCGGGTGACCCAAGTGCGCGGCGTGAACGCGGATCTGGTGGGTGCGGCCGGTCTTGAGTTCGACGTCGACCAAGGTCGCGGCGCCGAAGCGGCCCAGATTCGTGAAGATCGAGTGCGCGCTCATCCCTTCGACGGGATCCACCTTGACGCGCCGCTCGCCGGAGGGGAGCAGGTATCGGGTCAGCGGCGCCTTCACGTGCTGACGGTCGTTCGGCCAGTCACCCTTCATCAAGGCGCGGTAGTGCTTTTCGACCCCACCGTTCTTCATGAGGTCGTGCATGCGCACGAGGGCCTTTCTCGTCTTGGCGATGATGATCGCGCCGCTCGTCTCCTTGTCGAGGCGGTGGCAGAGTTCGAGCATCGTTTCCGCGGGCCGCGTCGCGCGCAGGCGTTCGATCAGGCCGTGCGCGATCCCCGAGCCTCCGTGGGAGGCCATGCCGGCGGGCTTCAAGACGACGATGAGATGCTGGTCTTCAAAGAGGACGGGGAGCTGCCCCTCGGCGATCGGCGCCGCCGGAGCCGTGCCCTTTTGGGCGGCAGGCGCGGTCCTCATCGGAGGGATGCGGACGACGTCGCCCAGGGCGAGCTTCGTTTCCGCTTTGGCGCGCTTTTTCGAGACGCGCACTTCGCCCGCGCGGATCACGCGGTAGACGTGTCCCTTCGGGACGCCCTTGGCTTTTTTGAAAAGGAAGTTGTCGAGACGCTGCCCTTCGGCGTCCGGGCCGATCGCGACGAAGGTGACGCGGTCGGGCGAAAGCTCGGTGAGTGCGGCGGACGCGATCGGTTCAATATTCTCTTTGGCGGACCCGAACATCGTTTATACTTTTGGCTTCTCAGAGCGCTTCCCGTGAGGGGAGGCGGACTGAGGAAGATTCGCGGGAATCACGGCGGGACGGTACCCCAAAGGGGCGCCGCGAGCGCATTTTCTCATGAATCGGAAAGGTTTTGTTCGTCCGGAGCCGGCCCCGAGAGGGGCGGGCTTCGGGTGTTTTTTCATTCGCGCCGCGGGGACCCACGGCGTGGCGGTCGCGGGAGCGGCCGGGCGGCTCCGAGGAGCCTCCGGCACCTCCGGCCTTCGCCCCGAGGTTCCGGCATGCGGCGCGCGTCCGACGGACCGGCCGGCAGTCCGGACCGTCGGGCCGCAGAGGACAACTGGTTTTTCGTTCGCCCTTCCGAAGGCTGTCAGCGACCCCGGGTCGAGAGGACGGTGAGGGAAGGGAGTGCGGCGCGCATCCATGCGCCACCGACGTCGACGACCCCCGCCCGAGAAGGCTTCGAGCCGATGGCGGGGCGAGCGCGAAAGACGTTCGGGGTCGGGAGAAGCGCGGCGGCCGCCCCGAGGGGGCGTTGAGCGGAAGGCGCCGGACGTTTTTTCGGGTGCGGTGGGCTCCCCGCGGTGACAGGCCTCATGAGGCCGCCGCTCAAGGGTTGAGTCCGTCCCCGAGAGGACGCCCTCCGGAACTTTCCGCTCCGCAATTCCCTTCAGCGAGGCGCATCCGCCGCTTCAATGACGCTCCCCGGCACCCCGTGCGTGCGCCTCCAACGCGTTCCGTTCGAGATGAACGGAAGACCGGGAGGACGTCGGGCGGTCGACATCGCCTGCGCGCAGGCGCTCCCGCCCGCCCCGTCCGCGTCCGGGAGGCTTATCGGCTCGGCAGACTTTCTCCGCGCGGCGCGCGGAGAAATGCGGAGGTTGTGAGGGATGGAGCCACGCACGGGGTACCCGGGCGGTTTGAGACTCTCCCCACGTGCGGCGGCGCCCGTCAAGGTAGCGCCGCGGCCGACACAGCCCCGATTGCGTCTTGCTTTGAAGGACGGTCTGAAAGCGCGCGGGACCCCGAAGGGGGACCCGAACCGCGCACCGTCGCCCGAGGAGGCGAGGAACCCACTTCTGCGGCACGTACTCCGCCCGCGTCGACAAAAGGGCGGCTCACAGGAGTAATGCCGACATGAAGCGCATGCTTTTCAACGCCACGCACGCGGAAGAAACCCGTGTGGGCATCGTCGACGGCCAGAAGCTGATCGACATCGACATTGAGACGGCCGGCCGCGAAGCCCGGAAGTCCAACATCTACAAGGGCGTCGTCACCCGCATCGAGCCCTCCTTGGAAGCCTGCTTCGTCAACTACGGCGAAGACCGCCACGGCTTCCTCCCCTTCAAGGAAATCTCCCGTCAGTACTTCAAGGCCGACATCGACGTGCGCACCGCGACGATCCGCGACGCGATCACGGAAGGCCAGGAACTTATCGTTCAGGTCGAAAAGGAAGAGCGCGGCAACAAGGGCGCGGCCTTGACGACCTTCATCAGCCTCGCGGGGCGCTACCTCGTTCTGATGCCGAACAACCCGCGCGCGGGCGGCGTCTCCCGCCGCATCGAAGGCGAAGAACGTCAGGAACTCCGCGAAGCGATGGACCGCCTCGACGTGCCCCGCGGCATGTCGACCATCGCCCGCACCGCCGGCATCGGCCGCACGACCGAAGAGCTCCAGTGGGACTTGAACTACCTTCTGAAGCTTTGGGAAGCGATCGCCGACGCGGCCGAGCCCCAGTACGAGCTCGTCAAGGAAGAAAACGGCCGCCGCAAGGTGACCGCCGTGACCGAGTCGATCGTGAACGGCAAGCCCCTGAAGCGCATCAACCCGGCCCCGTTCCTCATCGTTGAAGAGTCGAACCTGGTCGTGCGTGCGATCCGCGACTACTTCCAGCCCGAAATCGGCGAAATCCTCGTCGATACGGACGAAATCTACGAGCAGGCCCGCCAGTTCATGGCGCACGTCATGCCCGACATGGTGAACCGCGTCAAGCGCTACAACGACGACATCCCGCTCTTCACGCGCTTCCAGGTCGAGCAGCAGATCGAAACGGCCTACAGCCGCACGGTGCCTCTTCCCTCGGGCGGCGCCATCGTGATCGACCACACCGAAGCGCTGGTCGCCATCGACGTCAACTCGGCGCGTGCGACCCGCGGCGCCGACATCGAAGAGACGGCCTTCCGCACGAACTGCGAAGCCGCCGACGAAGTGGCCCGCCAGATGCGTCTTCGCGACTTGGGTGGGCTCATCGTCATCGACTTCATCGACATGGCGGACCCGAAGAACCAGCGCGCCGTCGAGCAGCGCCTGAAGGACGCCATCCGCTACGACCGCGCCCGCGTGCAGACCGCGAAGATCAGCCGCTTCGGCCTGATGGAACTCTCCCGCCAGCGTCTGCGCCCGTCGCTCTCCGAAGGCAACCACGTCACCTGCCCGCGCTGCAACGGCGTCGGCGTGATCCGCGACACCGAGAGCTGCGCGCTCCAGGTGCTGCGCATCCTCCAGGAAGAGGCGATGAAGGAAGGGACCGGCGCGGTGCACGCGCAGGTGCCGGTCGACGTGGCGACGTTCCTTCTGAACGAAAAGCGCAACGACATCACGAAGCTCGAAGCGCGCCACCGCGTGCCGGTCGTGCTGATCCCGAACACGAGCCTCGTCACGCCCCACTACCACATCGAACGCCTCCGTCAGGACGACGAACGCCTGGACGACGAACAGCCGAGCTTCGCGCGCGCTGAGGAAATTGAAACGAAGGCGGACGATCCGTACGCGAAGAAGGGCCAGGAAGACAAGCCCGCGCGCACGAAGCAGGTCCCGGTCATCAAGAACGTGCTCCCGCGCGATCCCGCGCCCGTGCACCCGGTGAAGAAGGAAGAAGAGAAGACGGAGGCGAAGGAAAACCGCCCGGCCGCCATGGAACCCGTGACGCCGCAGAAAGGCTTCTTCTCGCGCATCTTCTCCTTCCTCTTCGGCGGCGACGAGAAGAAGGAAGAGCCGAAGGCCGACGCCAAGGACGAGAAGAAGGACGAGGCGAAGGACAAGAAGCGTGAAGGCGACCGCCGCGGCCGCCGCGGCGGCCGTCGAGGCGACCGCCGTCGTTCGGACCGCAGCGACCGTACGGACCGTTCCGAACGTACGGACCGTGCCGAGAAGGCCGACAAGGCCGAAAAGACGGACAAGGCTGAAAAGCCCGCTCAGGAAGAGAAGGCCGCGAAGCCCCGCCGCGAGCGCACCCGCCGCACGCGCCGTGAGGATGCGCCGGCCGAGGTGAAGGCCGAAGAGGCCGTCACTGCCGAAGCCGCCGTCGAGGCGAAGGCTGAGGAAGCCGCCCAGGCGCCCGCGCAGGATGCGGCCGCCGGGGAAGCTCCGCGCGAAGAAAAGCGCCGCCGTCCGCGCCGCCGCCGTCGTTCGGCCGCGGAAGGTACGGAGGAAGCCCAGGTCGCCGCTGAGGTGAAGTCGGAAGAAGCCGCTCAGCCCGAAGCCGCGGAAGCTGAAAAGGCTCCTGAAGCCGCGCCCGTGGAAGCCGAAGTGAAGGCGGAGGCTCCGGCCGAAGCCGCTGCGGAAGCCCCTGCGGAAGAAAAGACTGAAGAGAAGGCTGAAGAGAAGGCCGAAGGCGAAGCCGCCGAAGCTCCTGAAGCCGCCGAAGGCGAAGCTCAGGAAGGCGCCCGCCGCCGTCGTCCGCGCCGCCGTCGCCGCTCGAAGACCGCGCAGGAAGGCGCCGAGGGTCAGGAGGCTGAAGAGGCCAAGCAGGCCGAGCAGGCTGAAGCGCCCGCCGAAGCTGCTGAAGCCCCGGCCGAAGAGCCCCTCGTGCAGATCGAAACGCGTGCCGCCGAACCCGTGAAGACGGAGGAAGCCTCCGCGGAAGCGCCGGTCGAAGCCGAGAAGGTTGAGCCTGTTGAGGCCGCTCCCGCCGAAGCCGTCGAGGCTCCCGCGGAGCAGCTCGAACAGGTCGAAACGGTGAAGGCCGAGGAACCCGCCGCTGAAGCCGTGGAAACGGTGGAAGTCGTTGAAGCCGTCGAAGTGGTGGAAGCGGTCGAAGCGGTCGAAGCAGCCCCTGCCGTCGTCCCCGCTCAGGGCGACGTCGGTGCCGGTCTCGAAGCGAACCTCGCCGCCGCCGGTCTCGTTCAGGTGCACACCAAGCCCGAACTCGTCACCTTCCGCGGCTATGAAGTCGTGAAGTACGAGGGCCGCGTCACCGAAAAGCGCGCCGTCGAGGAAGAAGGCGCTCTGGAGCAGGTCCACACCCGCCCCGAGCTCATTCAGCCGGTCTCCTATGAGCCGGTCCGCTACCCCGGCCGTCCCGTCGCCGCCCGTGCGACTGAGGCCGAGGAAGGTCCGCTCGTTCAGGTCCACACCAAGACCGAATAACGGCCTGCGTCGCTGACGCGAAGAAAGCCCGCCCGGGTCCGCCCCGAGGCGGGCTTTTTCTCAACCGTGCACTGCGTGTAGGACGGCTTCCGCGGGGTTGCGGCCCGGCGTGAGGCGCTCCGAAGGGGAGGCCCTCACGTCCTCCCACCCGGTGCTCATGTGGGCGCCTGTGAGCGCAAGGGAGGGCGCCGGAGGGTACGGGCCAACCTCCACCCCTTCAGACGCTCGCCGGGCTTTTCCCACGCCTCTCCTACGCTTCCCAGGGCCGCACGTGCCTCGTTCCGCTTTCCCGGACCGGCCTCCCTTCCGCCGTGCCGGGGTCGGACAAACGGAACAACGGACAAAGCAAAGGCCGCCGATTCCTCTCCGGAAACGACGGCCTTTCTGCTCTGCCGTGAGAGGCCCTTGGGGCCTCCACGCATCAGAGCACGCGCGCGAGGAAGGTCTTCGTGCGCTCTTCTTTCGGGTTGACGAGAATCTCGTCCGGGCGTCCCTGTTCGACGATCTTCCCGCCGTCCATGAAGACGACGCGGTCGGCGACTTCGCGGGCGAACCCGATTTCGTGCGTGACGACGATCATCGTCATGCCGCTCTTGGCGAGCTTCGTCATCACCGAGAGCACCTCACCCACGAGTTCGGGGTCCAAGGCCGAGGTCGGTTCGTCAAAGAGCATGACCTTGGGTTCCATCGCCAAGGCGCGCGCGATCGCGACGCGCTGCTGCTGACCGCCCGAGAGGCTCGCCGGGTAGGCGTCGGCCTTGTCGGCCAGGCCCACGGTTTCAAGAAGCTCCAGCGCGCGGGCGCGGGTCGCTTCCTTCGACTGCCCCAGGACGATCTGGGGCGCCAACATCACGTTCTCCAACACGGTCTTGTGCGGCCACAGGTTGAAGCGCTGGAAGACCATGCCGAGGTGTTCGCGGAGCTTGTTCAAGTTCACCTTCGGGCTCGTCACCTCAAAGCCGTTCACGATGATCTGGCCGTCGGTGACGGTCTCCAGCGCGTTGATGCAGCGAAGCATCGTGCTCTTCCCCGAGCCCGAAGGCCCCAACACCACGACCTTTTCGCCGGGGTGCACTTCGAAGTCGATGTTCTCCAGCACGACGTGGTCGCCGAAAACCTTCCGCAGACGGCGGATCTCCACGATGGGCTGCGTGTTCTGTTCAGTCATTTCTTTTCTTCCTCGCGTTACTTGATGCCTTCGTCGCCCTTGCCGAGATGGGCTTCAAGACGGCGGATCCCCCAGGCGAGGAGGAGCGTCATCACCCAGTAGACGCAGGAAATCGTGATGTAGGGTTCCCAGTAGCGCGCGGACGCCCCGGCGACCGTGCGCGCGGCGTAGGCGAGCTCCGCCAAGCCGATGGCGGAGACGAGCGAGCTGTCCTTCAGAATCGCGATCGCGTTGTTGCCGAGCGCGGGGAGCATGCGGCGGAAGGCCTGCGGGAGGATGATGTGGCGCATCGCCTGGCCGTAGCTCATGCCGAGGCTCCTCGCACTTTCCATCTGGCCCTTGTCGAGGGACTGAATGCCCGCGCGGAAGACTTCCGACATGTAGGCGCCGGCGTTCAGTGTGATCGCGCAGATGCCGGCCAGCACCGCGCCGTAGTTCGCGCGGATCTCACGCGCGAGGGGCCCATCGATCAGGAGGCCGTCGACCGGATGGATGAAGAGCGGCAGCACCGCGAAGTGCATGAGGAAGATCTGCACGAAGAGCGGGGTTCCGCGGAAGAAGCTCACGTAGACGGCGATCGGCCAGCGCACGCCGTAGTGCAGGAGCTGGTTCACGGCCGGGGTGCGGGCGGAGGCGAGGCGCCCCATGCCGAGGAGCGTCCCGAGGATGATGCCGAGGAAGACGCAGATCACGGTGATCTTGATCGTCGTGACGGCGCCGTTCATGAAGAGCGGCCAGTATTCGAGAATGACGTCGGAGCGGAATCCGAACATGGAGAATCTCCGGGAGAAAGGGGGTGAATGGGGGTCGTTGCCGGGGGCGAAAAGCGGTCCGTCAAAGTACCGCAAAGGGGCGGCGCCGGTTCGATCCGGTCGTCGCCCCTTGGGCTCAGCGTTTCGGCGCCGGGGCTGAATTATGCCTTCTCAGCGCCTTTAATGGTCGGGATTACGGAAGCTTCGGGGCGTCCGTGCCGAACCACTTCTTGTAGACCTCGTTGTAGGCGCCCGAAGCGATCGCGGCTTCCAGGCCCTTGTTCACGGCGTCCAGGACTTCCTTGTTGCCCTTGCGGATGCCGATGCCGAAGTACTGCTCTTCAAAGCCCGGGTCGCGGCACTGGTTGAACTGCTTTTCGGGGTTCTGCTTCGCGTAGTACTGGAGCACGCCCACGTCGCCGATCATCGCGTCGACGCCGCCGTTGTTGAGCTCTTCAAGCGCGAGCGGGGTGTTGTCGAAGCGGCGGATGTTGGGGGAGGACTTCCCGAAGGCCTTCGAGGCGGCGATGTCGCCCGCGCTCGCGTTGACGACCGCAATCAGCTTCCCTTCAAGGTCGGCCAGCTTTTCAATCTTGAGGCTCTTGTTCGTGAGGATCAGCTGGTGGGCGAGGAAGTAGGGACGCGCGAAGTCGACGACTTCCTTGCGCTTTTCCGTGATCGTGATGCCGGACATGATGATGTCGCGGTCGCCGTTGTTCAAAGCGGCGAAGATGCCGTCCCAGGGCGTGTTGATGAACTTCACTTCGAAGCCGCCCGCCTTGGCGATTTCCTTCATCAGGTCGACGTCGAAGCCCACGAGTTCCTTGTTCGGGGTTTCGTATTCGAAGGGACGGTAGGTGGCACCCGTGCCGACCACGTATTCGGCGGCCTGGGCGAGCGTGGAAGCGAAGGCGCCGGCGACGATCGCGGCGGCGAGAAGCGATTTGAATTTCATGACGGGGGTCCTCTTTCTCTTCGTTTGGTGTGCGGGCGGGCGCGGAGTCGTCGGCCCGGCCGTGAGTTGGGGGCTATTTTGAACCGTCGCGCGCGCAAATGCCAACGGCCCGGCCCCGACTTTTGTCGGAGACCGGGCCGTTTTAGGGTTTTTTCCTGAATGGCCGGAGATTTGTCGACAAATCAATGACTTTGGTTGTCTTTGGCCGCTCTCACCCGGCCGATCACCCAGAGGGCGCAGACCAGAATCAGGATGGCGCCGGAGGCCATGACGAGGAAGCTCCCCTCGATGTGCTCCACGTCGACGACGATGTATCGGGCGACGGCGACGACGGCGAGCATGATCGGGGTGTGGATCGGAATCTCACGCGTGCCCAAAGCCGAGCACTTCACCATCGAGAGGATCTCGACGTAGAGAAAGAGAAGGAGCAGCTCGGCCAGGCCCGCGGAGCGGGAGGCGACCATCTCAGCGACGGCCAAACCGATCCCGGCCAAGGCGGCCAGGGCGATTGCGATCAGTGCGGCGGCCTGACCGTAGGTGAGGAGCGCGGCGACGGGCCGCGCGGCGGCCGTGAGCTTCGGGTGAAGCTCGTCGGGGCTCTTTTGGTCGTTCGGGAACGGGGTCATTGCGGGCGTCTCCATGAGCGTCTGCGGGAAGGAATTCAAAAAGGTGAAGGGGGTTCGCCGCTTCCGGAGGGGAAGCGCTTCGGGGGAAGTCCGACGGGCATTCCGACGGAAGATCCTTACGGGAAGAGGGGATCCCGAACCCGCATCATAACCGGACGATTGACGTCAACAATCGGTCTCTCCGTAACAATAGGTTTATTCAAGACGAACTCAGGAGCACTCCCTAGGCAAAACGCCCCTGGACTTCTGTCCTAATCGGGGTCCTCGGCGTCTTGGTCGAAATAAGCTGGCTCCGGCGGAATTTCACGGATAGATTCGTCTGAAGGGTCCGTGCGGACCGCGCTTCCCCCGAAGCGCGGCCCCTCCGGTCGGACGACTCTCCCGACCGCACCGCCCGGATTCGATCACAAGACCTATAAGACCAACCAAAACGGGACGCCGCGGAAAGCCGGGGACGACGGGGAAGCGGCGCGCACGATGTTCGACAACATGTTCTTCTACCTGTTCCTGAGCCTGCTCTTTTTCGGCATCGGGGACATTCTGGGCGTCGCGACCAAAGCGAAGGTTTCCGCCGTCTTCGTGAGCCTCGGGCTCTTTCTGATCTTCTTCATGATGAAGGTGATTCCGCCCGACATCATCAAGCAGGCGGGGCTCACCGAACTCGGCCGCTGGGGCGTCATCTTCATCGTCTTCTCGATGGGGACGACGATCAACCTGAAGCAGTTCATCGCCGAATGGCGCTCGCTCGCGACCGCCATCCTCTCGATGATCGTCGTGATGATCGCGGGTTTGGCCTTGATTCCGATCATCGGCTATGAAGAAACCATCGTGAGCGTGCCGATCCTGAACGGCGGCATCGTCGCGACGCAGATCATGACGAGCGCGGCGATGGAGCAGGGCTTCCAGATGGCCGCGGCCCTGGGGACGATCGTCTTTGCGGTGCAGAAGTTCTTCGGGACGCCCGTCGCCTCCTACTTCGGGATGCGCGAAGCGAAGCTGATCGTCGAGGAAATGCGCAGGAACGGCGCCGCCGCGGCCGCGGCGGGCGGCGAAGAAGCCGCGAAGCCCGAAGAGGAAAAGAAGCTCCTCTTCTGGGAGCGCCACAAGCGCTACTACGGCCAGTTCGCCTCGCTCGCGATCACGGCCTTCTTCGCGTGGATCGCGTTCATGCTCGGGAAGTGGACGGGCGTCTCCGGCACGATTTGGGCGCTCATTCTCGGTACGGTCGTTTCGGCTACGGGCTACGTGCCGGGGAACATCCTCAAGCACGCCAACAGCTCGGGGATCTTCAACGTCGCCGTCTTCGCGACGATCATCCCGTCGCTTGCCAACATCAAGGCGGGCGACCTCGTGACGCTCGGCATCGCCTTGGTCATCATGTTCGTGATCACGTTCGCCGTCCTCTTCCTCTTCTTCTACGTGCTTCCCTGCTGGAAGATCCTCGGCTCTCGCAACGTCGCCATGGGCGTCGCCTGCTGTCAGCTTTTGGGCTTCCCCGCCACGTACCTCGTCGTCAACGAGGTCGCCGGCGCCGCGGGTGAGACCGAGGCCGAAAGGAAGGCGATCACCGACCGCCTGATGGCGAAGTACCTGATCGGCGGCTTCGCCACGGTCACGTCGCTCTCGGTCATCTCCGCGGGCTTCTTCGAAAAGCTTCTCTGACACTGACTTCTGCTCGAAAAGGACGAACACACCATGTACACCTTTGACGCACAGGACTATCCGTATCCTTCCAAGCGCCACGTGGTCTATGCCAAGAACGGCATGGTCTGCGCGGGGAACCCCACGGCGACCGCCGCGGGTCTTCAGACCCTGATGAAGGGCGGGAACGCGGTCGACGCGGCCGTCACGGTGGCGGCGACGCTCCCCGTGTCGGAACCGACCGGGAACGGCCTCGGCGCCGACTGCTTCGCCATCATCTGGTACAAGGGCAAGCTCTACGGCATCAACGGCTCTGGCCCGGCGCCGAAGGCGCTCACGATCGACGCCTTGAAGGCGCGCGGCCACGAGAAGATCCCGTCCTACGGCGTCGAGCCGATCGACGTTCCGGGTGCGGTGGCCGGCTGGGTCGCGATGCATGAGCGCTTCGGGCGCATGGAATTCAAGGACGTCCTTGCTCCGGCCATTTCGTATGCCGAAAACGGCTTCCCCGTCTCCCCCAACATCTCGCGTCTCTGGGAAGAAGCCTGGACGATCTACGGCAAGTACCGCGACCGCCCCGAATTCCAGGGCTGGTTCGACACGTTCGCGAAGGCGGACGGCTGGTACCGTCCGGGCGAAATGTTCAGGAACCCCGACATTGCGAAGTCGCTGCGCTTGATCGCCGAAACCCGCGGCGAAGCCTTCTACAAGGGTGAACTCGCCGGCCGCATGGACGACTTCTTCAAGAAGCACAACGGGTTCCTCACGGGGGACGACCTCGCCGCCTACAAGCCCGAATGGGTCGACCCGATCTCGGTCAACTACCACGGCTACGACGTGTGGGAGCTCCCGCCCAACGGGCACGGCATCACGGTGCTGATGGCGCTCCAGATCCTGAAGGGCTTTGAATTCGGCGCCCGCGACGACGTCGAAACGCTCCACCGCCAGATCGAAGCGATGAAGCTCGCGATGGTCGACACGGCGATGCACGTCGCCGAACCCTCCGCGATGAAGGTGACCGTGGAGCAGCTCCTCTCGGAAGACTATGCGGCGAAGCGCCGCGCCTTGATCGGCACCGAAGCGATCATGCCGGCGGCGGGCGACCCGGGCACGCCCTCGACCGTCTACTTCTGCTGCGCCGACGGCGAAGGCAACATGGTCTCGATGATTCAGTCGAACTTCCGCGGCTTCGGCTCCGGCATCGTCGTGCCGGGTACGTCGATCTCTTTGAACGACCGCGCGGAAAACTTCAAGTTCGACCCGAACCACGTCAACGCCTTGGAAGGCGGCAAGCGCCCCTACCACACGATCATCCCCGCGTTCCTCACGAAGGACGGCGACGCCGTCGGTCCCTTCGGGATCATGGGCGGCTGGATGCAGCCGCAGGCGCACGTGCAGGTCGTGCAGAACATGATCGATTGGCACCTCAATCCGCAGCAGGCGCTCGACGCCCCGCGTTGGCAGTGGGTGGGCGGCAAAAACGTCGAAGTGGAGCAGGACACGCCGAACCACCTCGTGCGTCTGCTGCAGCGTCGCGGTCACAACATCATCGTTCAGCCCGACCCCTACCACATGGGGCGCGGCCAGATGATCCTGCGCGACAAGAATGGCGTCCTTTGCGGCGCCACCGAAAAGCGCACCGACGGTCAGATCAGCTGCTACTGATCCCCAACCGCCACGTGAACCCGCGATAAACTGAGGATCAACCGATCCTTTCGCGCCCGCC
>NZ_JH605018.1:41105-43236 GCF_000250875.1 Sutterella parvirubra YIT 11816 | reverse complement strand
CGGGCGCTTTGTCTTGGCTCCCGAGAAGGACCCGTAGAGGAGGCTTCATGCGCATTCTGCTCGTAGAGGACGACGAGGACGTGGCGCGCGCCGTGGAAGGCGCCCTGGTCTCGGAAGGCCACGCCGTGACGCGGGCGGCCGACGGCCGCTTCGCGCTCACCGCCGCCCGGACGGAACCCTGGGACGCGATCCTCCTGGATCTCGGCCTCCCCGGCGTCGACGGGATGCGGGTGCTGAGGACGTTGAGGAGCGAATTCGTCTCCACCCCGGTCCTCATCCTCACGGCCCGGGACGCGTTGGAGTCCCGCTTGTCGGGCCTTGACGCCGGCGCCGACGACTATCTTGTCAAGCCCTTTCACACGAGCGAACTTTTGGCGCGCCTTCGCGCCGTCATGCGGCGACACGGGGGCGGCCAAAGCCACCCGACGAACGGCGTCGTGACGCTCATGCCCGAAGAGCAGGAGGCGCAGTTGGCGGACGGCTCCCGCGTGCGGTTGTCGAAACGCGAATCGGCGCTTCTGGAGGCGCTCCTCGCCAAGCCCGGCACGATCGTCTCGCGCCGACAGTTGGAAGCGCGCATCTACGAGGACGAAGTCCCCGAGAGCAACGCGCTCGAATACATCATCCATGCGCTCCGGAAGAAGCTCGGCCCCGAGGTCGTCGAAAACGTCCGGGGCCTCGGCTGGCGCGTCGCGCGCGGGCCTGTAGCCGGTGGATCCGGTGGAGCCGGATGAGCGGGAGGGCCATGATGGACGTTCTCCAAACCCGCGAAGCGCATCCGTCGCTCTTTCGCCGCCTCATCCTTTGGGGCGCGGCGGGCGTGATCCTCGCGGCGGTTGCGGCGGCCGGCGTCGTCGCCGACCGCATGGCGAGAAAGGCGGAAGAGAACCAAACGCGGCTCCTTCACGAAGTGGCCGGGGTCGTGGCCCGCATGGAAGCGGGGCGCAGGGCGCCCATCGCCCACACGATGGACCAGAGGGCCTTCGCCGAGGCCTATCTCGACCCCCAGGGCGTGACGCCCGCGGGAGAAGTCCTTCTCGTGCACACCTTGGACGAAGGCGGCGTGACGCTTCGCGTCGCGTTGGACGAGGCGCTCCCCGACGGCGACCACACGATCGAGATCGACGGCGAAGCCTGGTGCGTGCACACGCAGACGCTCACCACCGGTCGGCACGTCGCCGTCGCGCAGCAGTTGTCGGAAGTCGAGCGCATTGAGCGCGACGCCGTCATGCAGGCGGTGGTTCCGGTGATTTTGGGCGCGATCGCGATCCTCATTCTGGGCGCCGTCGTCATCCGGCGGACGAGCCGCCCGGTGCTCGCCTTGGCCGATTCGATCGGACGGCGGGAGCCGGATTCGGCCGAACCGTTGTCGGCTGACGGGGTGCCTTCCGAGGTGATGCCTTTGATCGAGTCCGTGAACGACCTTCTCGCCCGCGTCGAGGTGCTCCGCGCGCGCGAAGCGCGCTTTGCGGCGGACGCGGCGCATGAGCTCCGCACGCCCTTGACGGCGCTGAAGCTCGAAGCCGAGAGCCTCGTACGATCGGGGTTCAAAGACCCCGAGGCAGCGAAGGCATCGGTCGCGGCGATGGAGCGCGGGATCGAGCGCTTGGGGCGCCTCGTCGACCAGCTCCTGACGCTGCAGCGCGCCCAGTTGGGGCGCAACGCGCAGGCGAACGTTCCCGAAGCCGACCTCCTCGAAGCCTTGGGCGAAGCGGTCTCGCTCGTCTGGGAGGAGGCGGAAGGAAAGGCAATCGACTTCGAGGCCGTGGGGTTCGATGCGCTCGAAGACGCGCCCGTAAAGTTCCCCGTGACGCCGGAGGCGTTGACCGGGCTCCTCAGGAACCTCATTGAGAACGCCGTCCGCTATTCGCCCCGAGGGGGCGAGGTGCGGGTGCGGCTCGTCAGCCTCTCGCCCTTCGTGATGGAGGTCGCGGACCGCGGCCCCGGGATTCCGGAGGAACTCCTCTCCCGCGTGATGGATCCCTTCTTCCGGGTGCCGGGCACCGGCGTTTCGGGAACGGGCCTGGGGCTCGCGATCGTGCGCGAAACGGCCGCGCAGGCGGGGCTCGGCGTGACCCTCACGAACACGCATCCTGGCCTCACGGTGCGGCTCGCCGCGGCGGATGCGGCG
>NZ_JH605018.1:3713-41055 GCF_000250875.1 Sutterella parvirubra YIT 11816 | reverse complement strand
CCTTCGGAAAAGTCCAAGAACCCCGAATCTTCCGGGGCTGATGGGGCCTCATGAGAGTCCTGAGCATTTCTTTGAATTCCCTATATTTCTCCTAAGTCTTCCTTTCATACACTGACCTCAACGCAACGAACAGCGCGAAGGAAACGCGCAAGGAAGACCACCATGTCGAAGAAGATGAACACGCTCCTCGCCTCGCTCGCCGCCGTCGCCGCCATGGCCGTCGCGCTCCCCGCCGCCGCGGCGCCCACGGGCTTCGCCCCGATCCAGGGTCCGCAGGGGTTCGAACTCTCGGGTCTCGACTCCATCGCCGCCGTCAAGGCGGACGGCCGCGACGAACAGGTCGTGGTGTTGAAAGGCCGCTTCACGAAGCAGCTCACCAAGGAAAAGTTCGAATTCACGGACGCCAAGGGCGACACGATCGTCTGTGAACTCGACGACGACCGCGACTGGTCGATGATCCGTAAGGACGCCCTCGTCGAAATCCGCGCCGAGATCGACAAGGACTTCATGCACATGAAGCTTGAGGTCGAATCGGCCCGCCCGCTTGAGTAAGACGCCATGACGAACACCCGCATGCTTCTGGCCGCAGCGCTCTGCGCGCTCGTCGCGACGACCGCGCAGGCGGGTGACGGCCACCGCATCAAGGGGAAGAAGCTCCCGACGCTCACGACCGTCGAAGAGGTCGTCAAGTACGGCCGCGACGACCAGTACGCCGAATTGGTCGGGCGCTTCACCGAGCGCTTCAGCAAGGAGGACTTCCGCTTTGAGGACCAGACCGGCGCCATCGTCGCCGAACTCGATGACGATGAGGACTGGAACTTCGCCAAGGACCAGCTGGTCCGGATTCTCGCCGAAGTCGACCGCGACCACGACAAGGTGACGATCGAGGTGCTCGCGATCCTGCCACCCCGCTGAATGATGAATCCCCGAACGCAAGAAACCCCGCTGCCGGTGAGCCGCGGGGTTTCGTTTGTCCGGGTTGCGTGAGGAGGCCGACCGGACCGGTCGGCTTCGCAGCTTCTCAGATCAAGCCGCTTCGAGCTTTTCGTCCTTGAGGTCGTTGTCGACCATCGCGGCGACCGCGGAGTCGGACCAGACGTTCAGAAGGGTCTCGATCATGTCGATCACGGCGTAGACGGGAAGAATGACGCCCATCAGGTGCACCGGAACGTTCATGCCGGCCAAGAGGCTCATCGTGAGGAAGAAGCAGCCCATGGGGACCCCGGCGTTCCCGACGGCGGCCAAGGTCGCGATGAAGATCCAGGTGACGAGCGTGCCCGTCGTGATCATGATCCCGTGGTTCTGCATCAGGTAGACCGTCGTGATCAGGATGAAGGCCGCGCAGGCGTTCATGTTGATCGTCGTGCAGATCGGAAGCACGAAGCGCGCGACCGCCGGACGGATCTTCGCCTTTTCTTCGGCGCAGCTCATCGTGACGGGGAGCGTCCCCGCGGAGGACTTCGAGAAGAAGGCGACCGTGAGCGCCTGGCTCATGGCGCCCGCAAGACGGAGGGGATTGACGCCGCGGGCGAGGAGCACCAGCGGGATGACGATCAGCATCTGCGTGAAGTTGGCGGTCAACACCGTCGCGAAGTAGGTCCCGAGGCCGCCGATTTCGACGCCGCTCTTCATCTCGGTGAAGAAGACCGAAATGAAGGCGAAGATGCCGATCGGGAGGATCTTGATCACCCAGGAGACGATCGTGAAGAGCACCTTCTGAACGCCCGAGAAGAAGGCGATCAGCACCTCCTGCTCGCGGGAGTCGACGGGGAGCTTCGCGATCGCGATCCCGACCGCGGCGGCGATGAGAAGGACCGAGAGGACGTTCGCCGAGAGGAAGGGCGCGAGGATGTTGTCCGGGATCACCGAGGTGACGAAGTCCCAGTAGGTTTGCTGCGGCATGCCGGCCAAAGCGGCCGAGGGCGAGTCGGGCAGCGCCACGTTCGCCGGTGCGAAGACGACGAAGAGGACCGCGGCGATCGTCGCGGCGAGGATCGTCGTGAAGAGCGTGTAGAAGATCGTGTGGCGGAAGATCCGGCCGGAACCGGACGACTTCGAGATGCCCGCCAGGGTCGTGATGATCGAGACGGCGATGATCGGGATCGAAACGAACTTGAAGAGCTTGATGAAGACGGCGCTCGTGAAGTCGGCGGCGGCATGCGTCTCAGGGGTGCCGTACCAGCCGTTGACGGCGCCGATCAGAATCGCGATGCCGTAGAGAATCGCCATCACGCGGGGTTGCAGTCGGTTGTGAGTCATGGAAAAGGTCTCCGCGGGGGCCGCGCACGAAGGAGAGTCAAAGTGCGTCGACCGTGTCGGTCAATCGGGTGAAAGGGAGATTCGTGGGGAGCGGAGAGGTTTGAGGCGGGAAACGCTGAAACGTGGAAGGGCGGCCATGCCGCAGGAGAATCAGGTTTTCCGAAAACTTCCCCGATGACGTCGCCCAAAGTGGATGGAGAAGTCGGAAGCGCGTGTGCGTTTCCGAAGGACGTGCGTCGTCACCCCGGTCGGAATCAGGATTGCCGACATCGGGCCGCGGTGCGAAGAAGATGCTTGGATTCAGGCATTCGCGGTCTCAAAGGAAGTGGAGGGAAGAAGGAAAAACGCCGTCGGCCGGGTCGGTCGAAACGGCGTTCCTGCGGGGAAGTATAAGCGAAGCGGAGAACCGTTCGGGAGGTTTACGCGGGTTTCACGCAAAATCAGCCGAAAGGAGGGTGCGGATCCGCCCGATGAGAGTGGGGAGGATGTCGTAGAGGCCTTCAGTCGCCGGCGATGATGTCCGTGATGCGTTCGGGGTGCGCGTAGATGTTGGCGCGCCCGCGGCGGCAGAAGGCCGCGAGCGTCACGCCGGCCTGACGGGCCGTGTCGACGGCCAACGCCGTCGGCGCCGACACCGCGAAGATCACCTCGACGCCGCAGGCGGCGGCCTTCGAGACCATTTCGTAGGAGGCGCGGGACGACAAAACGAGAGCGCCTTCCTTCCAGCCGTTCAGGGCGCGCTTGCCCAGGAGCTTATCCAACGCGACGTGGCGGCCCACGTCTTCAGCGCCGCCCGCGAGCGTTCCGTCGGGGTTCACCCAGACGGCGGCGTGCGTGCAGCCGGTCAGGCGCCCCAATTCTTCGGCGTCGTTCAGGTACGCCAACGCCTGATCCAAGTGACGGATGCTGAAGGTCTGCGTCTGCGGGACGACCGAGGGCGTGCGCACGGCGTCGCCCAGGCTCTCCACGCCGCAGAGGCCGCAGCCCGTGCGGCCCGCCATCGAGCGGCGGCGGGACTTCAGGGCCCAGAAGGCGGAAGAGGCGACCTCGAGCTTCACCGCCTTCCCCCGGCACGTGTCTTCGACTTCGATCCCGTAGATCTCGTCCGTCGACTTCACGATCCCTTCCGCCAGCGAGAAGCCCACCGCAAAGGCTTCGAGGTCGCGGGGCGTCGTCATCATGACGGCGTGCGAGATGCCGTTGTAGACCAAGGCGACCGGGATTTCCTGCGCGACCCAGTCGGTGTCGGGACCGCTCGTGCCGTTGACGCGGACGATGTCCACGAGAAGCGCGCCGTTGGGCGCTTCCGGACGGCCCGTTTCGGGCGTGCCGATCACGACGGGGGAAGCGGGGATGCTGAAGTCGTCGATGCGCAGGGTCATGGGGTTCGCCTTGGGGTTGGTGGATGCGGTGTCGGACTCGGGAAGAGGAGGACTGATCAGGCCTTCGCGCCTTCTTCCTCAGCCTTGGCGGCTTCGGCTTCGCGCCAGGCGGCTTCAAGGGCCCCGAGGACGACGGCCTCGACGTCCGGGCTCACCTGCTCGAACGTGCCCGAAACGAAGACGGTCGGGGTCGTTTCGCCGCAGTCCGCGCAGACGTGGAGACGATGATCCTGGTCGGCTTCGTCGTGGATGTAGCGGAGGTCGGAAACGGCTTCGTCGCCGCAGTGCGCGCAGCGGATGCGCTCGAACTTCCAGTGCGAGCCGCAGCGCAGGCAGCAGAGCTGCTTCACGTTCCCGGAGCGGGCCGTCGGGCCCACGACCGCCATCGCGGCTTCGGAGCCGCAGACGGGGCAGGAAAGGCGCCGCTCAAAGTCGACCACCGGGTCTTCGCCGGAAGCCAACTTGTCGGAGACGGCCTCGGCGTAGTCCGTGAGCATGGCGCGCACGGCCATGGAGAGGACGGGAATGAGCTGAACGTCGACCACGTCTTCGGGCATGCCGGCCGCAAGCGCCGCTTCCACGGCGTCGGTCAAAAACGCTTCCGGGTCGCGCGAGAGGAGGGCGACGGCGTCGTCCGACGCGAAGAGCGTCCAGTCGATGTCGGCGACGTTGAACTCTTCGGCGCGGAGCGCCTCTTCGTGGACGGCGGCCAAGCGGGCCACGACGTCGGCGAAGACCGCCGCGGAGAGCTTGACGCCGCCCGTCGTCATGATCGGGTCCGCCCCGCGGCGGAGCGCCTCGACCGCTTCCGCGTCGGGAAGTTCGGCCTCCATGGCGTTCTCGGGCAGATCGTCCGCGATCTTCGCGGTTTCGCGAAGGATCGGCGCGAGGAGCTTCAGACGGAAGGCGGCCTCGGGATCGGAGAGATCGGCGTACTGGGCGATGGCGCGGTCGATGACGGAAAGCTTCATGGTGTTGTCCGTGTCGTCAATGGGTCCACAAACGGGGTCGGGATGGTTTCGTCGTTTCTAGGTTCGGGGTGTCTTGGGTTCGAAAGCCTTTCGGGCTTCCGGGAATCGTCTCACATCGGATCGTCTCCTGGAGGCGCTTCCCGGAAGCCGCCCGCCGGGGCGGGCGGCATTCCTTTTTGAAGGTAAGAAGATTACTTCTTCTTCACTTCCTCAACCGTCACGTTGCGGCCGAGGGCGATTTCTTCGTTCGCCCAGTAGCCCCAGTGGTAGGCGGCGTCGGATTCGCTCACCTTGCCGTCGCCGAACATGATGCGGATCGTGCCGCGGTAGGGCTGGAAGATGCCCGCACCGAGGTAGATGTGCGCGATGCCGACGAAGACCGTCAGGAAGAAGAAGATGTCGTGCACCAGGTGCCAGAAGAGGAGCGTGCCCGGTTCGAACTCGACCTTGAAGGAACCGATCCCGGTGTTGAGCCAGAGCACCATGCCGGAAATGGCCATGAAGACCGAGAAGAAGAGGAGCGCGCCGTCCGCCAGACGCTGCGCCGACTTGACGTGGTGCTGCGGAGGCATGTGGACCTTCTTCGGGGCGAAGAGGTAGAAGGGGAACTTCGCCGCCCAGGTGAAGTCGTCCTTGTCCCACTTCCCGAAGATGTCCTCCTTGATGAGGTGCGCGAAGCCCTTCGGGGACTTCAGCACCGCAAAAAGAGGCACGAGGATGAAGGGCACGGCGAGCCAGCGGTGGAGGCTTCGCATCGTCTGGGTGAAGTCGCCGCCCATGATGCTGCCGCCCAGTTCCGGCCAGAAGACGAAAAGGCCGGTGACTGCGAGCAGGATGCAGGAGATGGCGGCGACGCCGTGGGTGACGCGCGTCAAGAGCGAGTGACGCTGAATGAATCGACGAGTGGTCATGTTGGCTCCTTCGATCGGTTACTCACCGCGCTTCGCGGCTTCTTCCTTCTTCAGGAGCTCCGCGACCTCACGGTCGGCCTTGGCACGCTGCTCGGGCGTCCAGTGCTTCTTGGCTTCTTCGATGCTGACCTCTTCGCGGCGGTAGCCCACGGCGGCGAGGAACGACACGGCGAGGCCGGCGACGACGGCGGCGGTACCCAACGCCGTCACGGGCTTCATCGTGTTCATCAGCTTGATCATGTCGTTGGGCTTCGGGTTGGTCGGCAGCCCATAGGCCTCGTGACCGAACTTGAGGACCTGCAGCACGTGCAGACCGCCCATTTCGGTGACGCCGTAGAGCTCGGCCTTGTCGAAACCCTTCTTCTTCAGGAACGCAACGCGACGTTCGCCTTCGGCGATCATGTCCTCGCGCTTGCCGAACTTGAGCGCTTCGGGCTGGCAGGTCTTGACGCACGCCGGCACTTCGCCTTCTTCAAGACGGTCGAAGCAGAGCGTGCACTTGTCGATGCGGCCGTCCGTGTCGCGGAAGCGGGGCACGTCGAAGGGGCACGCGCTCTGGCAGTACGTGCAGCCGTTGCACTTGTTCGTGTCGAACGTGACGACGCCGTTTTCCTGCTTCTGGAGCGCGCCCGACGAGCAGATCGCCACGCAGCCCGCGTCCGTGCAGTGGTAGCAGGAGCGGCGGCCGATCGCCCAGTGAATGGGCTGGTACTTGTTGCCCGAAGGCTTTTCGTCAAAGGTCATGACGAGACGGGTGTCCCCGCCCAAGTCGCCCGGGCCCTGGAGGGACCCGGTGAACTCGTTTTCGTTCAGACCGAGCTTCGACGGAAGCATGTTCCACTGCTTGCACGCCACCTGGCAGCCCTTGCAGCCGGTGCAGTGCGACGAGTCGAACAGCATGGCGACTTCTTGGTTCTTGTAAGCCATCTTTATCTCCTATCGGCTCGATCAGGCCTTTTCAAGGTTGACGAGGAAGGCCTTGTACTCCGGAATGTAGGAGTTCGGGTCGCCCACGTTCGGGGGAAGGTCGTTCACGTTGTCGCCGGTGGCGAACTTCGTGGCCCAAGAGAAGTGGTGCGGCATGCCGACGACGTGCGTGAGCTTGCCGTCGATGGTCATCGGCGCCATGCGGATCGTGACCATGGCCTTCACCTTGACGCTGCCGCGGTTGTTCCACACGCGGACGTCGTCGCCGTTCTTGATGCCCTTTTCCTTGGCGAGCTCTTCGCTGATTTCGATGAAGTTGGTCGGAATCAGTTCGTTGAGCCACGGAATGTTGCGGGTCTGCGTGCCCGACTGCCAGTGTTCCGTCACGGAGTAGGTCGTCACGACGTACGGGTACTTTTCCACGTCGCCGCGCTGGACCGACTTGTCGTTGACGAAGCGGGCCATCGGGTTCTGACCGGCACCGTTCAGGAGATTCTTCGTGGGCGATTCCCACGGCTCGAAGTGCTCGGGGAGCGGGCCGTCCGCCATCGGGTACGCGAAGAGGCGGGCGTTCTGTTCCCAGGTCATGAAGAAGGCGTTGTCATCGGGCGGATTCGCGGAAACGAAGTCGCCGACGTCGGTCTGCTGCCACTTGTCGCCCTTCCACTCGACGAGGTTGCGCTTCGGATTCCAGGGCTTGCCCTTCGGGTCCGCGGACGCACGGTTGTAGAGGATGCGGCGGTTCGCCGGCCACGCGAAGGACCAGTTCGGGTAGAGGCCGAGACCGGACGGGTCTTCCTTCGAGCGGCGCGTCATCGGCTGCTTCATCGGGTCGAGCGGCGCGTCGTTGTTGTTGAAGTAGCCCGAGAAGATCCAGATGCCGCAGGCGGTCGTGCCGTCGGCCTGGAGGTCGGCGTAGCCCTTCAGGAGCTTCTTCGTGTTGACGTCGTAGCCGTTCAGCGCCCAGCAGAGCGCGCGGATGTCGTACTTGCCGTCGATCTTGTAGCTGAAGTGGGTCTTCAGAACCTGATCCGGGCAGGCGCCGCCCTCTTCACGGTAGAGCTTCTGGATGCGCTCGAAGAGGAGCGACAGGATTTCGAAGTCGCTCTTGCATTCGCCCGGCGGGTTGATCGCCTGCTCACGCCACTGGATCCAGCGGCCGGAGTTGTTGATCGAACCGGTCTTTTCATAGATGAGGGCCGCGGGCAGGAAGAACACTTCCGTGTCGATCTTCGAGGCGTCCATGTCGGGCGCTTCCCAGAAGGTCGCGGTTTCGGTGAGGAACCAGTCGGCGACGACGAGCCAATCCAACTTCGCCATCGAGTTGCGGGCGTGCTTGGCGTTCGGCGTCGAGTGCGCCGGGTTCATGCCCCAGCAGAAGTACCCCTTGATCGTTTCGTCACGCATGTTGTTGAACGTCATGATCGTGGAGTAGTCGCCGTAGTCCTTCTTGGGCGAAATCTTCGGCAGAAGGTCGTAGCAGTAGTCGTTGTCGACCGTGGCGTGCTCACCGAACCATTCGCGAAGCATGGAAACCAGGAACTTCGGCTTGTTCGTGTAGTAGCCGGCGGCGTACGTTTCGGCGTGGAGGTAGTCGGCGAGGGTCGCGTGCTTCTTGCCGGTCGGCCACTTGAGGTAGCCCGGCATGTCGGGGACGGAGGCGCCCACGTCGGTCGAACCCTGAACGTTCGGCTCACCGCGAAGCGCGTTGATGCCGCCGCCCGCGATGCCGATGTTGCCGAGGAGAAGCTGCACGATGCACATCGCGCGGCAGTTCTGCGAGCCGTAGGTGTGCTGGGTCTGGCCGAGCGCGTAGAGGATCGAGCCCGAGCGCTCCGGCGTCCCGGTAGAGGCGTAGACCTCCCAGACCTTCTTCATCACGTCCGGATCCATGCCGGTCACGCGGGAGACGAGCTCGGGCGTGTAGCGCGCGTAGTGGCGCTTCATGACGTTGATGACGCAGTTCGGGTTCGCAAGCGTCATGTCGCGCTTGAGAACTTCAAGGTCGGGCGTCTTGAACTTCGGCGTGCCGGGCTTCTTCACCCAGGCGAAGGCGCCGTCCGTGTCCCACTTCTCTTCGTGGTCGACGTCGTAGCCCCAGGTCGCGTCCGAGTAGGTCTTCTTTTCGGGATCCCACCCGGAGAAGAGACCGGTCTTTTCGTCGAACTTGAAGTCCGGACGAAGGAGGCACGCGGCGTTCGTGTAGTGAAGCACGTACTCCTTGTGCCAGAGGTCGTTCTGGAGGATGTAGTTGATGAGACCGCCGTAGAAGGCGAGGTCGGTACCCGGGCGGATGCGCGCGTAGATGTCGGCGTTGGCGGCCGAGCGGTTGTAGCGCGGGTCGACGACGATCCAGGTCGCGCCGCGGTCCTGGGCGCGTTCAACCCAGCGCGAGGAGAGCGGATGGTTTTCGACGTTGTTCGACCCGATCGACATGATGACGTCGGAGTTCTGGAAGTCGCACCAGTGGGACGTCATCGAGCCGCGGCCGAAGGACGGGGCGAGGCCCGACACGGTCGAGGAGTGGCAGACGCGCGTCTGGTTGTCGATGGCGACGACGCCCAGGCTTCGCGCGAACTTCTGCACGAGCCAGGCTTCTTCGTTGTTCAACTGTGCGGCGCCCAGGCTCGCGATCCCGTCGCAGCGGTTCACCGTCACGTCGCCTTCCTTCTCGACGAAGGTGGCGTCGCGGGTCTTCTTCACGCGCTTGGCGATGGCGTCGATCGCTTCTTCCCAGGAAATCTTTTCCCATTCCTTGGAACCGGGACGACGAACGAGCGGCGTCAGCACGCGGTGCGGGTGGAGTTCCGCACGGCGTTCCTTCGTCACGATATTGCGAAGGCCCCACATCGCGGCACCCTTCGGGCAGAGGCCGCCGAGGTTCACCGGATGGTCCGGGTCGCCTTCAAGGTTGATGAGTTCGCCGTTGCGGGTCGAGCAGATCGTGCCGCAGCCGCCGGAGCAGTAGCAGCAGATGTTGGTCGTTTCCTTGACGTCGACGAGCTTGTAGGTCTTCTTGGCGGAAGGCGTCCCCGTCTGAGCGGCTTGAGCCAGCCCTGCGGCCATGGGGGCCGAACCGAGGAGCAGACCGCGCTTGAGGAAACTTCTGCGAGAGACTTCCATGAATCCTCCTGAACGAGTGTCTGGGCATTCCGTCCGGTCGGCGAAAAGTCGTCGAAGAAAGTTGGCGGGCGGAATGTCTGGGTCTTTCTAGAGAGATGGAACAGGCGTCTTTGAAGGGGCGGCCCGTTCATCCTGCGGGCAAGTGTCCTCGGGTTCCGCGCGCGGGCCAACTAGTCGTTCGTCTTAGCCGAAGGAAAAGGAAGTACTGAAAAACAAGCCGAAAGGTTGAGGGTTTTTCACCCACTTCTACCTCGGGTAAGGTAAGCCCTTTCGCGGATGGTGAAGCCCCGCATGAGGCCTCCGAACCGTTCCGCTATTCCTTTTTGGAATAACGGAAAGTGAAACGACAAAAACTAGGTAGGAATACCTATTGATCTGCATCAAGATAACGTCGGGACGGTCGTCGGCGTTCCAACGGCGGATCACGCGCCGCAGCGCTGTTTTTCGTATCCCGATCGGTAGGAGTACTCGGGGACCGGGGCAAGACGGGAGAGCATCTTCACGCGTGAAAAACTTTCGGAACGCCGGAGAAAACGGTTTTTCGGCTTGTTGGATTCCGGTTGTTTCTGATAATCTTCGGCTATCAGGGTTTACCCTTTAAGTGATTTTCACGCCTGCCGCAGCGCGGAAGCGCCCTCCCGCCGCGACCTCCGGCATGCCGACTAGACCGTCTGCCAGGCCATGACGACCGCCAAACACGTTTCCCGCAGCCCCGCCTCCGCGCGGCGCGTTCCTCTTCTCCTGGGACTCGCCGCCGCGTCCGTTGCGGCGTGGTCGGGGAGCGTCTTCGGGGCGGTCTATCACGTCGACGTCGCCGTGATCGGTGCGGGGAGCGCCGGTCTCACCGCCGCGATCGCCGCGAAGGAGGCGGGCGCGGGCGTCATCATCTTCGAGAAGATGCCCATGGTGGGCGGCAACACGCTGCGCGCCTCGGGGCACCTCGCCGCCGTCGGGAGCAAGCTCCAAGAGAAGCAGGGCCTTCACGCCGACCCCGAAGTCTTCTACAACGAGATCCTTGAGATGGGCGGCAAGAGCGCCGATCCCGAACTCGTGCGCCGCATGGTGGCGGAGTCGGGGGCCGCGGTCGACTGGCTCCACGGGATGGGGGTTGATCTCGGGCGCGTGCGCGCCGTCCCCGGCACGAAGGAATACCGCCTCTTTCAGCCCGCCGCCGACACGACCGTCGGGTCGGAGATCATCAACGGGCTCCTCTGCCGCGTCGAGATGCTCGGGATCCCCGTCCAGATGGACAGCCGCGTCGTCGAACTCACGATGAAGAACGGCGTCGTCACGGGCTTCAAGGCCGTGGGGCCGGGGGGCGAAATGGACGTCGACGCGAAGGCGGTCGTGATCGCCACCGGGGGGTTCGCCTCCGGGGTGGATCTCCTGGAGCGCTTCATGCCCGAAGACGCCAATCAGGTGAGCACCAACACGCCTGGGGCGACGGGGGACGGCCTCATCCTCGCCGAAGCGGTGGGTTCGGGCTTCGTCGACCTCGACGCCATCCACTACCACCCGACCGCGGTGCCGCTGACCGGCCGCATCGTCCCGGAAGCGATCCGCTTCGAAGGCGCGATTCTCGTTGACCGCCGGGGCCGCCGCTTCGTGAACGAATTGGGCACCTCCCAGGACATCACCGAAGCGATCAGGAAGGCCGGGGGCTACGCCTGGTTGGTCGCCGACCGCACGGTGGCGGCCGCCGCCGTCCAGATGCGAAGCCTCATCATGCACGAAGGCGTCATCACCGGGCGCGACGAGATGGATCTCGCGCAGCGCATCAACGTGCCGCCCGCGAACCTGCGCGCGACCTTGACCGACTACCGCGTCGGCGCCGCCCGCGGGCAGGATGCGTTCGGGCGCGCGACCTTCCTCTCGGACCTCTCCAAGTCGCCGCTCTACGCGCTTCGCGTGCGGCCCGCCCTTCACACGACGACGGGCGGGATCACGATCAACCGCGACGCCGAGGTGCTGAACGCCAAGGGGAAGGCGATCCCCGGGCTCTACGCCGCGGGCGAAGTGACGGGCGGGGTGCACGGGCGCCAGCGGCTCGAAGACACCGCGTTGACCGACGCCGTCGTCTACGGGCGCGTCGCGGGGCAGAGCGCCGCGGCGTTCGCGAACGCGCTCCACGCGACGGCCGCGATTCAGGCGGCGTCCGCGGACGAACAAAAGCACTGATCCCCGCATTCATCGACCCAAGAGGAGGCGCTTCGCAATGAGGCGCCTTCTTCGTTTCGGGCCTCCTGAAGGGACGCGGGAAGGTATCCCGGATGGTCCTCCCCGACACTCGGCTAGACTTCTTTTCACCGGCTTCGGGCGGGCGCCGATGGACGCCCCGAAGAAGAACACACGAAACGACAAGAACACCCAAGGAGACCGCGCAGCATGCCGAAGCTTCGCATTCTTCACACCGCCGACTGGCACCTCGGACGGGACTTGGCCGGCGTCGACCGCACGCAGGATTTCGAGCGGTTTTTGGCATGGCTCACCGATGAGGTGAGGACCCGCCGCCCCGACGTGCTCCTGGTGGCGGGGGACGTCTTCAACACCTCGATGCCCTCGAACGCCGCGCAGAAGCTCTACTACGACTTCGTGAGGAAGATCGCCGAAACCGACGTCGCCGCAGTGATCGTCACGGCGGGGAACCACGATTCCGCCTACTTCCTCGGCGCCGCGCGCGGCCTTCTTGAAGGCTTCCGGTGCGTGGTGTCGGGCGAAGGCCCCGAAGATCAGGCCGTGCTCGTGAAGCGCGGCGGCCGGGTTCTGGCCGCCGTCGCCGCGGTCCCGTACCTGAGGGAAGGCGACGTGACGCTCCCCGCCGGGACCGCGCTCGACATGGACGACCCCGCCTACTGGCGCGCGGGCGTCCGTCGGCACTACGACCGGGTGGCGGCGCAGATCGACCATCTCCTCCAAGCTGAAGGCTTGGACGACGCGGCCGCGGCGGCCGTGCCCCGGATCGCGATGGGGCATTTGTTCGTGACGGGCGAAGGTTCCGCCGACAAGGCCGTCTCGGAGGCGATGAGCCACTACGTGGGGTCGCTCCGGCACATCGGGCTCGACGCCTTCGGGCCCGGCTGGGCCTACGCGGCCTTGGGACACGTGCACGAAGCGCAGCGGATCCGAGGGTCGGTGCCCGCCTGGTATTCGGGCGCGCCCCTGACGCTGCGCTTCGCGGACCGGAACGAAGAGCCCCGGATTCTCGAAATCGACATCACGGAGGAAGGCGCGGCGGAAATCCGCTCCGTCCCGGTGCCGCAGCCCCGCCGCATCCTTTCGCTCTCGGGCGACGAGGATGCGTTGACCGATGCGCTCGATGCGCTCAAGGACGAGGCGGCGGTGACGACGATGAAGCCCGTCGCGGAACTCGTCTACACGGGCGCGGATCCGGCGGGACCCGCGTTGATCGACCGGCTCCAGCGCCGGGCGGATCAGACGGGGGTGCTCCTGGGGCCCATCCGTCTCGGGGGCGACGCCGCGCGCCGCGCCGCGGAGGTCGAAGAGTCCGAACGGATCAGCCTTGAAGAAATCACGCCGGAGCAGGTCTTCCGCACCGTGCTCGACGCCCGAGGGGTGGAGGAGGACGTGCGGGCGCCGCTCTTCGCGCGCTTTTCCGAAGCGCTCCTTGAGGTCGAGCGGGACCGCGAGGCGGAAGCCGAAGAAGTCGCGAAGCTTCTCAAAAAGAACGCCGACGAAGGCAAAGAGCAGCCTTCCGCCGAAGAAGAAAAACCCCAACCCGCGGCGGAGGCCTGAAGCGATGCGTCTCATCCGACTTGAATTCCAGAACATCAACTCCTTGGCCGGCCACTGGGTGATCGACTTCACGGACGAGGCGTTCGCGCGCTCCGGGATGTTTGCGATCACGGGGCCGACGGGCTCGGGCAAATCCTCGATCCTCGACGCCGTGAGCCTCGCGCTTTTCGGGACGACCCCGCGCACGCGGGGTCTGAACGCCACCCAGGAGGCGTGCCCCGCGATGACGAAGAACCGCGGGGTCGCCTCCGCCAAGGTGATCTTCGAAGAAAAGGGCAGGTGGTACGTCTCGCAGTGGTCCCGCCACAAGGCCGCGAAGTCCGGGACGCTCCAGCCCGCCCGGGTGCTTCTCGCGCAGGTCTCGGGCCCCGAGCCCGACGCGGCGGTGGTCGAAGTTATCGCCGAGCAGGTGAAGCGTTGGCAGGAAACGGTCGAGGCGCTGATCGGGATGAACTTTGAGACCTTCTCCCGCTCGATGCTCCTGGCGCAGGGGGCCTTTGCGGCGTTTCTGCGCGCGGCGCCCAAGGAGCGCGCGGACCTTCTGGAGCAGATCACCGGGGCGGACGTCTACACGCTCGTGAGTCAGAAGATCTACGAGCGCACGACCCAGGCCGAAGCCGACGTGTGCACACGGCGCACGGCCTTGGAAGAGCTCCGCGTGATGCCGGAGGACGAACGCCTGAAGGCGGAAGCGGACGTGAAGGACGCCCGAAAGCGCTCGGTGGGGGCCGAGAAGACCCGCACGGCGACCGAGGCCGCGATCACCTGGCTCGGGAACTTGGAGAAGGCGAAGACGCGCCTTTCTGCGGCGGACGCCGCCGTCGCGCGCGTCAAGGCCGAGGAGGCCGCGGTGACGGCGCTCGGGGAGAAACTCGCCCGCGCGGAAGCCGCGGTCGAGCCCGTACGCGCCGCGGAGGCGAAGGCCGACGTGGTGCGCCGACTCGAGAAATTCCAGGCGGACGACCGCCGGGCGGCCGCCGCGCTCACGGCGTTGGAAGCCCCGGAGGGCGAACTCGCCCGTGCGAAGGCCGCGTCGGACAAGGCCAAGTCTGAGGAAGAAAAGGCCCGCACGATGGAGGAAGCCTTCCGGCCCGAAGCCCGCGCGATGCGTGAGGCGGACTTGAAGGCGGCGAACCTCGCCAAGGACGCCCGCGAAGCCGCGAAGCGCCGGGACGAACAGAAGGCGCTTCTGACGAAGGAAGAACTGCGCGCCCAAAAGATCGCAGCCGCGAAGGCGGAGCTTGCGCAGGCGCTCGCCCAAAAGAAGGCAGCGGCGGAGAAGACCGCGCCCGATCTTGCTTTGGAAGCGCGCCTTCCGGTGTTGGAGCGCGAAATCGAACGCGCGTTGGCGCTCCAGAAGACGGAGGCCGACGCGAAGAAGGCGTTCGCGGGAGCTGAAGACGCCAAGGCGCGCACTGCGGGAGAGTGGAAGACGCTCGTCGCGGCGGCGAAGGCCGCGCAGGCCGATCTCACGCAGAAGACCGCCCGCGAGACGGAGGCGAAGAAGGCGTGGGAGGCGGCCTCGGCCGGGATGGGGCTCGAAGGGGCGCTCGTGAGGATGCGCAACGCCGCGGAACGCGCGGCGGACGCGCGGCACGCGGTGACGGTCTTGGAGACGCTCGCCTCGGCGCGGAACGCCTACCGGGAGGCTCAGACCGAGAAGAACGAACGGCTCCTGCACTGGGCGCAGGAGATCGGCGGGACGGCGAAGAAGCGCTTCGACGCGTTGGCGTCGACCTGGCCTGAAATCACCGCCAAGCTGACGGCGGAGGACGCCCGGGCGCTCGAAGAAGAGATCGCGGCGGTGGGTGCCTGGTCGAAGACGGTCGACGAAGCGGAGGCGCAGTGGCGCGCGGCGAGGGACGCGCGTGAAGCGTCCCAGACGGCTGCGAACCGCGCGGAGGAAAAGCTTCTGCGCGCCGAGCAGGCGGCGACGCTTGCCGCGGAATCGGAAGCCAACGCGAAGCGCGCGTGGGACGCCGCTCAAGCCCAGCGTGAAGACGCCGAACGGGCGCTCCGCACGTTGGGGTTCGACGATGGCGTCGCGGCCGGCGTTTCGGCCTTGGCCGCCCTCAAGGCGCGGTTGGCCGCCGCCCAGGCCGCGAAGGCGGCATGGGAAGCCGACCAAAAGCGCATGACGGACGCCGAAGCGGTCGAGAAGGCGCAGGCCGAAAAGCTCGACGTCATCCGCGCCCCGATCGCGGGGCTCGAAGCCGAGGCCGGGAGGACCGAAGAAGCCCGCGCGCAAGCCCTCGCCTACCGCGCCGAGCGCTGGGGCGACACGGATCCGGCGAAGGAGGAGGCGAAGCTCACGGCGGCGCTCCGGACCGCCAAGGACGCGCTCGACGCCGCCGGAAAGGCGTTGGCGGAGAACGAGCGCCGTCAGGCGGCGCTCACCGCCGAGCGGAAGACCTTGGCCGCCTCGATCGCCGCCGAAACGGATGCTTTCAAGGTGGCCGAAGCGAAGCTCGCCCAAGTGTTGGGTGAGAAGAACTTTGCGGACGAGACGGAAGCGCGTGCGGCGGCGTTGTCGGAAGCCGAGCGCGGCGGACTCGCGCAGACGATCCGGCGGCATCAGGACGAGTCGCTCCGTGCGGCGGAAGAGCACCGGCACGCGGCGGCGGAACTCCAAACGCTGGAAGCCGAGCCGTTGACGACCGAAGAGAAGGCCGTTCTGGATGCGAGGTTGAAGGCCGCGCAGGACGCGCACGCCGAAGCCGAGCGCGAATTGGGCGCCCTGCAGGAGCGCTTGGAGGCCGACCGCAAAAACCGCGAACGCTCGGCGGAACTCCAAGAAGAGCTCGCGCGCCTCACCAAGCTCTGGAACGAGTGGAGCGCGTTGAACGCCCTGATCGGGAGCCGCAACGGGCAGGCCTTCTCGCGCGAAGCCCAGAAGCTCACCTTCCGGGTGCTCCTCGGGCACGCGAACGACGTCCTCGCCGGGATGTCGAGCCGCTACCGCCTGAAGGCGGGCGGCATCGACGGGATGGAAGTTTCCGTCATCGACCGCGACATGGCCGGGATCGAGCGCACGAGCGCGAACCTCTCGGGCGGGGAGACGTTCTTCGTGAGTCTCGCGTTGGCGCTGGCGCTCTCTGAAGTGAGTGCGGGCGGCATGCGCGTCGACACGCTCTTCTTGGACGAAGGCTTCGGGACCTTGGACGCGGCGTCGCTCGAACACGTCTTGAACGCGCTCGAAGTCCTTCAGCAGCGCTCGCGGAAGCTGATCGGCCTCATCAGCCACGTCCCCGCCGTGCGGGAGCGCCTGTCGGCCCGCATCACCGTGCGCCCGCAGGGCCGCACGGGGCTGAGCACGCTCGAAGGCCCGGGCGTCTCCAGGGAGGACTGATCGGAAAGAAGGATCGGTGTGCTGACGGGGTCCTTCATGGATCCCGTCGGCTCCCGTCAAATGCCGAGCCGGACGGCTTCGACCAAGAGCGCTGCCCCGAACCCCGCGAAGATGACGCCCGCGGCGGCGTCGATCACGCGGGACATGCGTTGGTAGCCGCGCCTCATCTGCGGAAGCCCGAAGACGAGCGCGACGAACCCGAACCAAAGGAAGGTTTCAAGAAGCACGATCCCGAGGACGGCGAGCTTTCCCGCCAACCCCAGGTCGGCGGCCGCAAAGGTCGTGAAGACGCTTCCGAAGTAGATGATCGCCTTGGCGTTTGAGAGGTTGGTGAAGAGCCCGAAGAGGAAGGGGTGGCGCATGTCGCCCTCGGTCTGAAGTTCGGGCTCTGCCGTTTCGGCGGCCGCGGTGAGATGCGCCGCCGCGCGGCGGCTCTTCCAGACGGAAAGAAGGAGGTTCGCGCCCATCCAGAGGAGGTACGCGCCGCCCAGGCCCGTCACGATGCCGCGAAGCCACCCGGCGGTCTCGAAAAGGATGTGAAGCCCCACCATCGAGAGCCCGGCCCACACGCCGCAGCCGACGGTGATGCCGAGTACGCCCAGAATGGCCTTGCCGCGCGACTGGCTCACGGCCGTGCGCGTCACGAAGAAGAAGTCGGGCCCCGGCATCATCAGCGCGATGAGCTGAACGACGACGAGGCTTGCCAAGAGGGAATGCATATCGGGGAGGGCTCCAAGGAAGCGCTCCCCGATCTCGATTGACGGACGAATCCGGTGCGTCTTAGTGGCGCTTCGCTTCGCCGATCAGGTGCGTGCTGTCGTACTCGGCCTGATTGCGGCGGTGCTTGAGGATGACGAGGAGCATCGACGTCATCACGAAGACGCCGAACGTCACCATCGTAGCCTGCACGGAGAGATCGAGCCTGATCAAAAGTGCGTAGAGGCCGAGCATGACGAGAATCGAGAGGTTCTCATTGAAGTTCTGCACGGCGATCGAGCGCCCCGCGCTCATGAGGACGTGGCCGCGGTGTTGCAGGAGCGCGTTCATCGGAACGACGAAGAGCCCGGCGCAGATGCCGACCAGGACCATGACGATCCCGGCGATGATCGCCGCCCAGGAGAGTTCGCCCCCGAACATCGAGATCCCGCCCGCGGGCGCGACGTCGCGCGAGAAGTAGGCGGTGCAGGTGACGAGAAGCCCCATGCAGATCCCCATCGGGAGAACGGAGAGCGAGCGCTTCAGAGGAATCTTCGCGGCGGCGAGGAAGGCGCCCAGCGCGATCCCGAGGCTTACGACCGCCTGCATGACGGCGCCCTCCGACAAATTCATGCCGAGCGCCACCTCGCACCACTTGAGTACCAGGAACTGAAGCACCGCACCCGCGCCCCAAAAGAGCGTCGTGACGGCGAGCGAAATCTGCCCGAGGCGGTCCGTCCAGAGGAGCTTGCAGCTCTCCGTAAAATTCTTGATCGAGTCGACCGGGTCGAACTTGGCGCGCGCATACCGGGCGCCGGTGTCGGGGATGGCGAGGTTGACGATGGAGGCCGAGAGGTAGACGAAGGCGATGAGGAAGATCGCGGCTTCGGCGTAGGAGGTGAGGCCGACGGCGGGAAGATGGAAGAAGTCCAGCACCGGCTGCGCCACGTCCGGCCGGATGAAGACGCCGCCCAGGACCACGCCCAGGATGATCGACGCGACGGTGAGGCCTTCGATCCAACCGTTCGCGATGACGAGTTTGCCGGGCGGCAGGAGTTCGGTGAGGATCCCGTACTTCGCGGGGGAGTACGCGGCGGCGCCGACGCCCACGACCGCGTAGGCCAAAAGCGGGTGGCTACCGAAGAGCATCAAAAGGCACCCGCAGCACTTCAGAAAGTTCGTGATGAACATCACGCGGCCCTTCGGCATGCTGTCCGCGAAGATCCCGACCCAGGCGGCGAGGCAGACGTAGCTCACGACGAAGAAGAGCTTCAGGAGCGGCGTCATCCAGTCGGGCGCCTGGAGGCTCGTCAAAAGCGCGATCGCGGCGATGAGCAGGGCGTTGTCCGCTAGGGAGGAGAGGAACTGTGCGCCCATGATGGTGTAGAAGCCGCGATTCATTTAGGACTGACGCTCACAAAAACGGTCGGGGAATTCGGATCGGATGGAAGTGTACATTCTCCGCGCGGTACCGGCGGACGCCGCCCGGTCGAGTTTGTCGGGCCGCGAGTGTTTCAGGACGTTTTGAGCGCCCGGACGCCCGGGCTCTCCGGCGTATGATTGGTTGCTTCGGAGGCGTAACTTTCATTGCGCTTCCCGCTCGGGAAGTCCTCGGGCGAAGAGAAGTCCAAGCATCCTGAATCAAGTAGGAAGAATTTCACCGTGCCGCGTCCCATCCATGCCGAAATCGACCTGCATGCGCTCCGCCACAACTTGGAGGTTCTCCGCGAAAAGGCCGCGGGCAGAACGCTTTGGGCGGTGGTGAAGGCGAACGCCTACGGGCACGGGCTGGAAAACGCGGTGCGCGCCTTCGAGAAGGCGGACGGGTTGGCGACCATCGACCTCTGCGACGCGGAGCGTGCGCGGAAGGCGGGTTGGAAGGGCCGCATCCTGCTCCTTGAAGGCTTTTTCGATGCGACCGACATCGAGCCCCTTCAGAAGCTCGATGTCGAAACCGTCATCCACTCGCCCTGGCAGATCGAGATCCTGCGCGCGGCGAAGTTGATGAACGTCCGCTGCCACGTCAAGGTCAATTCCGGGATGAACCGTTTGGGGTTCCTCCCCGTCGAGGTGGACGGCGTCGTCGACATGCTGGACCGCATTCCGGGCGTCTCCGTCATGGGGGTGGTCACGCACTTTGCGAACGCCGAACCCACGTATCTGGGCGACGCCCCCGCGTCGGTGGGCCGTCAGTTGACACGCATGGGGCGACTGGCGCAGACCGGCGCCTCCTCCTGCATGGCGAATTCCGCCGGCATCCTCTGGCACCCCGAAGTGGGCGGCTCGGGCGTGCGCGCGGGCGTGGCGCTCTACGGCGTGAGCCCGGACGCGCACATTTCGTCGGAAGAATTGGGCCTCATCCCCGCCATGACCCTGAAGGCGAAGATCATCGCCATTCAGGAAATCGCCCCGGGCGAAGTGGTGGGCTACGGCTCGCGCTGGACCGCGAAGCGCCGCAGCCGCATCGCGGTCGTCGCATGCGGCTACGCCGACGGCTATCCCCGCAGCATGCCCGACGGCGCGCCCGTTTGGGTCGAAGGCCAGTTGGCGCCCTTGACGGGCTCCGTCTCGATGGACATGCTCGAAATCGACGTCACCGACATTCCGGCGGCGGGCTTGGGCACCGAGGTGGAGCTTTGGGGCAAGCACCTCTCGGTCAACCGCGTCGCCGCGGCCTGCGGCACGATCGGCTACGAACTCCTCTGCGCCCTGGCGCGACGCGTGCCGGTGAGCGTGAAGGAAGCGTGAGCTTCCGATCCGAACGACTCCACGACTGACGAAGGGGGCCCGCGAGGGCCCCTTTGTTTTTTGCTACGCTTCACCGCATTCGAATACCCCACCCGACACAGGACAACCATGGCTTCCAAGACCAAGAAGGTTCGCACCGAATTCGTCTGCAGCGACTGCGGCGGCACCACCGCGAAGTGGGCCGGGCAGTGCCCGCACTGCAAGGCGTGGAACACGCTGCAGGAATTCACCGTGAAGGAGGGCGTCGCCGCCCGCTACGGGTCGGTGAACGAGCGCCGCGGGGGCTTCGTCGACACGACGGGGTCGCTCCAGGACCTCTCGGAAGTCTCCACCGCCGAGGCACCCCGCATTCAGACGGGGCTCTCGGAATTCGACCGCGTGATGGGCGGCGGCCTCGTTCAAGGGGGCGTCGCGCTGATCGGCGGCGACCCGGGGATCGGGAAGTCGACGCTGCTCCTCCAGGTGATGGCGCGCCTCGTTGCGGCGGGGATCCGCGCGGTCTACGTGTCGGGTGAAGAGAGCGCGACGCAGATCGCGCTTCGCGCGCAGCGCCTTCAGATTGACCCGCACGGGCTCCAGCTGATGAGCGAAATCGAGCTGGAGCACATCGAGGCGGTGCTCAAAGACAAGAAGCCCGAATTCGTCGTGGTCGACTCGATCCAAACGCTTTTCTCGGGGCAATTGGAGAGCGCCCCGGGGTCGGTCTCGCAGGTGCGCGAATGCGCGGCGCGCCTGACGCGCCTTGCGAAGACCCTGGGCACGCCCCTGATCTTCGTCGGGCACGTCACGAAGGACGGGGCCTTGGCGGGTCCCCGCATCCTGGAGCACATCGTCGACACGGTGCTCTACTTCGAAGGGGACACCCACTCGAACTTCCGCCTCGTGCGCGCCTTCAAGAACCGCTTCGGCGCGGTGAACGAATTGGGCGTCTTCGCGATGACGGACCATGGGCTTCGCGGCGTCACGAACCCCTCCGCCATCTTCCTCTCGGAATACAAGGCGAACGTCCCGGGCGCGACCGTGCTCGTGACGCAGGAGGGGACGCGCCCGCTTCTCGTGGAGATTCAGGCGTTGGTCGACCAGACGCACCTCCCGACGCCGCGGCGGCTCTCGGTCGGCGTCGACGCGCAGCGTCTCTCGATGCTTCTTGCGGTCCTCCACCGGCACGCGGGCGTCGGATGCTTCGATCAGGACGTCTTCATCAACGCGGTCGGGGGCGTGAAGATCACCGAGACCGCGGCCGACCTGGCGGTGCTCGCCGCGATCGTCTCGAGCATCCGGAACAAACCGCTTCCCGAAGGCCTCGTCGTCTTCGGCGAAGTGGGCTTGGCGGGCGAAATCCGCCCGGCGCCCCGCGGTCAGGAGCGTCTGCGCGAAGCGGCGAAGCTGGGCTTCTCGCGCGCGATCATCCCGCGCGCGAACGCGCCCCGCGCGCCCATTGAGGGCCTCACGGTGCACGCCGTCGACCGGCTCTCGGACGCCTTGGACGTCCTGATGAGCTGCGGCCGCGAATAAGCCGCGGCCCGGTCCCCGATCGCCCCTCAAACCCATACCGGTGGGGTCCCAAGATCCTGGCCGCTACCACCGATCGTAGGTCCGTCTGAACGAAAACCCTCGTCTTTTGGCGGATGGCGGCGGACCGCCGAACGTCTACAATATGCGGACCATCCGACGCCCGGCCCGCGGGGAGCCAGTGAGCTCACGCGCCCCGGGCGTTGCGCACGCGGCCCGCTTCCCGAAACGCGCAGCCGCCGACAACGTACAGGAAACAGAAAATGACGAAACTCACCAAGCTTCTTCCTCCTGAAGCCGCGCCGGCTCAGACGATCCTCGAGCGCGCCCACGATCTCGTGATGACGAGCGCCGAGCGTGAAGTCTGGCCCGAAACGATCGAAACGGCCGAAGGGACCGTGACGATCGCGGTCGAAGAGCGCCGTCCCCTCGAAGTGGGCGAGTGCTTCGTCGACGAGAAGGGTGAATTCTGGGCGGTGCGTCCCGCCGTCGAACCGGTGCTGCGCGTGACGGGCGACATCGACCTTCTGCGCGAAGCCGCCGGCGCCCTCATCAACCGCGGCGTGCGCGTGGCGCCCTCCGAAGACGGCTTCATGGTTCTTCCGCTCCCGAACATCGCCAAGATGCTCGGCATGATCGGCCTTGAAGTGGCCGAAGCCGAAGAAGCCTTCAACCCGATCGTCTTCCGCCAGACCCACGCGGGCGGCTGCGGTTGCGGCTGCGGCGGGCACCACCATCATCACCATCACGGCGAAGGCGAATGCGGCTGCGGCGGCCACCACCATCATCATCACGGTGAAGGCGAGTGCGGCTGCGGTGGTCACGGCCATCATCACCACCACGGTGAGGAAGAGTGCGGCTGCGGTTGCGGCGGTCACGAACACCACCATCACGGTGAAGGCGAATGCTGCTGCGGCGGCGAAGGCCACCATCACCACCACGGCGAAGGCGAATGCGGTTGCGGCGGCCACGGCCACCACCATCACGGTGAAGGCGAGTGCTGCTGCGGCGGCGAAGGCCACCATCACCACCACGGTGAAGAGGAGTGCGGCTGCGGTTGCGGCAGCCACGAACACCACCATCACGGCGAAGGCGAATGCTGCTGCGGCGGGGAAGGCCACCATCACCACCACGGAGAAGGTGAATGCGGCTGCGGCGGCGAAGGCCGCCACCATCACCACGGTGAAGGCGAATGCTGCGGCGGCCACGGTCACGGCAAGAAGGAAGGCGGCTGCGGTTGCGGCTGCGGCGGTCACTGAGACCGACTTCGCGGGAGGCCCGGCGCGGCCGGCCCTTCCGGGCGAAAGTCCGACAAGCAAAATCCCCGAAAGGCGAGCGTGCCCTTCGGGGATTTTTTGTGTTCTGGTGCGGAAGGCCGGACTCGAACCGGCACGCCATAGGCGTCAGGACCTAAACCTGGTGCGTCTACCAATTTCGCCACTCCCGCAGGTCTCCGGCCAGGGCGGGCCCGTTTCGGAGAGCGGCTATTCTAGCGGATTCAGGGCGCGTTTTGAGCGGCGCCGGCCGCATCGCCTCCGTCCTCGGGACGGTCGACCAACGCGGCGCGCGCACGGTTGTACTCGCCCCAGGTGAGACGATCGTGAAGGAAGTCCTGCTGGAGCGCGTTGATCTTCGGGTCGGCGTACGTGCGGCTCGCGAAGGCCTTGTCGACGTACTCGGGGATCCCGGACTGGACCATCATCGAGCGGGTCTCTTCGTTCAACTCATGCGTGATGCGAAAGACGTTTTGCGCGGCCTTCTTCTGCGCGGCGGTGGGCTTCGAGCGGTCCTCCTTCATCTCGTCCGTGATCGCGGACGCGAGGCACGTGGTCTTCCGAAAGTAGGGGGCGTTTTCGGGCGAGACGCACATCGCGCGCATGCGCACGCCGACGCTCCTGAACTGCGCTTCCAGCGCGGCGACGCGCTCGCGCCGGGCGGCGTCCTCCTGCATCTTCACCGGATCCATCCCGTCGGGGCTCCCGGGGGAAACCTGAGTGGGGACGGCACAGCCCGAAAGCAGAACCGCACCGAGAAGCCCCAGGGCGGCGAATTGAAGACGAAGGCCGGTCGGCGGAAGGCGTTGCAGCATAAAGGTTAGCGGCGTGGGAGAAGTTGAGGAGGAGACCCCGCGCGCGTGAGGCGCGGTCCGGATTGTAGCGGAAGCCGAAATGGAGATGTTTCAGGGGCTTTCGATCCGTGAAGGTTGGGTTCCGGGCGGGCGGCTCAAAACCCGCTCCGTTATAATCCGTCAATTCGACACGCCGTTCGCGGCGCGCAGGGGTTTGCTCTGCGCCCGGCGGACCAACGATGAAGAAAGCGATGCGCCGACACTGGTCTTCCGATCCCGTCGGCGCCATTTTTCCCAAACGCTTCCCGCCCGCCGACGGGCCGGCAAGCACATCACGAAAAGAGTTTTGCGATGACCGAACAGAACGAACAGGTCGTTGAGACCGTTGAAGCCGCTCAGGAAGAAAATCCCCTGCAGCGCACCCTTGAGCTCAAGATTCTTGCCGCGGACCTCAACAACGCCGTTGAAAACCGCCTGACGAAGCTCGCGAAGAACGCCCGCATGCCGGGCTTCCGCAAGGGCCACGTCCCGATGAAGCACGTTCGCGGCATGTACGGCATGCAGGCCTACGACGAGTCCTTGAACGAGCTCGTCGGCCAGGCTTGGGCCAAGGCCGCTCAGGAATCCGGTCTGCGCATCGCGGGGACGCCCCGCATCGACGCCCGTCCCGCCGCCGACAACGAAGACACGCTCGTCTTCGTCGCGACCTTTGAAGTCTTCCCGGACGTTGAGCTCCCCGACTTCGCCGCGATGGAACTGAAGCGCTACACCTGCACGGTGACGGACGAAAACGTTGAAAAGACGATCGACGTCATGCGCAAGCAGCGCGCCGTCTACAACGTCGCCGAAGGCCGCGCCGCCGCCGACGAAGACCGCGTCAAGCTCAACTTCAAGGGCACGAAGAACGGTGAAGCCTTCAACGGCGGCACCGCCGAAGGCTACGTCTTCGTTCTCGGCCAGGGCCGCATGCTCCCCGAATTCGAAGAAGCCGTCCGCGGCATGAAGGCCGGCGAAAAGAAGACCTTCCCGCTCACGTTCCCGGCCGACTACGGCATCCAGGATCTGAACGGCGCCGAAGTCGAATTCGAAGTCGAAGTCCTCGAAGTCGCCGAACCCTCCTACCCCGCCATCGATGACGAATTCGCCGCCGGTCTCGGCGTCGAAGGCGGCGTCGAAAAGATGAAGGCCGAAATCCGCGCCAACCTCGAACGCGAAATCGCCGCCCGCATCGAAGCCCAGACGAAGGGCGGCGTGATGGAAGCCGTCTCGAAGACGCTCACGTTCCGCGTCCCGGCCGAAGTGCTCAACAACGAATGCGAAGCGCTCGCCGAACAGGCCATGCGCGACCTCGCCGCCCGCGGCATGGACGTCTCCAAGTTCCCGAAGCCCTCGGGCCTCGTCTTCAAGGATCAGGCCGAACGCCGCATCCGCCTCTCGCTCTTCGTCGAAAAGCTCGTCGATGAAAAGGGCATCACGGTCGCCGACGAAGACGTCCGCAAGATCGCCGAAGGCATCGCCGCTTCGTACGAACAGCCCGAAGAAGTCGTCAACTACCTCATGAACGACGCCAACCGCCGTAACAACATCGCGGGTCAGGCGCTCGAAACGAAGGTGACGGAATGGATCCTCGCGAACGCGAAGACCGAAGACGTCGCCGTCGAGTTCGACGACGTGATGGCGAACAAGTTCTGATCGGCTCCGCCGGTCTGAACGGACGGGTCCTGAAGGGATGGGGGCGTTTCCGCCCCCACGTCCGAAGGACCTACCTCGGGAGAAAGAGGCGTGCGTACTCCGTGCGTCTCTTTTTCTTTTCGGGTTGTGGAGGGCCGTGCACGCTCCCCGCAACTCGTCCATAATCCATCTTCCCGCAGTCCTCAAACTGCGGTGAAACGAACACCAACGAACCATTTCCCAAGAGAGGCCCAGATGTCCCTTGTGCCCATTGTTGTTGAGAGCTCCGGGCGTGGCGAACGCAGCTTCGACATCTACTCGCGGCTGCTGCGCGACCGCATCGTCTTCCTCAATACCGACGTGAACGACCAGTCGGCCTCGCTCATCGTGGCGCAGCTGCTCTTCTTGGAAAGCGAAGACCCGGACAAGGACATCTCGCTCTACATCAACAGCCCGGGCGGGAGCGTCTCCGCCGGGATGGCGATCTTCGACACGATGCGCTTCATCCGCCCGAAGGTGAACACGATCTGCATGGGCATGGCCGCGAGCATGGGGGCGTTCCTCCTCGCAGCGGGCGAGAAGGGCAAGCGCTACGCGCTCCCGCACTCGCGCATCATGATCCACCAGCCCCTGGGCGGCGCCGAAGGGCAGGCGAGCGACGTGGAGATCCGCGCGCGCCAGCTCCTTTTGATCAAGCGCCAGATGAACGAACTCATGGCCGAATTCACCGGCCGCACGGTCGAGGAACTCCAGCGCGACACGGACCGCGACAACTTCATGAGCGCCGAAGAGGCCCTGAAGTACGGTCTGATCGACGAGATCCTCACGCACCGCAAGTAACAAGGAATTCCGATGGCTGAACACTACTGCTCGTTCTGCGGCACGAGCGAACGCGTCGCCCGCACGCTCTATCAGGGCGACCGTGCGGGCTGCTACATCTGCGACGCCTGCGTGCGCGAGATGTTCGAAGAACTCGTCAACAAGCGCGGCGGCAAGGATGCGCACGTCCCTGCGAAGGACGCGGCGAAGCCGGGCGAGAAGCCCGCCGACGCGTCCGCGGGCTGGGACTCCTCGCAGCCGATCCCCACGCCCAAGGCGCTCTACGAGCACCTTGAGAACTACGTGATCGGGCAGGAGCGCGCGAAGCGCACGTTGTCCGTCGCCGTCTACAACCACTTCAAGCGTCTGAAGACCTTGGACGAAGGCGGCGTCGACGTCGCCGACAAGGTGGAGCTCCAGAAGTCGAACGTGCTTCTGATCGGGCCCACGGGGTGCGGCAAGACGCTTCTCGCGCAGAGCCTCGCGAAGAAGTTGGGCGTTCCCTTTGCGATCGCCGATGCGACGACCCTGACGGAAGCGGGCTACGTCGGCGAAGACGTCGAAAACATCATCGCGCGCCTCGTGCAGGCGGCGGGCGGCGACGTCAAGAAGGCCGAGCGCGGCATCATCTACCTCGACGAAATCGACAAGATCGCGCGAAAGAGCGAGAACCCCTCGATCACGCGCGACGTCTCGGGCGAAGGCGTCCAGCAGGCGCTCCTCAAACTGATCGAAGGCACGGTCGCGCGCTTCCCGGCGTCGGGCGGGCGCAAGAATCCGACCGCGCAGATGGTCGAAGCCGACACGACGCAGATCCTCTTCATCTGCGGCGGGGCCTTCGACGGGATGGAGCGCATCCTGCGCGAAAAGAACGCGAAGAGCACGATCGGCTTCAACGGGTCGGTCCACGGGAAGAAGGAGCGCGAACGCGAAGACCTCTTCCGCGACGTGGAGGCGTCGGACTTCGTGAAGTTCGGGCTGATCCCCGAATTGGTGGGCCGCCTTCCGGTGATCACCTCTTTGGATAAGCTCGACGAAGACACGCTCGTGCGCATCCTCACCGAACCCAAGAACGCCGTGGTGCGTCAGTACCAGGCCCTCTTCGAGATGGAAGGCGTCGAACTTGAGTTCGAACCCGAGGCGCTTCGCGCCGTCGCGCGCCGCGCGATCGAGCGGAAGACCGGCGCCCGAGGGCTGCGCGGGATTTTGGAAGAGCTCCTCGTCGACACGATGTTCGAGATCCCCGATCTCAAGGACGTCGCGAAGGTCGTCGTGACGGCCGACGCCGTCGAGAAGAAGGAACCTCTGAAGCGGATCCTCCGCAGCGCCTGAAAACGGGTGCTTGAAACCGGGGTCCCTCGTCCCCATATAAGAAGCACCAAACCCTTTTCGACAGGTACACCACTTTGAACAAGATTCAATCCAACGCTGAGCGCAAGGCGCCCCTGCCGGGCCGCTTCCCGGTGGTTCCGCTGCGCGACATGGTGGTCGGTCCCAATGCGATGACGACCGTCTTCATGTCGCGTCAGCTCTCGGTCTCCGCGGCCGAGCACGCGATGGAGAACTTCGATTCGCATGCGCTCCTCGTGACGCAGCGTCACCGTGAGATCGACAATCCCGAAAAGGACGCCGACCTCTGGCACGTCGGCGTCATCGGGCGCGTGAGCCAGATGCTCCGTCTCCCCGACGGCAGCGTCAAGGCGCTCGTGCACGGGATCTCGCGCATCCGCGTGCGCGACATCGAGGTGACCCCGGAAGGCTACCTCTCGGCCTACGCCGAAGAGATCCCGACCGAAGAGGTCCCCGAGGCCGAACTTCAGGCGCACCGCCGCACGCTCGACGCCGTGCTCGCCGAATACGCCGAGAACGCGCGCAAGATCCCGGCGGAGCACCTCCAGACCGTCCGCGATGAGGCGGACCCCGTCGTCGCCTGCGACATCGTCGCGGGCATCATCGCGCTGCCCACGAACAAGCGCATCGAGTTCCTCGAAATGACGAACCCGATCGACCGCTTCGAGTTCCTCATCAAGTCGATCCAGACGGAGCTGGAGAGCGGCCAGATCGAGAAGCGCATCCAGATGCGCGTCAAGGGCCAGATGGAGAAGAACCAGCGCGAGTACTACCTCAACGAGCAGATGAAGGCCATCCGCAAGGAGTTGGGGTTGGACGACGAGAACGCGGAGGAAGGCGACGAGGCCCGCCGCCTTGAGCGCCGCGTGCGCGAAGCGAAGATGCCCAAGCACGTCGAAGAGCAGGCGCTCTCCGAAATCCGCCGCTTGGGCGCGATGCCCGCGTCGAGCTCCGAAGCGAGCGTCGTGCGCTCCTACGTCGATACGTTGATTGACATCCCCTGGACGAAGATGAGCGAAGTCAACCAGGACATCGCCCGTGCGCGTCAGGTCCTCGAAGAGGATCATTGGGGCCTTGAAAAGGTGAAGGAGCGCATCCTCGAGTACCTCGCCGTGCAGAAGCGCGTCGGCAAGGTGAAGAGCCCGATTCTCTGCCTCGTGGGCGGCCCCGGCGTGGGCAAGACCTCGCTCGGGCGCTCGATCGCCCGCGCGACGAACCGCGAATACGTGCGCATGGCCCTGGGCGGCGTCTCGGACGAAGCCGAGATCCGCGGGCACCGCCGCACGTACGTGGGCGCGATGCCCGGTCAGGTGATCAAGCACCTGATCAAGGCGGGTGTTCGGAACCCCTTGTTCCTTCTGGACGAAATCGACAAGATCGGGACGCACCACCGCGGCGACCCGTCGGCGGCGCTCCTCGAGGTCCTCGACCCCGAGCAGAACAACTCGTTTGAAGACCACTACGTCGAGTGCCCGTACGACCTGTCGGACGTGCTCTTCGTGGCAACCTCGAACAGCTACGACATTCCGCCCGCGCTTCTTGACCGCATGGAAGTGATCTCGCTCTCGGGCTACACCGAAGACGAAAAGGTGCACATCGCGCTCCGTCACTTGGTGCCGAAGCAGATGCGCGCCAACGGCGTCAAGGAAGATGAGGTCCGCGTCGAAGAGAGCGCCGTGCGCGAGATCATCCGCTACTACACCCGCGAGGCGGGCGTGCGCGGTCTCGAGCGCTCGATCGGGAAGGTGCTCCGCAAGATCGTCCTCACGGTTTTGGAAGAAAAGACCGAGAAGACCGAACTCCCCGTCGTCGTCACGAACGAGAACATCGCGACCTACCTGGGCGTTCGCCGCTACTCGATCACCGAGTCGCAGCGCGACCCGGCGGTCGGGATCGTCAACGGGCTCTCCTGGTCGGAAGTCGGCGGCGACATCCTCATGATCGAAGCGGTCGCCTTCCCCGGGAAGGGCAACGTGGTGCGCACCGGGATGCTGGGCGACGTGATGAAGGAATCCGTCGAAGCCGCCCGCTCGGTGGTGCGTGCGCGCGCCGATCAGCTGGGTCTGAAGAGCGACGTCTTCTCCACGACCGACTGGCACATCCACTTCCCCGAAGGCGCCATCCCGAAGGACGGCCCCTCGGCGGGTGCGGCGATCACGACCGCGATGGTGTCGACGCTCACCGGCATTCCGGTCCGCTCGGACGTCGCCATGACGGGTGAGATCACCCTGCGCGGCGAAATCCTCGCGATCGGCGGCCTGAAGGAAAAGCTTCTCGCGGCGCTTCGCGGCGGCGTGAAGAAGGTCCTGATCCCTGACGAAAACATGAAGGACCTGACGGAAATCCCCGCGGACGACCTGAAGGGCCTGGAGATCGTCCCGGTCCGCCGCATCGAAGAGGTGCTCCACCATGCGCTCGTGCGCATGCCCGAGCCTCTTCCGAAGACGGTCGAGATGGCGGAAAAGGCGCCGACCGAAGGCGTGGGCGAGCTCGCCGCTCCGCCCGCGAAGCCCCGCCGCGGCACCAAGAAGCGCCCCTCGTCGGCGACGGTCTGATTTGTCAGGAAACCCTGTCACCGTGGGCTTTCGCACCCTCTAGACAATTTTCCTGAGAACGACTCGCAACGTGCTGAAAACGCCCGGAATATCATGTTCCGGGCGTTTTTTCCTTGATTTACAAGGATTTTGCCTGAATGGTGCGCGGCGGCGGAAACTTCCGGGGAAACTCTCCGCAACCCTCGGGTGCCCCGAGAGGCCCCGACTTTCCTTGCTTTTCGGCCATTTCCCGCTACAATGCGACGTATCGCGGCTCCCCGGGAAGCGCCGGCCTTGCGGCAGGCGTGGGACGGGGAAGCGAACGGGCGTTTCGGTTGAATCGTCCCGGGTCAGGGATGGCGGGATCTCCGAGAGGAGAAGCACTGCCCGGGCCGGCACAGGGATGCGATCCGACCGTGCCGCCGGAGCCCGTCGACCGGTCAGGATCGTGGCGCTTCCGGTGGGGAGCGCCGGGTGGGTGGAGCCCGCGACGGCGAACGCCCGCGTTTCAACACACCATAAGGAGCGGCGCAGGCCGTGCGGAATGTTTCCGCAAAGGGCGGCGTCGACAACGAGCTATGAACAAGTCCGAAATCATTGAACTGGTTGCCCAGAAGGCCGACATCTCCAAGAACAAGGCCGGCGAAGCCATCGACGCCTTCATCAAGGCCATCGGCGAATCCCTCGCCAAGGGCGAAGACGTCTCCATCCTCGGCTTCGGCACCTTCTCCGTGTCTGAACGCGGCAGCCGCATGGGCCGTCACCCCCGCACCGGCGAACCGATGGAAATCGCCGCCTGCAAGCAGCCGAAGTTCAAGGCCGGCAAGGGCCTCAAGGACATGGTGAAGTAAGGCATTCTTCGCCGAACGCGAAAGAAGCCCCCGCTCTCGGATTCCGGGGGTGCTTAGCTCAGTTGGCAGAGCGGCGCCTTTACACGGCGTAGGTCGGGAGTTCGAGACTCTCAGCACCCACCACAAGAATCCTGAAGAAGCGGCAAGCCTTCACGAAAAGCCCCGTACCCGTTGCGGGGCTTTTCTTCGTCCGGAGCCCCCGAAGAAGAGGTGGAGTGGGTACTCCGGAAAAATTTTTCGAGCGGGTGTTGACAGCGCGGGTTTCTCCCGTATAATTCGCTTTCCCTTGATCGGCTTCGGCCGGTTCAAGTCGGCTGGAGTGGTAGTTCAGTTGGTTAGAATACCGGCCTGTCACGCCGGGGGTCGCGGGTTCGAGTCCCGTCCACTCCGCCAACCTTCCCCGAGTTCCGACCCCGGAACCCGAGCGGAAGAGGGAACCCAAACGGGGTACGCTCGGGCGCCATGGGGACGCCGGGCGGTACGGAAAAAGTTTCTTGACAAAAGATACCGAAGCCGTATAATTCATCCTCTAGGCTGATGCCGACGCTCGAAACGGAGTGGTAGTTCAGTTGGTTAGAATACCGGCCTGTCACGCCGGGGGTCGCGGGTTCGAGTCCCGTCCACTCCGCCAACACTTCGGGTCATTGACGTGAAAACGCAACGATCCCCATCGAGCGGCAAGTTCGGTAGAATAACCGGACTGCGGTAGACGCCTCAAACGCGAAAGCGTGGAGTGGTAGTTCAGTTGGTTAGAATACCGGCCTGTCACGCCGGGGGTCGCGGGTTCGAGTCCCGTCCACTCCGCCAACGAATTCTCGAAAGAAGGCGAACCGAATGCGGTTCGCCTTTTTTTTTCGGCCCGGCCCTGCGGCCGACCGCTTGTTTTTTAGGACTGAATGCTCCTGCGGGTCGCGCCCGGAGGAGCCGCAAACGAAGGACGCTTCATGCTTCAGGCATTTCGTGACCACAAGCGCTGGCTGATGTTCATCGCCATGGTGCTGATTATTCCGAGCTTCGTCGTGACGGGGATCTACTCCTACAACCGCATGACGCAGGCCGACAATTCGATCGCCAAGGTGGGCGACGTCTCGATTTCGCCCGAAGCGTTCGACATGGCGAAGCGCCAGCAGCTGGAGCAGCTCCGTCAGACGATGGGCGAAAACTTCCGCGCGAACATGTTGGACAACCCCGAAGCGGGCGAAGCCATCCTGAAGGGCCTCATGGACGAGTCCGCCGTCTCGCAGACCGTGGCGAAGAACTTCGTGCAGGTCTCCGAAGAGCAGGCGATCATGCTGATCAAGGGCGCCTCGGCCCTTCAGCAGGACGGCAAGTTCTCGCCGGAACTCTATGAAAACTTCCTGCGCAGTCAGGGCAAGAGCGACCAGCAGTTCGTCGCCGAAGTCCGCCGCGACCTCGCGAAGGAAACCGTTCTCTCAGGCGTGACGGCCACGTACCCCGTGCCGAAGGCCCTCGTGCAGGACTACTTCCGCATCTTGACGGAAGAGCGCCGCGTGCGCGCCTTCATCGTGAACGCCACCGACTACGTCGAAGACATCAAGGTGACGGACGACGAAGCCAAGGCCTACTACGACGCGCACCAGAAGGACTTCCTCCTGCCCGAACACGTCAAGGCCGAGTACGTCGTCCTCTCGCCCGCCGACTTCAAGGCGGAAGCGCCCAACCCGGATGATCTGAAGACCTACTACGAGCAGAACCAGTCGCGCTGGATGGTCCCGGAAGAGCGCCGTGCGAGCCACATCCTCATCGAGTTCGGCGACGACAAGGCGGCCGCCTTGAAGAAGGCCGAAGAGATCCTCGCCGCCGTGAAGGCCGATCCCGCGTCCTTTGCCGACGAAGCGAAGAAGAATTCCGCCGACACGGGCAGCGCCGCCGAAGGGGGCGACCTCTCCTTCTTCGGCCGCGGCCTCATGGTCAAGCCCTTCGAGGACGCCGTCTTCGCCGCGAAGAAGGGCGACATCGTGGGCCCGGTGGAAACCGAATTCGGCTACCACATCATCTACGTGACGGACATCCACGAAGCCCGCGGCAAGACCTTCGACGAAGTGAAGCCCGAAATCGAGGCCGAATACGCCGAACAGACCGCGATCCGTCAGTTCGGGGAACACGCCGACGAATTCACGAACCTCGTCTACGAGCAGTCGGACAGCCTCGGGCCCGTCGCCGAGAAGTTCGGTCTCAAGATCGAAACGATCGACAACGTGACCCGCACGGGCGTCACCGACCCCGAGCTCGGCCGCATCATCACCGAGCACGTCGCCGAAGCGCTCTTCGGTTCCGAGTGCCTCGAAGAAAAGCGCAACTCGAACGCGATCGAAGTGAGCGCCAACACGTTGGTCGCCGCCCGCGTGGTCGAGTACAAGCCCGAGACCGTGCGTCCCTTTGAGGACGTGAAGTCCCGCATCGTCGACGCGATCAAGCTGGAGCGCGCCTCCGCGATGGCGAAGGCCGACGGCGAGAAGAAGCTCGCGGAAGTGAAGGCTTCGAAGAAGTTGGACGGCTTCAGCGAACCCGTCTGGGTCTCGCGCCAGCAGATGCAGGGCCAGCCCGCCGCGTTCGTCGATCTTGAAGTGTCGGTCCCGACCGAGCAGCTCCCGGCCTTCGTCGGCATGCAGGTCGAAGGCGGTGCCTACCTGATCGGCTACGTCGAAGAGGCGAAGTTGAAGGAAGCCACCGATGCGGAACTCGCCGGCCTCGCCCGCGAAGTCGCCTCGATCTACGGCGAAAGCGACCGCCGCGGCTACCTCGAAGCCCTGAAGGGCGTTTTGGGGAGCGAAATCCTCAACCGCTCGGTGATCGAGGGCACCAAGACTGCGCCCTGAGCCGAAAGGTCATGACGCCATGACGCAGAAGACCCGGGCGGATCCCGCCCGGGCGCTTCCCCGAAAAACCCCGGATTCCGTAGAGGATTGCCGGGGTTTTCCGCATCCGGAGGGACCCCGGGCGTCCCGATTTCCGGCCCTGTTAAAATGTGTGAGCCGCATGGGAAGTGGTCCGCGCGTTTTGCCGCGCAGGGCCTGCCCAACACTGAATGCAACCTATTGGAAAGGGGCGGCCGGTCCCGTGACGGGGTCGGCCGCTCTTATTGGACTATGGCGAACAAAACGAGTCGGGCCGAGGACTACGACGTCGGGTCGATCCGGGTCTTGAAGGGGTTGGAGCCCGTCAAGCAGCGCCCGGGCATGTACACCCTCACGGACAACCCCCTGCACATCATTCAGGAGGTCGTCGACAACGCCACCGACGAGGTGCTCGCGGGCTTCTGCTCGCGCATCGCGGTGACGGTGCGCGCGGACGGCGGGATCACGGTCGAGGACAACGGCCGAGGGATTCCGATCGGCATGCACCCCGAAGAGAAGGCCCCGGTCGTCGAGCTCGTCTTTACGCGTCTGCACGCGGGCGGGAAGTTCGCGAAGACGGACGGTGCGGGCCCTTACTCGTTCGCAGGCGGTCTCCATGGCGTGGGCGTCTCGGTCACGAACGCGCTCTCGACCCGTTTGGAAGTCACCGTCTGGCGCGAAGGCCAGGAGGCGAACCTCGCTTTCGCGGACGGGAACGTCGTCGAGCCGCTCACCCTGAAGAAGAGCCCGCGCCCCAAGTCCCAGACGGGCACGCGCGTCACCGCGTGGCCGGACGGCAAGTATTTCGACAGTCCCACGATTCCTGCGGCGGAACTCGTGCGGCTGCTGCGCAGCAAGGCGGTGCTCCTTCCCGGCTGTGAAGTCGTCTACAAGAACGAGCGCACGGGCGAGGAGCTCGTCTGGAAGTATGAGGGCGGGCTCGCGCAGTACCTCCAAAGCGAACTTCGCGGCGAACCCCTCGTGGAGCCCTTCGAAGCGTCGGGCTACGCCGACGCCCAGACGGAAGGCTTCGCCGTGGGCGAAGGCGCCGGCTGGGTGGTCGCGTGGACGACCGAAGGACCCTTGACCCGCGAGAGCTACGTCAACCTCATCCCGACGCCCCAGGGCGGCACGCATGAGTCGGGGTTGAAGGACGGGCTCTTCCAGGCGATCCGCGCCTTCATGGAGGTGCACGGGCTGCAGACGAAGGGCGTGAAGGTGGTCGCCGACGACGTGATCTCGCGCGCCAACTTCATTCTCTCGGCGAAGGTCTTGGATCCGCAGTTCCAGGGCCAGACCAAGGAAAAGCTCACGAGCCGCGAAGCGATGCGCTTGGTTTCCAGCTTCGCGCGCGCTCAGTTCGAGTTTTGGTTGAACGAGCACGTCGAGGAAGGGAAGAAGATCGCCGAACACATCGTCGCGCAGGCGCAGGCGCGCCAGCGCCAGGCGGCGAAGTACGAAAAGAAGAAGAGCTCCACCGTCGCGGTGCTGCCCGGCAAATTGACCGACTGCGAGTCGACCGACATCTCCCGCAACGAGCTCTTCATCGTGGAAGGCGACTCGGCGGGCGGCTCCGCCAAGGCCGGCCGCGACAAGGAATTCCAGGCGGTGCTGCCGCTTCGCGGCAAGATCCGCAACACGTGGGAGGAGGACGCGGGGACGCTCCTCGGGTCCGACACGATCCACGACATCGCGGTCGCGATCGGCGTGGACCCCCACGAGAAGGCCGGGGGCGAAGACCTCAAAGGTCTTCGCTACGGCAAGATCTGCATCCTCTCGGACGCGGACGTCGACGGCTCGCACATTCAGGTGCTCCTGCTGACGCTCTTCTACCGCCACTTCCCGAAGCTCATTGAAGCCGGGCACGTCTTCGTGGCGATGCCGCCGCTCTACCGCGTCGACGTCCCGAAGATGGGCAGGAAGGCCGAGCGCAAGATCTACTGCCTCGACGACCGTGAGCTCTCCCGCACGCAGGATCAGCTGAAGAAGGAAGGCTACAAGCCCGAGCAGCTCCGCATCAGCCGATTCAAGGGGCTGGGCGAGATGAAGTCCGAACAGTTGTCGGAGACGACCCTGCACCCGGATACGCGCCGGCTCCTGCCGGTCTCCTTCGGCACGATGGGCGAAGCCGAGACCACCGCGGTGATGGACCTCCTGATGGCGGGCAACCGCGTCAACGGCCGCCGCAGCTGGATGGAAGCCTACGGCGACGCCGCCGAAACGGACGTTTGAGGAGCGCACCATGGCGAAGAAGAAGGGAATGAGCGACGTGTCGATCGACTGGGAAGGCACGCTCTTCGGCGAGGTGGGCCTCGTGAAGTCGGCCGACGCGACGGAAGAAAAGACCGAAAAACCGAAGACCGCGAAGCCCGCGGCGAAGCGCACCCGCGCGGCGAAGAAGCCCGCGCCGGAAGCGTCCGGGCAGCTGGTGCTCGAACTCGACGTCCCCGCGCTCTTCGACGAGGCGCAGATGCCGGTGCCTGCCGCATCCGAAACGCCTGAACCCGCACCTCAAGCGGCACCCGAGACGCCCGAACCGGAAGCCGTGGAGGCACCCGCAGAAGCCGAGGCGGCCGATGAGGCCGATGAGGCCGATGCGGCCGTCCTGGAGCCCGAGGCGACGGAAGCGCCCGAAGAGATCCCCGCCGAAGAGGCTGAAGCCGAATCCGCCGAATCCGCCGAACCCGCCGATGCCGAGGAAGGCGACGCTGCGGCGTCCGCCGACGCCGCCGGGGATGGCGACGTCGAAGCCGCCGAAACCTCCGAAACTTCCGAAGAGGAGAGCGAAGGCGAAGAGGGCGATGAGGGCGATGAGGAAGAGGAAGAAGCCGAGGGCGCCGTCCCCCGCGTGATGACGGACGTGATGAGCGCCGACGTCGAAGAGGACGGTGCGCTGACGCTCGCCCGCTACGCCTCGAAGGCCTATCTCGAATACGCGATGTCGGTCGTGAAGGCCCGCGCGCTCCCCGAGGTCTCGGACGGGCAGAAGCCCGTGCAGCGCCGCATTCTGCTTGACATGCTCCGCATGGGACTGATGGGCGCCAAGGCGGTGAAGTCCGCGCGCGTCGTGGGTGACGTGCTCGGTAAATATCACCCCCACGGCGACCAGTCGGTCTACGACGCGATGGTGCGCATGGCGCAGGACTTTTCGCTGCGCTACCCGTTGGTGGTGGGCGAAGGGAACTTCGGCTCGCGCGACGGCGACAAGCAGGCCGCGATGCGTTACACGGAAGCGCGCCTCAACCCCATCGCCGAACTTCTTTTGGACGAACTCGACCAGGGCGCGGTCTCCTTCGTGCCGAACTACGACGGGAACTTTGAAGAGCCCGTCGAACTGCCCGCCAAGCTCCCCTTCGTGCTCCTGAACGGCGCCTCGGGGATCGCGGTCGGCATGGCGACCGAGATTCCGCCCCACAACCTCACGGAAGTGGCCGCGGCCTGCGAGCTTCTGATTGAAAAGCCGGAAGCGACGTTGGAAGACGTTCTGGACGTGATGCCGGCTCCCGACTTCCCCTGCGGCGGGCAGATCATTTCGTCGCGCTCCGAGATCCGCTCCATCT
>NZ_JH605018.1:0-3703 GCF_000250875.1 Sutterella parvirubra YIT 11816 | reverse complement strand
GTCGCGCTCCGAGATCCGCTCCATCTACCGCACGGGCCGCGGGAAGCTCCGCGTGCGCGCCCGCTGGCACTTCGAAGAGCTCTCGCGCGGGCAGTGGCAGTTGGTGGTGGACGAATTGCCCCCGGCGACGTCCTCCCGCGACGTTCTGGACAGGATCGAGCAGATCACCAACCCGAAGATCAAGAAGGGGAAGAAGACCCTTTCGGCCGCGCAGATTCACGACAAGAGCTCGATGCTGGCGCTCCTCGACCGCGTGCGCGACGAGTCCGGGAAGGACGTCGCGGTGCGCCTGGTCTTTGAGCCCAAGTCCGCGCGCGTCGACCGTCAGGAATTCGTGACGACGCTCCTCGCGCAGACCGACCTCGAGTCGAACGTGCCTGTGAACCTCGTCATGATCGGGATCGACAAGAAGCCCCAGCAGAAGGGGCTTCTCGACATCCTGCGCGAGTGGATCACGTTCCGTACCGAGACGGTGCGCCGCCGGAGCCGGACGCGCCTGGAGAAGGTCCTCGACCGCATCCACGTCTATGAAGGCCGCCGGATCGTGTTCCTCAACCTCGACCGCGTGATCGAGGTGATCAGGAACAGCGAAGAGCCGAAGCCCGACCTGATGCGCGAATTCGCGCTCACCGAGCGTCAGGCGGACGACATCCTTGAGATGCGCCTGCGCCAGTTGGCGAAACTCGAAGCCCTCGCGATCGAACGCGAACTCGAAAAGCTCAACAAGGAGCGCGCGTCGCTCGAACGCCTCCTTGCGAACGAAGGGGTTCTTCGGCGTCAGGTCATCACCGAAATCCGCGCCGCCGCGAAGAAGTTCGGCGACGCCCGCCGCACGCTCGTCGAGGCGGCGGACGCCGTGGCGCCGTCGGAAAAGAAGGTCGCGGACGAACCCGTGACGGTCGTCGTGTCGGAAAAGGGGTTCCTGCGGAGCCGCACCGGCCACGGCCACGACTGCAGCCTGATGAGCTTCAAGCCGGGCGACGGGTTCCTGCAGCAGTTCGAATGCCGCTCGGTCGACACCCTCACGGTCTTGGACGACCGCGGCCGCATCTACGCGATTCCCGTGGCGAACCTCCCGGGCGGCCGCGGCGACGGCTCGCCCTTGTCCGCCTTCATTGAGATGGAGCGCGGCGCGCAGCCCGTCGCCTTCGTGATGGGGCAGCCCGACCAAACGGTGATCTTCATTACGTCGGACGGCTTCGGCGTCGCCTGCCACATCAAGGACCTCGCGACCCGCGTGCGTGCCGGCCGCACCTTCATCAAACTCAATCCTGGGAAGACGCTGCTGCCGCCCGTCGTCGTCGACCCCGACCGGCCGCTTCTGGGGTGCTTGTCCGCGAAGGGCCGGTTCCTCGCGTTCCCCGCGGAGGAAGTGCGCCTCGTTGCCTCGGGCGGGAAGGGCGTCACGCTGATGTCTTTGGAAACCGGCGACCGTCTCGTTTCGGCCTGCGGTCTCGACGACAAGGGCTGCCGCATCAGCGGCACCGGCCGCGGCGGCAAGGCCCGCGAAGCGGCCTACGGCCGCAAGGCCTTCCCCGCGATGATCGGCCGACGCGGCCGCCGCGGGAAGGTCCTGGCGCTCACGTGGCGCGCCGAAAAGGTCGAGGCGGTCCCGCGCGACGCGTCGGAGCCGACCGGGGAGCCCCCGGTTGGAAACGGCGTCCTCGAACTCGTGATCACCGACGGGGACGCGCCCGTGACCATTCCCGGGAGCGATGAATGACGAAACGCTTTACGACGGCCTCGCTCCGGTCGCTTGCGGTCAAGCTGCCGCTCTTGACGCTCCTCTGGGTGAGCTTCATCGTGAGCAGCATCGGGTACACGATGCTCCTCAACTGGGAGCTCGAAGCGAGCGCCGCGGCGAAGTTCGCCGTGGGTGAGCTCCGCAACAACATCTACCGCACCGCGCTCGTCGCTCAGCCCGCGACGAGCGGCGCGGTCTTCGAGCGCGAAGTGCGCGAGACGGCGCAGCTCCTTCAGCGGATCGAAGCGGGGAACGCCTGGCAGCCGCTCTACCTTCCCAAAGACGAATCCGTCCGGAAGAGCTTCGAGCAGATCAGCTCCGCCTGGCGCACCGCGATGCTCCCGAAGCTTCGCGAAGCGCATGAGACGGGCACGCCCGTCAACATGGGGCTCGTGCGCCTCTTCACCGAACAGGTGACGGCCCTGACCGACCGCATCGACACGGCGCGCGCAGGCTACCTCTGGCAGCTCCGCTACCTGCAGGTTCTCTTGATCGTGCTCGCGATCGGGAGTCTCTTCGTGATCGTGGCGCTGCTTCTCAATTGGGTGATCCGTCCGCTGGAGCGCCTGGGGGACGGGATCCGGAGGCTCTCGAGCGGCGACCTCACCGCGCGCGTCGAAATCCACAGCCGCGACGAAGTGGGGCAGATCGCGCACGGGTTCAACCGCATGGCGGACCGCCTCGAAGACCTCTACGACAACCTGGAGCAGAAGGTCGCGGAAAAGACGGTCTCGGTCGAAGAGAAGAACCGGCACCTGGCGCAGCTCTACGAGATCACGTCGTTCTTCTCGCAGCAGGCGCCCATTGAGGAGATGCTGGACGGCTTCGTCGAGCGCATCATCCGCTACACCGAAGCGGACGGCTGCGTCGTGGAGCTCCTGAACCAGCGCTCCCAGCGCGTCCACGCCGCGGCCTTCTACGGGCTGGGCGCGGACACCTTGAAGGCCTTCCGCGACACGCCCTATGAGGGGAGCCACGCGTCGAACGTTTTGGCGAAGTACTACCCGATCCGCGTGCGCTTCGCGACGATGGAGACGGACCAGGCGAAGGCGTTGGTCGCCGAAGGGTTCCGCTCGGGGTTCGCCTTCCAGGTGAGGAGTTCCGCGAGCGACGTGGGCGTCTTGACGCTCGTCTTCCGGGACGAACCCGAATTCTCGAGCCAGATGGTGCAGCTCTTGGAGAGCTTCTCCTCGCACCTCGGCGTCGCGATCGACAACCGGCGCTTGATCGAGCGCGACCGCCAGTTCGCGGTCGTGCAGGAGCGCCAGCTCCTCGCGCAGGGCCTCCACGACTCGATCGCGCAGGCGTTGTCGTTCCTCAACCTCCAGGTGCAGTTCTTGTCCGACGCCATCAAGACGGACGACAAGCAGCTCCGAGACGATTCGCTCTCGGCCATTCAGACGGGCGTGCAGGAGTGCTACGAGGACGTGCGCGAGCTCCTCTTGAACTTCCGCGAACGCCTCCACAAGGAAGGGTTCGTGGACGGCATCCAGACCGTGATCGACCGCTTCGAAGGGCAGTCGGGCGTGGCGGCGCGTCTGACCGTCACGGGGAACGGCCCGGACCTCACGGAAAAGCAGAAGCTTCAGGTGATCTTCATCGTGCAGGAGGCGCTCTCGAACGTCAGAAAGCACGCCGAAGCCGATACGGTCGAGGTGAGGATCGACAACCAGGCGGATCTGCGCGTCATCGTGACGGACGACGGCGTGGGCTTGGACGACAAGCTCGTCGCCGAGCGCCGCGGCCAGCACGTGGGGCTCTCCATCATGTCGGAGCGCGCGAGCAAGATCGGCGCGACGGTGACGGTCGAGCGTGCGAGTCCGATCGGGGGGACGCGCGTCACGCTCGTTCTTCCAGCGGACGCCCGCGGGGAAGGCTGAGCCGCCTGATCACCACCAACGAAAGGGCCGCGGCGTCGAAACCGCGGCCCTTCATAGAAATCCCTCAGGAAACCCTCGT
>NZ_JH605017.1:732-1662 GCF_000250875.1 Sutterella parvirubra YIT 11816 | reverse complement strand
CAAGCGTCTTCCCAACACGTCCGCACACGAAACGGCGCAGGTCGGAGAGGCCTGCGCCGTCGTCGTTTTGAGGTTTCGGGATCGGACCCGGGTCAGCCGGGCCGTCCGGCAAAGAAAGTCCGAATTCATCACTTCGCGAAGATCGGCAGCTCCGCAAGGATCCCGGAGAGGCGCTCTTCGTCGAAAGGCAGGTACTCCGCGATCGTGAAGCCCACGACGTCGGCGGCGCCCGAGGCGGCCGAGAGGACTGCACGGAGCTCCTTCATCGTCATTCGTCCACCGCCGCTTCCGTCCCCCGTCATTTCGGGGTTGGCGAAGAACGTCGAATGGAAGGCCGGGGGTCTTCGACGCGGGTTCTTGGGCGTGGTGGTGCGCCTGAGGCTTGTCCGGGTGCTCGGTCGGTTGCATCTGGGGCACCGCGGCGGCCGCGGGGGTTTCAAGAGAAAGATTCGTCATGGTGAATTCCTTGCACAAAGAGGGACTTCAGGCCGCCGGGCGGAACAGCTGTCGAAGCAGCGCTCGACGCCCGACCGAAGCCCCTCAATCTCAGAGTCCGGCGAAGCTCGAGAACGCCTCCGCCAAGGGCCCCAACGCCACCGCCGGGAAGTACGTCAAGCCCCCGAGGAGGAGAAGCACGCCCGTCAGGAACGCCCCGAAGACGACGCCCGACGTAGGCAGCGTCCCGAGAGCTGCCGCGGCCGTCCCCCTGCGCGCGGTCGAGGTGCCCACGTTGGGGAGCCGCCCGAGGACGTCGGCGAGCGACAGCAGGATCGCCATCGGGACCGCCCGGCCGAGGATCATGGCGGCGGTGAGCGAGAGCATCAGACCCTTCCCGGGCACGAGCCCCGCAAAGCCCGAACCGTTGTTGTTCGCGGCGGAAGCCCAGCCCAAAGGATCTGGGTGAAGACGTGCGCAGGGGTGTCGGTCGTC
>NZ_JH605017.1:0-722 GCF_000250875.1 Sutterella parvirubra YIT 11816 | reverse complement strand
GAAGACGTGCGCAGGGGTGTCGGTCGTCGTGAGGGTGGTGCCGACCCCGCTGCTCATGAGGACGGTGAGCGCCGACCCGATCAGCACGATCACCGGCACGGCCAGGATCGCGAAGGCGACCCGCTTCATGACGGCGGGGTCGAGCTTGCGGCCCAAGTACTCGGGGCTTCGTCCCACCATCTGACCCGCAAGGAAAACGCAGAGCAGAACCATCACGATCATCCCGGTCAACCCAGTCCCCACGCCCCCGAAGACGACTTCACCCAGGAGCATGAGAAGGAGCGGCGCGGCGGATGCGCCGGGAGCGAGCCCGTCCAGCGCCATGTTGACCGCACCGCAGGAGGCGGCGGTGGTGGCGGTGGTGAAGAGTGCGGTTTCAGGGAGCGTGAAGCGCAGTTTCGTGCCTTCGAGCGGCATCGCCGCCGGGGCGGCCCCGACCGAAGTCAGGAGATTCCCGCCCTGGGCCTGGATCCAGACGACGGCGGCATAGGCCAAAGAGAAGACCACCGCCATCACCCACCAGAGCGTGCGGCCCTCCGCGGGCTTGCCGACCATCCGTCCGTAGACACGCGTCAAGGCCGACGGAATGAGGAGCATGCCGAGAATCGAGAGCAGATTCGAGAGGTGTCCCGGATACTCCAAGGGGTGCGCGGAATTGGCGGCGAAGACGCCCCCGCCGTTCGTGCCCAGCATCTTGAGGGCTTCGACGGCGGCGACCGGGA
>NZ_JH605016.1:3464-3762 GCF_000250875.1 Sutterella parvirubra YIT 11816 | reverse complement strand
GGCCGCGCCGTCTCAACCGCGCGGCCCTTCGTCCGTTTGCGCCCCGTTCGGGCGCTGTTCAGGTCTCTTTCAGGCGTCGTATCGCCCATCTCCGCGCCCGCCGCGCCCCCGCGGAGACGTGTGCCTCCGAGCCGTTCCACCCCAAGCGAACGGGTATTTGACCTCGGTGTAATCCTACGGGCACAAACCTCTATGGATCCCTGCACCCAAGGGGGGATAGAGTGCAAACAGGCATTCGAAAGTCAACGGATGCCGACTGCGGCAGCCGACCGCAAGGCGCACCCACCGCCCCCGGCCG
>NZ_JH605016.1:0-3421 GCF_000250875.1 Sutterella parvirubra YIT 11816 | reverse complement strand
CCGCCCCCGGCCGCCGCACGCCAACCCCCGAACACGCGCCCGTCGGCGGCCCACCTCCCTCGGCGGGGCCAAGCCTCACGGGCCGAAGCGAGCCCGTCATGTCCGAATTTGAACCGCGCACCGGCGCACCTGAGGATCCGCCCGAAGCCCTGCGCCCGGCCGCGGAGGAAGGGTTTTCGACGCTGGAGCGCACGGCCGAAGCCGAGGCGCGCGACGACCGCATGGCGGCCGCCTGGGAGGCGACCTCGATGAAGCGGGAGTTGAACCGCCAGCGTGAGCGCCACCGCGAACGCAGGAGCGCGACGATCCGCTTCGCGTTGACCGGGTGGTTCGTGGTCCTCTTCATGAGCGTGATCGTCTACGACGCGCTCCTCTGGGCGTCGTTCAAAAAGGAACTCTGGACGGACGTGTCGGCCTCCGCACGCGTGACGGTCGAGACCCTCTGCCAGACGTTGACGACGGGCATCCGATTCGGGAAGCGCATCGACAACTACCGAGGGATGGACGAGCTCCTTCAGGACACGGCGCAGGCTTCGGGCTTCGCGATCGCCTTGATGGAAGCCGAGGGCAGGAAGCTTCGCGAAGCGGGCGAGACGCCCTACGAGATGCTCAAGCTCGCGACCCTCGTCGAGTACGACGGCAACATCGTGATCCGTGAGGACGAGATGGGCCGCGCGGTGATGGCCGCCGTCATGACGCCGCAGAACCAGCGCGTCGGATGGGTGGGCGCGTGGATTCCGGCGGAACCTCTGGAAGCGAGCCTGATGGATTCCTTCTGGGGTCAGGTGCGCGTGCAGATTCTCTCGGGGCTCGCAGGGACGATCATCCTCTTGGCCGTGCTGCTGCGCCTCACCCGTGCCGACCTCGATCAGCTCCGTGAGGCCGCGCGCCGCAGCCTCACCGCTGGGATCCACCCCGAGTCGCCCGCCCGCACCGAGCGCGTGCTGCCGCGCTCCGCCAGGAAGGCCACCGTACTGATCTTCCTTCTCGTGATGATCGTGAACGGCGTCTCGGCCCTTCAGACCGTCTCGAACCGCTACACGGAGGGGCTCCTGAGCGACGCCGAAAAGACCGGGGCGATCCTCTCCGGGAACCTGACGCGCCTCATGCGCGTGGGCCTGACCCTCTCCTCCATGGACGCGGTCGACGCGTACCTCGCGAACGTCGCGAAGGTGCATTCGGGCGCGGTGACGCTCGAAATCGTCGACGGCACGGGAAAGCGCTTGGCGGGGAGCAACCCGCCCGAAACCAAGGTGCTGGACGAAGACCGCCGCTTCGCGCTGACGCAGGAGACGCGCTCCCCGACCGCGGCCTCGCTTGCGGTGAAGGTCGGCGCGGCGTCGAAGGACGCTTATGAAAAGGAAGCCAAAGCGAAGCTCATGGGTCCGCATCCGAAGGAGGACGCCTCCGCGCTGACCCTCAAGGTCTCGCTCGCCGAAGCGCCCTGGATGGAGAAGATGCGCTCGACGGTGTTGGACGTCGTGACGATGGTGGGCGTGTCGCTCATCTTCATGGTTGAGATCTTCCTCTTCTTCACGCGTTCGTCCGCCATCCGTCGGCCGACGCCCGGGACGCCGAAGTCGGCGCTCCTGCGGCCGCTCACCTTCTTCATGATGTTCTCGATCGACGCGGCGGTCTCCTTCATTCCGCTCGCGATGGCGAGGCTCGTGGACGTCGGGACGACGAACCGCGACCTCCTTCTCGCGCTCCCCGTCTCGACCGAAATGGCCGCGACGGGCGTCGCGGTTTTGTTCGCGGGTCCGATCGTGAAGCGCATCGGCGGGCGGGCGCCGATGATGCTCGGCATCGCCTTGGTCGCCTGCGGGTACCTGGGCTCGATGCTGGCCGCCGCCCCCTGGCAGTTCATCGCGGCGCGCGCGGTGGTCGGGATCGGCTACGGGACCGCGATCCTCACGGCGCAGGCCGTGAGCGTCAAGGACAACCTTTTGGCCGACATGTGGGCGGGGGTCTACGCGGGGAGCCTCTGCGGGAGCGCCGTCGGCGCGATGTTGGCCGAACACTTCGGCTTCGGCGTGGTGTTCGTCTTGTCCGCCATGATCCTCCTCATGCTCGTTCCGACCGCACGCGTCCTGATGGCAGGCCGGGACGGTCTCGACGGCCCGGCCGAGACCTTCCGCGACATCCACGAGTCGGACGCGGGCGAATGGCGCCCGAAGCGGGAAGAAAAGAAAACGGAGAAGAAGCTCACCACCCGCGAACTCCTCATGCTCCTCTCCGACCGGCGCTTCCTCGCCTTCACGATCGCGGCGATTCTGCCCTTCTCGGTTTTGTGCGTCGGGTTCCTCAACTACTTCCTCCCGGTGTTCCTGGACAGCGCCGGGACCTCGCAGTCCGACATCGGGCGCATCTTCATGATCAACTGCCTCCTCGTCGTCTACACAGGGCCGCTCTTCACGAAGCTCATTGAAAACCGCTCGAAGTCCTTCTGGACGATGATCACGGGCGTTTTGGCGGGTGCCTCGGTGCTGGTGCTCGCAGTCCTGCCGCCTCTTCCCGGCGCCCTGGCAGGCTCAGTGCTCTTGGGGCTCGCGACGGGTCTTCAGATTCCCGCGCACAGCGAGTACCTGCTGGAGCTTCCCGTCGCGCGCGCGATCGGCGTCGAGCAGACGATGAGCCTTTTGGACGTCCTTCAGCGCATCGGCCAGGTCGCGGGCCCGATCCTCACCGGGATGGTCTTGGCCGCCTTCACCGTCGACAAGGCCGCACTCGCCATCGGGGCCGGGTTTGTTCTAATATCTTGGCTCTTCCTCTTTTGGGAGCGCCCGGCCAAGAAGGCCCGGACGGCAAAACATGCCGCCGCTTCCTGAGATTCTTTGAACACAACGAGGTTTGCGCCAGTGACCGACTCCCCCTGCCGACAGTTTGAAGAGCGCCTCCTTTCGCTCCCGAAGCCCGATCCGCTCCGCACGGAGCCGGGAGAGGAACTGGCGCGCCGTCTTCACGCAGCCGTCTGCAGGACGATGCCGCCCGCGGGCGGCGTGACGCTGGACGCCTATTCCAAGGCCTTCGGCGAAGGGAAGCCTCCGGTCTCCCCCGCCATCCTCGACTGGGTGGAGAGGGAATCGACGAGACTCTACGGGGCGGACGCCGCCGCGACGCTCGTTCGGGAGCTCTCGCGCCGGAACGCCGTCCAGACGGCGAACCACCTGGGCACCAGCTTCTCCGCGGAATTTTTCCAGGGAGACCTCCTCTTCGCGCTCGGCTGCAAGGAGACCGTGCCCATCTTCGCCTACGGCGGAGTGCCGTTTCTGAACGTGGGCTTCCCGCGCGGCGCCTTGATCGCACCCAACCTCCCGGGAACGCTTCAGCCCAGGAAGGTCCCGCTTCTCCCGCGCATCGGGCGACGGCGCTTCATTTCGTCCTCGCCCGCCGTGCACCCTAAGGACGTCGACCTCCCGAC
>NZ_JH605015.1:7840-9398 GCF_000250875.1 Sutterella parvirubra YIT 11816 | reverse complement strand
GATGGTTCCCAGTGTAGGGGGCGAACCTTAGCAGATTCTGAGGGTTCGGAAAATATTTTCGAACGCGCCGCACGGGGCTTGCGGCTTTGCCGAACGCTCGGCGTCGAGAGATTGCCCGGCAACGGGCGGAATCGGAATTCCCGTAACCGGCCCGGGGACCCGCAGGAGTCCTCCGAACGGTCGCCGGAACCACGCAAAAAGCGCCTTAAAGTTTGATGCAGATCAAGCCTCTGATCGAAACCCATTGCGTCGGGCATGAAATTTTTTGCGTTTTCTCGGGGTGGGGCCATAAGATGGGTCCATCCGCAATCGCCTGTGAGGGCGAGGAGGATCCGGACCGGCTCCCGCCGGGCCGAGAGAACCGAAGGTCGGCGTGCTTTTTTCTTATGTCCGCACAACGACGGGAGGTTCTGCGGAAGGAAGATCCCGTCCGCGCTCAACAATAAAAATTCTTCAAGCTGGCTTGAGGGCGTTTGTGTCCGCCACTGAGTCAGACGCCAACCCAGGAGGGTCCGGCTGATTGCAAAGTCCTCGCGGAGGCGTCCCCGATTGGGGGAATGACCGAAGCATCGTGAACATAACAAGAGGGACCGCGGTCAGTTGCACTTCTTCGCCCGAACTCAAACATTCGAGGCCCTCTGTCATGGCTCTTATCAAGAAGATCGCCGCGGCTGCCGCGGTTTCCGCTCTCGCCTTCTCCACTTTCGTCGCTTTCGGCGCCGGCGAGAACGCCCCCCAACAAAAGCAGAACGCTTCCGCTCAGACCGAATCCGTGCCCACGCTGCGCGTCGGCTCGCTCACCGTCTATGCGCCCTTCGAATACATGGACTCCGCCACGGGTCAGTACGAAGGCTTCGACATGGACCTCGTGCGTGAACTCGGCAAGCGCGAAGGCTACAAGATCGAAATCGTCTCGATGACGTTGGACGGTCTCATTCCGGCGCTCATGGCCGACAACATCGACGTGGCGGTGTCGGCGCTGACGATCACACCCGAACGCTCCGAAAAGGTCGACTTCACGAAGCCCTACATCAACGCGGGCCTCACCGTGATGACGACGCGCGACAACGCCCCGAAGATCAAGAGCCTCAAGGACCTTGAAGGGAAGTGCCTTTGCGCTGAAATCGGTTCGTCCGGCGCGCTCTTCATGAAGCGCATCCCGGGGACGACCATCCGCACGTTCAACTCCGCCGCCGACGCCTTCCTTGAACTCAACAAGAACGGCTGCTACGCGATGCTGAACGACGGTCCCGTCAACAAGTACTTCCTGCGTCAGGACGCCGCCAAGTCGATGAACCTGGTCGCCCTCGACTGGGTCGTTTCCGACGACCAGTACGGCTTCGCGGTGAAGAAGGGCAACGCCGAACTTCTGAAGAAGTTGGACGATGCGCTCGACGCCATGAAGAAGGACGGCACGTACGACCGCATCTACGACAAGTGGTTCGGCGATACGGGCGAGAACATCAAGGCGAACTGATCGTTTGCTGAGTGCGGTCGGTGACGCCGGCCGCGGGATCCGCTGAGGGTCCGCGAAGGAAAGAAAACGCAATCGGCCCCG
>NZ_JH605015.1:2240-7769 GCF_000250875.1 Sutterella parvirubra YIT 11816 | reverse complement strand
TATCTGAATTCTGAAGGCCGTGCCGACGGCTTACGCTCCCGCCGCCTCCGCCTTCTTCTTCGCGGCCTGCGCCGCTTCGGCGCGCTTAGTCGTGACGGAGGCGGTCATGCCGGAGGCGATGATGAGGGACATGCCGACCAGGGCGACGGCGCTCACGGTCTCGCCGAAGAGGAAGAAGCTGATGACGGCGGAAATCGGAATGGCGGAAAAGCCGAGGCACGAGGAAAGGAGCATGTTCCCGTACGCGTACGAGCGCGTCGTGCAGATCTGCCCGAGGGTCGCGCAGGCGCCCATTCCGAGGATCCCGAGCCAGCCCATGAGGTCGGGCATGTGCATGCCGTCCCCGACGACGTAGGAGCCCACGAGCCCGAAGAGCGTCCCGAAGACGGTGAAGTAGAAGACGATGCGCCAGGAGGGTTCGTTGAGGTCGCCCAACTCCTTCATCTGCCAGTAGACGAGAAGGTCGACCAAGGAGACCGACAAGCAGACGAGCGCGGGGATGAGGTCTTCCGAGTGGAAGCTCGGCTGCAGCACGATCGTGATCCCGGCGAAGCCCGCGACGATCGCGAGGATGAGCGCCCAAGGAGCTTGTTCACGGCGCATCCACGCGAGCACGATGAAGTTCACCGCCATGAAGAGCGGCGTCGTGTAGATGAGCGTCATGTTGGTGCCGAAGGGAAGCTTCCCCAGGGTCCAGAACCAGAGCGCGACGGAGAGCGTGCCGAGGACCGAGCGCTTCACGTGCCCCCAGATGTGCGGGGTCCGGATCGGGAGGTGCTGCCGCCAGACGAAGAGCCCGATCGAGAGCACGCCGAAGATCGAGCGGTAGAAGACGAGTTCGAGCGTACCCAGCTGGCCGCTGCAGAGCTTCACGAAGGCCGCCATCAGGGAAAAGAGGAAGGCGGCGGCGAGGGCCCAGAGGGATTGCTTGAACATGGCGCGGGTCTCGTGGTCGGGGGCGAGGGGATCGGTCGTTTTCTTGGTTCGCAAAAAGAGGCCGATTCCGGAAGGGAAAGCGGCCTCTTTTCGTCAGGCGACTGATTATAGATCCGGCGGGTCGGATTTCGCTGACCCGCGGATCACGTCCCGGGGAACTCAGCCCTTCAGGACGTTCCTGATTTCGTAGGGAAGCGGGAGCGTCTTCGCGGCGCCTTCGGGGATCCCGGCCACCTTCGCGCAGACGAAGGCGAGCGTTTCCTTCCCGTTCGAGACGGCGTCGACCACGACGGCGTCGGCGGCTTCAAGGAGCGTGCCGGGCGCGGGGGCTTCCGCCGTCGCGAGCATCACGATCGCGCCGCGGCGCGGCGTCTCGCCGATGTGCTGCAGGCGCGAGACCACTTCCTGGCCGGGGTAGCAGCCCTTGTTGAAGACGACGCCGCCCACGAGTTCGAGGTTGATCTGCTGCGGCACGAACGCTTCCATCGTGGATTCGAAGACCTGCGGCACGCCGGCGGCGATTTCCGAGACGCGCCAGAGGTCGAACGGGAGCGCCTCCGCGGCGTCCTCCGTCTTGGGGCCGACCACGAGCGTGCGGGTGCCCGCTTCGATGAAGCCCTCGACGGCGTTCGTCGGCTGAAGGTCCAGAAGCACGGCGTCCTCACGGCGGGCGGCTTCACCCGCGGCGGGCGCGTCGGCCGCGCCGAGTTCAAGCGTGAGCGTGAAGTCGGCCGTCACGTCCGTGAAGGTCACGTCGTCGCGGAGGACGTACATGCGCATGCGCTTCAGAAACCCCGCGGCGCGCGAGGTCGGCAGAAGCAGCATCACGGCGCCGTCCGCGGCCATCCAGGCGCGCAGCACGGCGAGAAGGCGCCCCTTCGGGGAGCAGTACCCGGCGGAGACGACGCGGTCCCGGAGACCTTCGATGCGGTTGGTGAACTGGCCGTGGAGAAAACGCACGGCGTCTTTGCCTTCGACGCGCAGAAGCGTCATGTCGGCGACGCGGGCGCGGCGGGGGAGAGCGTTGGTGGAGGTCATTGTTCGGTTCCTCTTGAGGGGCTCGGGAAAGTCGGACGCGGGGCGTCCCGGGGGAGGTTTCCGAGCGCGGTTCGTAAAGGATAACGGATGCGGACCGCCCATGCGCTAAACTCTTCGTCCGATAAGAAACACATCCCCGGAAAAGATTCATGGCCCAACCCAAGGACAACGACCCGACCGCCGCCGTCGGGACGCCCCAGGACGCTCCCGAGCAGACGCCCGGGACGGAACCGCCCGCGCCCGAAACGCCGCGCGCCGACGACGCCGCGCCCGCGGGGGAGGCGCCTGAATCGAAGGAAGAGAAGGATCCGAAGAAACCGGAGGATGCCCCCGAGGCTTCCGGGGACGCGCCCGAAGAGAAGACCGAAGCGTCTTCTGAAGAGGCGTCTGAAGGCAAGGCCGGGGAAGCGGAAGCGTCCGCGTCGACGGAAGAGGCCGATGCGGAAGAAAAGAGCGAAGACGCCGAATCGTCCTCTCCGTCCGAATCTTCCGAGGGCGCCGACAAACCGGAGCCCGCCGAATCCCCGGAGAGGAACGAAGCCGAACCCGCGCAGGCCCTCGGCGACAAGGCGGACGAAGCCGTCGCGGGGAACCGCCGCTTCGTCATCCGCAGGAGCGCCAAATGGGGCGGGATCGCACTTTTGATCGTCACGCTCGCGGTGCTGATCGGCGCCGCGCTCATCCGTTGGGACCTCTTCTCGCGCCCCGTCGCGATCGCGTCCGGAGAACCCACGGTCGACGTCTTCGTCGAAGAAGGCGACACGGCGCAGCGGATCATGAACCGGATCGTCGCGTCGGGGCTCGACGTCACGCCCTTGGAACTTCGCGCCGCCGCGAGGCTCCACGACCGGGGTTTGAGCCGCGTGCACGCCGGGCTCTACCGCTTTGAAGCAAACCGCCCGGTCTCGGCGATTTTGGACCGGCTGGCCGAAGGCCCCCTGATCGACCAACAGGTCCGCATTCCGGACGGCGTGCCGATCTGGACCGTCCGGCAACTCTTGGCCGACGCCGTGAACCTGAAGCCCGAAAGCACGAAGCTCTCGGACGAAGAACTCCGAAAGGCGCTGGGTCTTGAGGCCTATCCTTCGATCGAAGGCTTCATCGCGCCGGAGACGTACCGCTACGGGTCGGGTACGTCGGATCTGATGGTGCTCCGCCGCGCGGTCGAGCGCCAGAAGCGGCTTCTGAATGAAGCCTGGACGACGAGGTCGCCCAACGCCCAGGTGAAGACCCCGTACGAACTCCTGATCCTCGCCTCCATCATCGAGCGCGAGTCCGGGATCCGGCGCGACCGCCACCTCGTGAGCTCGGTCTTTCACAACCGGCTCGCCGTGAAGATGCCCCTTCAGACCGACCCGACCGTGATCTACGGCTTGGGCGAGCGCTTCAACGGGAACATCACGAAGAAGGACCTTCAGACCTTCACGCCCTACAACACGTACCGGATCACGGGGCTCCCGCCGACGCCGATCGGCATGCCCACGCCTGCCTCCATCGAGGCCGCGGCGCATCCGGCCGAGACGCGCTACCTCTACTTCGTCTCGCGCGGGGACGGCACGAGCGAATTCACAACGAATCTCAAAGACCACAACCGCGCGGTGCGCCACTTCATTCTGGAAAAGCGCCAGACGCCGTTCTCGCCCTCGGCCCCTGCGCCGAAGGACGGGAACGCGCCTCTGCGGGCTCAGTAAGGTGCGCCGCAAGAGGCGCATCCATCCAGCGTCACCCATACGGGGCGCCCGGTCGGTAGACTTCTTCCATTCCAGAACACTCAACCCCTCAGACCCAACCCATGGAGACAGAGCGTGCAAGGCCGTTTTCTCACCTTTGAAGGCATCGACGGCGCGGGAAAGACCTCGCGCATCAACGCGCTGGAGGCCCATCTCGCCGCCAAGGGCGTGAAGACTCTGCGCACGCGCGAACCCGGCGGCACGCCCCTGGGTGAAAAGATCCGCGGGCTTCTGCTCTCGGAAGACATGGGGGTGGACGCCGAGACGCTGCTCTTTTTCGCCGCGCGCGCCGAACACGTCGAGCGCGTGATCAAGCCGGCGCTGGAGGAAGGGATTTGGGTGTTGTCCGACCGCTTCACGGACGCCACCTACGCGTACCAGGCCGGGGGCAAAGGCGTCCCGGGCGAACGGGTCGAAGCGATCGAAGCGTGGACGTTGGGGGGCTTCCAGCCCGACGCGACCTTTCTCTTCGACATCGACCCCGCGATTGCGGAAGCCCGCCGCGGGGACCGCGGCGAAGCCGCCGACCGGTTCGAGCGCGAAAAGGCGGCGTTCTTTCACCGCGTGCGGGACGCCTACCTTGAGCGCGCCCGGCGTCAGCCCGAGCGCTTCGTGGTGCTCAACGCCGCGGACACGCCCGAAGCGATCGAAGCGCGCATGTTCGAGGAGACCGCAAAATGGCTCTGACGGAAGCAGCTCTGAAGTCGGCGACGGAGAAGGCGCCTTACCCCTGGCTCGGCGAAGCCTTCGGCGAACTTCTCGCCATGCGCTCGCGCCTCCCGAACGCCGTCCTCATTCACGGCGCGCCCGGGATCGGGCTCTTTGAATTGGGAAAGGCCTTTGCCGAGAGCCTCATGTGCGTCTCGCCCAACCCGGACGGGACGGCCTGCGGGCGCTGTCAGGGCTGCCGCCTCACTTCCGCCGGGACGCACCCGGACTTGAAGTTCGTGTTGTCGGAAGCCGCGGCCGCGGAGCATGAACTGCCGTACGAACCCGCCGAGAACGAACGGTCGAGCGCCACGAAGAAGCTCTCCCGCGAAGTGCGCATCCATCAGGTGCGCGCGTTGGCGGACTTCCTGGGGTTGTCGGCTCACAGCGGCGGACGCCGGGCGGTGCTCGTCTACCCCGCGGACATGGTCCGCGCGGAAGCCGCGGCGGCGCTCCTCAAATCGATGGAGGAGCCGCCCGCCGATCTGATCTTCATCCTGGTCGCCGAAGACGTCGACGCGGTGCTCCCCACGATCCGCTCGCGCTCGCGCATGGTGCGCGTGCCGATGCCGACGAAGGCCGAGGCGCTCGACTGGTTCAAGAAGAAGCGCCTCAAAGCGGGCGAAGAGGCGCTCGCGATGGCGGGGGGCGCGCCCTTGGCGGCGCTCCGTCAGGGTCAGACCGACCGCCTGACGCCCAAGGCTGAGAAGACCCTCGTCGAACTCTTGAAGAAGGGCCAGGCCCTCACGCCCGACGACATCGTCCGCGCGCATTCCGCGGACTTCACGACGCCGCCCGTCGCGCTTCTCCTGGCGCGCTGGACGCACGATCTTCTGCGCGTGAAGGCCGGGGTGGAACCCCGCTACTTCACGACCGAAGCGGCGGCGCTTCAAGCCGTCGCCGCCACGATGACGGAAGCGTCGCTCTGGGAATTCTCCGCGAAGGTCCTGGGGGTGCGCCGCGCGGCGGAGCATCCCTTGAACGCCAAGCAGGTCTGGGAGGCGATTCTGCTCGCCTACCGCACTGCCTGCGGGGCGAAGTGAGCGGCTGGAAGAGCCCACCCGCAAAGGAACGGAACGAAACGAAACGGAAGAGGGCCGCGCAGAGCGGCCCTCGA
>NZ_JH605015.1:0-2228 GCF_000250875.1 Sutterella parvirubra YIT 11816 | reverse complement strand
GGCCGCGCAGAGCGGCCCTCGACATATATATAAGAGGCGTTCGGGACGGCGTCCGACCCGACCGACCCGGGCGTCGTCTCGGAGCGCCTCCGACGTCAGAGCGCCTTCATCTTCTTCATCGCCTCGCTCATCTCGGCTTCTTCGGGCGAGAGGTACCGGCCGGTGGTGGCGACGGACGCGTGTCCCATCGCCGCCTGCACGACGTTGACGCTCATGTTGGAGAGCGCCGTCACGGCGAAGGTGTGGCGCAGCCAATGCGTCGACGATGCGCGCAGTTTCGCGGCGTCCGACGGCCGCGTCGAGGCGACCTCGTTCGCGACCCGCTCGAAAAATCCGCCCAACACCCGGTAGAGGCCGCTGCGGCTCATCGCGGCGCCGGGCTTCGAGCCGCGCCCCAAGTTGATGAGAAGGGGCGTCGTCGGGTCGCAGAGCGCGACGTGCGGGAGCCCCCGGGCGGCGAGCGCGGCGTTCACGATCCCCAACTGTTCTTCCGTCACGGGAAGGCGGCGCACCTTGCTGCCTTTCCCGACGATCTCGATCGCGGCGCGTTCTTCGCCCCCGATGTGGCGTTCGACGAACCACCCGGCCTTGGCGTCGAGCATCTCGGACGCGCGCATCCCGAGGCTCTTTCCCATCATGAGGATGAGCCGCATGCGTTCGCGCGCGAGCCCTTCGGGGAGGAGTTCGAGGTTGGCGACGATCTCGTCCCACTGGCGGGGCGTCAAGGACCGGTCGGCGAAGGCCTGTGGGACGCCTTCGCCCTTCAGGAAGGGCACCTTGCCGCTCACCTGATCGAACGGATTGAAGACGAGGTAGCCGGTTTTCTTGAGGAAGTTGCAGAGCTGGCGCACGACCACCAAGGCGTTCCTGCGGCTCGTCACCGACAAGGGCCCGTTGAAGGGCCGCCAGTAGGGGGAGGAGCGGGGCGTGTTCTTGCTTCCGATCCAGGCGCTCTGCGGAATCTTCCAGCGACTGTCGAACGCCTCCGGGTCCGTGCGGCCCATCTCCTCCAACCAACGGAGGTACTGCGAGGCTTCGCCCGCGCGCACGCCCGAGAGCGGCACCTCCTTTTCAAAGAGGCACCAGAGGAGAAAGCGCTCTGCCTCCTTCCGGTAGGAGGCGCGCGTGTTGACGTTCCCGGCGCGGGCGTCGAGCCAAATGCGGAGCGCGTCGATGTCGGTGCGGGCGTCGAGCGAACACCCGAAGGTGGGCGCGCGGTTGACGCCGTCGGCGCCGGAGAGCCCCTCCGGGACCACGATCCGCTCCAACGGACGGATCCTCGGGTCGCCCGAAACCGTTTCGGTCTGCGCGCCGGGGAGGAAGAACCGTTCGGTCACTTCCCCCACGTCCTCGCCCCAGTGGGCGAGCCAGCGCATGAGTTCCTGGGCGCGCGCCGCATCGATGCCTTCGAACTGCCGGAACCAGGTGGCGCCCAGGGCCGCCGCGCACTCGTAGAGATCTTCGAGCGTCTCGATCCCGCCGGCGGTGAGCGGCGCGCTCACGTCGGGCGGAAGCAGTTTCTCAATCGGTTCGTCGTGCCGCAGCGGGCGCTCGGGGAGGTCCATGGTCGTTTTGCCGGGGTGATTTGGGTGTCGGCGGGGCGGCGCGGTCGGGGATCCTTCCCCGTCCTGCGCCGAAAGCCGGAATTCGGATGCGCTTCTCAGCGAGGCGCTTCCCGCTAATATTAAGGGACGCGCCCGAGAGCGGCGCGGCCCCAAGACCCGACCCTCAAACCGATCCGATCCCAGAGAGGCGCGAAGACCCTTCGCGCCGCCCAGCCCATGCGCCAGAAACTCCGCCGCGCCGCCTTCACGTTCACCGTCTTCGGGATGGTCTTCGGACTCACCGCGCCGGTCGACACCGTTCCGGCTTCGCCCTCATCCTCCATCGTCGGGATGGGGAGCGCGACGGGGACGCCTTCGGGCGACATCCGCGCGGCGATCGAGCCGCGGCTGCGCTCGGTGAGGACGCCCGAATCGGTGCGCTCTGTCGAGATTCCCGAGACGGACCTGATGCCGCCGCCGGAACTCCCCGCCTCGCTGGAACTCTCCCCGCGCGACCCGATCAGGATCGGCATCGACGCGACGCTGGGCGACAGCGTCTACTCGGAGTGGCTCGCCTACACGACGGCGCAGATCCGCCACGCCCTGGGCCCGAGGAACGTCGAAGTCCTCTGGCTCGAAGACCGAACGCTCGCCCTGGCCGTGCGGACGCGACAGGTCGACTTC
>NZ_JH605014.1:17933-25906 GCF_000250875.1 Sutterella parvirubra YIT 11816 | reverse complement strand
CTGACCGCCATTACGGGCGCGGCGATTTCCGCGCTTGTGGCCGGGTTCCCGTTGGCGGGCGCCGAAGGCATGACCATCACAAAGATGATTATTTCGGGCCTCAATCCCGTGATCGCCGACATGACGGGCATCCTGCTCTTCATCGGCATCATGCAGGCGACGGGCTTCCTCGACGTCATCATTCGCGACATCGTTCGCATCGGTGACAAGATGGGCGGTGGTGTCGGCGTGGCCGGCGCGGGTGGCGTGGCCGCCGGCGTGATCGGTGCTCTGACCGGCTTCACGCAGCCTGTGGTGACGGCCGTCATTACCGGTCCCGCCGCGGTTCGTCTCGGCGTCGATCCGAACAAGACCGCCGGCATCATCGCCCATGCGGGCCACATCGGCAACCTCGCGGGCTTCACGCACCCGACCCAGGTCGCGATTCTCGCGACGGCGGGCATCGGCTACGGCCTCTTCAACGTTCTCGGCCTGATCGCCGCCCTTTCGATCTTCGTCGTTTCGGGCATCCGCATCACGCTCGACATGAAGCGCCGCGGCGTCAAGATCGACAAGGCCCAGCACGACGCGATCATGGCTGAAATCGAAAACCGCGAATACACGACGACCTCCTTCAAGGCGTTCCTGCCGTTCGTCGTTCTCTTCGTCGGTTTCGTGGCTGGTCTGCCGATCTTCCTCGTCGGCCTTTTCTCCGCGATGCTCACGATGTTCCTCGCGCACCGTGCGCCCCGTGAAGCCGAAGCCGACATGATGAAGGGCGTCTCGCTCATCGCGACCCCGCTCGTGGCCACGATCGGCTTCCTCTTCATGTCGACCGTCATCAAGGAAATCGGCATGGTTCAGACGATGTCCGAAATCGTCGCCCCGATCATGACGACCTCGCCCGTGCTGGTGATGTTCGGCGTCGCGTTCTGCACCGCCTTCATGACCCAGTCCTACGCGGCCAGCGTGGCCGTCCTCGTGCCGTTCCTCCAGATCGTGCTGGCGGCCGGTGGTGATCCCTTCGCTTCGGCCTTCGCCGCGGCTTCGGGCGCCGCCCTCATCCAGTACTTCCTGACGGGGGGGCCGGTTGCGGCTCTTGCGACCGTCATTCCGGTGATCCCGGGTTCCGAACTGAAGGCCGCCAACGCCTTCCAGCGTCCCTCGATTCTTGCCGGTTCGGCGACCGCTCTCGTCATCACCATCCTTCTGATGATGTTCGGTTAATACGTTGACCACGCGGCGCGGCGGCTGCTTGGTTGCCGCCACGCCGCGAACCCTCTCCGGTCGGAGCTCCTCCCGACCGGGCTTGGGCAAGCCGCTGACGGCTTACCCAAGCCTCAGTGAGGCGACCAGACCAAAGCGAAAAGGACGAAGACATGCAACCCTCCGCGAAGCGCAGCAACGGCATCCAAATGCCGACGAAGGCCCGTTTGGGGATCGTCGGCCATGCGGGATGCGGGCACGCCAACAGCCATCTCGGCTTCATCCAGGATGACTCCGGCGGCTTGGCGGCCGTGCTGACGCTCTGGCAGCGTCTGACCGGCGTCGACCTCACGATCACGTCCGTGCGCGCCGAAGTCGGCATGGAAGGCAGCTTCACGGTCGAAACCGCTTCGGGCGGCGTCGCCACCGCGACCGCGCGCCGCGGCGTGACCCCGTACGAAGCCCGTTTGGCACAGGCCGTCGTCGGCGAACAGGCGATCTGCACGCAGGCTCTCGCCGTGCGGGCTTTCGGCCGCATCCTCGGACAGGGTGCCATGGAGGCGCCGGTTGCGCTCCAAACCGCGATCGCCAACGCGGCGATCCGGAGTCTCAAGGCGGCGAATCCCGACGAAGTGGAGATCTTCGATGAAGGCGTTGAAGGAAACTGCGGGTTGGGCGCCTGCGCTTCCTTCAGGATCCACGGCCTGGACGTTTCGATGATGGCGCTCGTCAACGCGACGGTCGGCGGGCTCGGTCCCAACGAAGACGTCGAAGGCAATGTCGACCTTTACGGCAAGACCGGAGCGATGGCCCGATTCGGGCTTCGCGACGTGCCGACCTTCTTGATTGAGGGGAAGGTGTGTGCGGGTCCCATTTCGCCCATCATCGACGTACCGACCTTCCTCATCCGCGCCTATCCGACGGACGACAACCCCGTCGTCGCCGAGGCGTACATGCGCGCGGCGAAGCGCCTCGGCTACCCTGCGGTCTACCGAGAGGAACTCCTGCAGCGCAACCCCGATGCCATGCGCCGTCTGACGGAAACGATGGGCGAGAAGCTCGTGGCGCTGGGTGAGGAGCTCAAAGCCGCCCGCACGTCTGCGGAGAAGGTCCGCATTGCTGCCGAGGTGCACCGCTTCGCGAGTGAAGACCTCGGCGGGATCACCTTCATGAGCGACGACATCCACCGCGTGATGGGCGGCGTCGGGCAGATTCCCGGTACGACCGCCTGCATGAGTTTGTTCATCCCGAAGGCCGAGCAGCTTCGGACCGTGCTTCCCGTCCTTTCGACGGCGGACGCCGGGTGCTTTGCCGACATGCTTTATGAGGCCGTCGACGTGATGGCCGGCGAGGGGCTTCTTCCCAAGGCGGAAGAGGTCCTGCGACAGAACTACCGCAACCCTTGGGCGGCTGAAGACTGAGCCGCCCCGTGAAGAATCAAAAGGAGCTTTGCCATGATTGACAAGAAGATCATCATTTTCGCGACCGGCGGCACGATCGCCATGAAGTACGATGAAGCGAGCCAGGGGCTCGTTCCGGCGTGCACGGGCGAAGACCTCGCGGCGGCCGTTCCCGGAATCGGTGAAATCGCTCCGCTCGAGTTCTATCAGTTCTCGAACATCGCCTCTCCGGCGATGACCCCGCAGAACATGTGGGCGATGCACGAGAAGATCGAAGAATTCCTGGCGCGCGACGACGTGGCCGGCCTCGTCGTCACGCACGGTACCGACACGCTCGAAGAAACCTCCTTCTTCCTCGACATCACCAAGGTGAGCGAGAAGCCCGTCGTCACGACGGCCGCGATGCGCGGCGCGGGCGACACGAGCCCCGACGGTCCCATGAACATCTACTGCGCCGTCAAGGCCGCGGCGAGTGAAAAGACGATCGGGCAGGGCGTGTTGGTATGCCTGAACGAAACGCTCCATGCGCCGGGCGAAGTGATGAAGACCCATTCCGCCAACCCCGCGACCTTCATGTCGCCCTGGTGGGGTCCGGTCGGCTACGTTGATCTGGACCGCGTGATCCTGCGCCGCTCCTCTCTCGGCGTGAAGCGCTATCACCCGAAGGCCCTTACCGCTCGCGTCGACCTCATCAAGGCGATGACCGGCTCGGGCCGCGAATACATCGACTTCGCCGTTTCGCAGGGCGTCAAGGGGATCGTGATCGAAGGGTTCGGCCGCGGGAACATCCCGCCCGCCATGGTCCCGGGCGTTGAAGACGCCGTGAAGAAGGGCGTGGCGGTCGTGCTGACGACCCGTACGCCGGGCGGCCGCGTCCTCGACGTCTACGGCTACCCCGGTTCCGTGACCGACAGCCGACGCGCCGGGATCGCGATGGCCGGTGAAATTTCCGCCGCCAAGGCCCGCCTCAAGCTCATGGTGATGCTCTCCGAGCATCCCGAATGGGCGACGGACCGTGCGCGTCTCGAAGCCGAACTCGACATTTAAGGAGTCGTCCAGGGACGCGCGTTGAGCTCTCCGGTGCGTCCCGCTTTTCTCGCTTCGCCGCGAACCTTCGGGTTTGCGGCGCTTTTTTACGCGGGGCTGTAAGATGCCCTTGAACCGGCATGCCGACACCGGGTGCCGCCTGCCCAAACGGAGAAGCACGTGAACGACAACAACCGTCCCCTCATCATGGTCGTCGACGACGAGACCAAGATCCGGCGACTGATCGCGACGAACCTCGAACGCAGCGGATTCGACGTGATGAGCGCTGCGGACGGGCTGCTTGCCGTCGAAATCTTCATGAAGAGCTCGCCCCGGCCCGACCTGATTCTTTTGGACGTGATGATGCCGGGTATGGACGGGTTGGAGTGCGCGGCGAAGATCCGCGATATCGATGCCGTTCCGATCATCTTCATTACGGCGAAGTCTGACGGCACGACGAAGCTGCGCGGCTTCGACTTGGGTGCGGACGACTACGTGACGAAGCCCTTCTCGATTGAGGAGCTCATCGCACGAATCCGTGCGGTGCTGCGCCGCAGTCAGGCGGCCGCGAAGCCGGATGAACCCGAAACCCAAATCGAAAACGGGCCTCTCACGCTTCGGCTCGACGCCCGCACGTTCGTCGCGAACGGGCACGAGGTGCACCTCACCGCGACGGAGTTCGGACTCCTTGAGATTCTGATGCGCCGTCCCGGCGCGATCTTCTCCCATGAGGAGCTCCTCCACAAGGTTTGGGGTGCGGGGAAGACCTCGGAAGTCCAGTACCTGCGCGTCGCCTTCACGAAGCTGCGGCGGAAGTTCGAAGAGGCCGGACTCGAAGGCGGGATCATCTCCGCCTATTCGAGCCACGGCTACGTCCTTCGGGACATGCGAGAAGATGCGCTCGAGTACCTCTGATTCAATACGGGAGCGCGATCACGAAGCGGGTGAATTCGCCCTCACGGCTTTCGACCCGGATCGTGCCTTCGTGTGCCTCCACGATCGCCTGAACGATCGCCAACCCGAGACCGGTGCCCCCTTTGCGGCGCCGGTCGCGCATGTCGGCCTGGTAGAAGCGTTCGAAGATGTGCGGGAGCTTCGAGGGCGCGATCCCGATGCCGTTGTCCTCGACGGCGATCTCGACGGTTTCGCCGACGCGTCTCACGTCGACCGTCACCTCGGCGGGCACATCCTCCTTGGTGTAGCGGGCGGAATTCGAGAAGAGGTTGATGAAGACCTGCGTGATGCGTGCCGGGTCGAACCGGAAACATTCGGCGTCCGCGTCGATCGTGCGCCGCACCATGATGGGAAAGCGCGTCTTCACGAGCTTCGCCGCTTTGTCGATCGGCGTCGCGATGTGCACGATCTTCTTCTCGAGGAGGAGCTTCCCTTCGTCGAGGCGCGCGAGGTCGAGCCAGTCGTCGATGAGTTTTCGAAGGCGGATGCTCTCCTCGCACATTTCGGTGAGGATCTGGGCGCGGTCCTTGTCTTCGAGTCCGATGCCGGAAGCGAGCGTCTCGGCCTGAAGGCGAAGGCTCGTGATCGGCGTCTTGAGTTCGTGCGCGACGATGGAGACGAGCCGGTCCTTCATGCGGGACATCTCCATTTCTTCTGACACGTCGCGAACGAGTACGCCGAGGCCGATGCCTTCCTTCTGGAGGATGCCTGAACGCACCGCGAAGGTCCGCATTTCGAAGGTCTGCGGGGAGTCGCCTCGGGTGGTGGCCCGATAGATGCGCTCTGGAAGGAAGGCGTCCTCGGTTGGCGCAGGATGAGGCTTGCCGGCTTCGTCCAACCGCACGACGCTCGCAAACTGCTCGCTGATCACGTCGTGAAAGAGTATCGGGTCGGATTGGGTCAATCCGAGAAGCGTGCGGAAGTGCCGGTTCGCATAGGCGATTTGGTCGGTGTCCGATACGAGGGCGACGCCTTCGGTCATGCTCCCGAAGGCACCCTTCAGCGTGTCCTGCTCCTTGCGCAACGAGACGAGGAGCTCACGGTTGGCGAGCACGATGGCGATCGAACCCGCAAGGCGCCGGACGGCGGCGCAGGTCGGATCGTCTTCGCCTCGAAGTTCAGTCTTGGCGGTGACCAGGTGGCCGAAGGTCTTGTCGCCCAACGACACCGGGACGGACCGGCATTCGGGGTCGACGGATTCCCCGGCCGGAAGGAAGTGCAGGTCGTCGATCCCGTAGATCTGCCGCACGTTCGCGACGGCTTTGTCGACCTCGGTTTGAACCGAGCCTTCAATTGGTGCCAAAAGGAGGTGGAGCGCTCTGAGTTCCTTGTTTCGGTTTTGGAGCGACTCGGTGCGTTCCTTCACGCGCTGCTCAAGCGCTTCGGTGAGTTCCTGAAGTTTTTGGCTTTTGTCTCTGTTTTCGTCAGCCATGTCCTCGAAGCGCGTCGCGAAGCGCACGAGCTCCGTCGGACCGAACTGCGCGATGGTTTCGGAGACCTTGATCGGGACGCCCTTCTTCATCGCATCGACGGCGTCGCCCAAAAGGTTGATGCTCTGGATGATGGGACGGCTGGTCAAAATCCCCGAGATGAAGGACGCGAAAATCGCGAAGAGGATGAGAAAGCCCGAGCTTTCGAGCGAGTCCTGCATCGCCATGTTGCGGGCGGTGAGTGAAAACTCCGTCGCCGCGATGAGGTTCGTGCCCGCAATGGGGACGGCAGCCTGAACCTGCGGGTTCTCGCGCGTAACGGTCGCTCTCCAGAAGCTGAGCCCTTCCTTGAGGTGCTCGTGGAAGCTCGTGTCGGGGAAGTTCTTCACGAACGAGGCGTCCGACGTGAAGAGAAGCGCGCCCTTGTCGTCCAGCACGTGTCCGACGGCGGACTCTTCCGAGAAGCGGTTCCAGAGGTTGTCGCCGATGCTCCGCGGATCGATTTGGAGCTCGACGCAGGTGGCGTCCGAGCATCCGGTGACGAAGAGATTGGGGCGCCCGGTGATCGACATCCCGGTGCGAACGCCGGTGCGGGCGTCTTCCTTAAGCTTTTCGCGGATCGCCAGGACGTGCGCGGGGAGCGTCTTCGCGGCGACGGCGCCCGTCGCCGCCGGATGTTCCGTGTAGGCCAGAGAGGCGGCGACGGACTGAAGACTCCGCAGTTCGTTGTCGATGGCGGCGGCCCACATCCGCGTGAGGTCGACCTGTTGTTGGTCGGCGAGCTCGACCGTGCGCTTCATCGTCTGCTGATGAACGATCAGCATGATGAAGAGCGGGATCATCACGCACCAGAGCAGTGCGGACGTGAGGAGCTTGCGGAAGCTTTTCGGCTCCACGGGCTCTTCCACGAAGAGATACGGATCGAAATCCTGATAAAGGTCGTCGGGGAAGAGGGGGGCCAAAGGCGCCTGCTGAGGTGCCTTGGGGGCTTTTTCTCGGGCGGGCATACGCGAACCTCGAACGTTTCTCCTCTCGGGTGGAGAAAAGTCGCTGGGTATGCGAAAAAGCCCGCCGACTTGTCGTCAACGGGCTTTCTCAGTGAATTCGTGGTGCCCAGGAAAGGACTCGAACCTTCACGACCTCGCGGCCGCCAGCACCTGAAGCTGGTGCGTCTACCAATTTCGCCACCTGGGCACTGAGGAGATGAATTATGCCGAGCGCTTCGGAGACTGTCAAGGGTCTCGCAAAAATTTTTCTGCCGGGCGCTCGACGGGGCTCTGAAACGGCGCCTTTTTGAGCATTCCGCCGCCGGGCACCCCCGGATGGTCCTCCCGGATACCGTTGTACACTCGGGAAAGTTTGAGAAAAAGCCGACGGAATTTCCATCATGGCGAAGAAGAAAAGGACAACGAAAAACGCGGCGCCCGAAGAGGTGACCCTCACGCCCGAGCTTCTCGGGCGCGCCCGGGCCGCCATCGAGAAGCTCGACGCGGACCTCCCCTACAACAAGGCGAAGATGTGGTTCCGGCACGAGCTCGGCATCGGCGCGGGGGAGGCGAACGCGCTCCAACTGCAGCTGCGCGCGGAGGGCTTCAAAAACGACGACGCGGCGCGCGTCTTCCTCTCCGACACCGTGCAGAGCTTCCGCGGGATCGTCCGCGGGGCGCGCACGGCCGACATGATGACCGTCGTGCGTGAGGACGACTCGGAAAAGAGTTGGCCCCTGGAAGACATCACCTACGACTTCGTGCTGCCGGGCGACGTCCTGGAGCTTCGCCCCCAGGTACGCTACGGGAACACGCCGCGCCTCGTGCGCGTCATTGAGCGCACCAGGAAGCGCTGGATCTGCCGCGCGGTGAAGGGCTGGAAGGCGACCGTCTGGCAGTCGGTCAACCCATTCGCGCCCGTCGAATTCAACGTGGACGCCTCGACTCTGCCGAAGGGGCTTCCCGCCGGCTGCGTGATCGAGGTCGAGATC
>NZ_JH605014.1:17629-17847 GCF_000250875.1 Sutterella parvirubra YIT 11816 | reverse complement strand
GCGCTACGTCCGCACCGTCGGGCAGGCGAACGATCCTCTGGGCGAAGTCGCCATCGCGTCCGCCGAGCACGGCGTGCCGGTGGAATTCTCCGCCGAAACCTTGGAAGAGGCCGCGGCGCTTCCCGACACCGTCCCCGCGAAGGACATGAAGGGCCGCGTCGACCTCACCGACATCCCGTTCGTGACGATCGATGGCGAAGACGCCCGCGACTTCGACG
>NZ_JH605014.1:8739-17619 GCF_000250875.1 Sutterella parvirubra YIT 11816 | reverse complement strand
GAGGGCGGCTGGCGCCTCTTGGTCGCCATCGCCGACGTGAGCGCCTACGTGAAGCCGAAGAGCGCCCTCGACCGCGACGCGCAGGCGCGCGGGACCTCGGTCTACTTTCCGTCGTCCGTCGTGCCGATGCTCCCCGAGAAGCTCTCGAACGGATTGTGTTCGCTCAACCCCGGCGTCGACCGCCTGACGATGGTCTGCGACGCGGTGGTGGGTGAGGACGGCCTCACGAAGGCCTACCAGTTCTACCCGGCCGTCATCCACTCGCACGCGCGTTTGACCTACACGCAGGTCTGGAGCGCGCTCACGGGCGAGAAGGCGGGGTTGGACGCCGTGGGTGAGCGGATCGCGGAACTCCGCGAACTCCACGCGCTCTTCAAGGTGCTCCGCGCGGCGCGCGAGAAGCGGAACGCGCTCGACTTCGAGACGCCCGAGAGCCAGGCGCTCTTCGACGCCTCGGGCCAGATTGAGGGCTTCCGCGTGCGCGAGCACAACGACGCGCACCGCCTGATTGAAGAGTGCATGCTGGTGGCGAACGTCTGCGCCGCGGACTTCGTGATCCGAAAGAAAAAGCACACGCTCTTCCGCGTCCACCCTAAGCCCGAATTGGAGCGCCTGCGCCTCATGCACCAGACCTTGCGCGCCCTCGGTTGGAGCGCGAAGGCGGAGTCGCCCGAACAGCTCGCCAAGCTGATCCGCGACACCAAGGACAAGCCCGTCGTGCAGCAGACGATCCTGCGCGCGATGTCGCGCGCCGTCTATCAGCCGGAAAACGTCGGGCACTTCGGTCTTCAGTACGAGGCGTACGCGCACTTCACGTCGCCCATCCGCCGCTACCCGGACCTGCTTCTTCACCGCACGATCAAGGGGATCCTTTCGCGCCGGACCTACGTCCCCGAGGTGGTCTTCGACGACGCGGCCGCGATGGCGGGCTACCACGCGACGAAGTTGACGGAAGAGCGCACGAAGGCCGCCGCGGCGAAGAAGCCCGGGAAGACCGCCGCCAAGACGACCGCGGCGGACGCCGCCTGGGTGCGGTTGGGGGTGCTCTGCTCCGCGGCGGAGCGCCGCGCCGACGACGCCTCCCGCGACGTGATGCAGTACCTGAAGTGCGTCTTCACGCGGAAGGCCTTCGCGAAGAAGACCGCCAAGGCGCGCGTCACCGGGATGATCCCCGCGGGGCTCTTCGTCACGCTCGAGGACATGCCGATCGAAGGGTTCGTGCACATCTCCAACATCGGTTGGGGCTACTACGAGTACGACGAGCAGAAGTGCACGATGAGTTCGAGCGACGAGATGCGCACGATCAAGATCGGGCATCAGGTCGAGGTGGAGTTGGAGAGCGTCGAAATCGAGACGCGCCGCATCAACTTCAAGCTGAAGGGCGCCGGCCGCCGCGAACGCCGCGGCCGCCGTTGGAGTTGGGATTCGTACGACGAACGGTTCTTCGACGACGAAGACGACTTCGACGATTTCGACGATGACGACGACTTCTACTGATCGCCGTTGACCGGGAGGTCGGGGGAGGCTCCGAGAAGGAGCTCTCCGAGGGCCCCTCCGGAGAAGGAAAAGCCCCGTCGGGGATCGAAGCGGACGAATCCGCTTCGGTCCCCGGTCTTTTCCTCTAAAATGAAGCCCTTTTCATTCCAACCCGATCCTCGACCGGAGCCCGTCCGAAGGGCGTCCGGCAGCATTTCCGTGAAGAACACCGTCCTCGCCGGCTTTCATGCCGTCGGCGCCCGTCTGCGCCTCAAGCCCGAATCGATCGAAGCGGTCTACATCGACCCGACGCGGCGCGACAAGCGCATGCGCGAGATGCGCGAGAAGCTCTTTGCGGTGGGCGTGCGCGTGATGAACGCCGACGCGCGCCGTCTGGACGGTCTCGCCCCCGATGTTCCCCATCAGGGGATCGTGGCGCTCGCGGAGGAAATGTCCGCGACGCTCGACTTCGCGGATCTTTTGGATGAAATCACGCCGGACACGCTGCTCCTCATCCTCGACGGCGTCACCGACCCGCGCAATTTCGGCGCGTGCCTGCGCACCGCGGACGCCGCGGGCGTGCAGGCCGTGATCGTGCCGCGCGACCGCGCGGCGCACATGAGCCCTGCGGCGGCGAAGGCCGCGGCGGGTGCGGCGGAGAGCGTTCCCGTCTGCGCGGTGACGAACTTGGCGTCCGCGATCATGGAACTGCGCGACGCCGGCGTCTTCGTCGTCGGCACCGCGGGCGAAGCCACGCAGTCTCTCTACGACGTCGACCAGAAGCGCGCCTTCGCGTGGGTGTTGGGCGCCGAGGGCGAAGGCCTCCGCCAGCTCACCCGCAAGCGCTGCGACGAGCTCGCCTCGATCCCGATGGCGGGGTCGGTGGAGAGCCTCAACGTGTCGGTCGCCGCCGCGGTCTGCCTCTACGAGTCCGTCCGCCAGCGCCGCGCGAAGTAAGGTCCCAAATTTTCCCGACGACGCGATTGCATGCGGGTGGGAAACCGGCTACAATCGCATCCTTTCTGTCCTTGCTGCACCGGAATAGACGCTCCGGGCAGCTTTTTCCGCAAGGAGGCTCAATGCGTCACTACGAACTTTGCATCATCGTGCATCCCGACCAGTCCGAACAGGTCCCCGCGATGATCGAACGCTACAAGACCCTCGTCACCGAGCAGGGTGGTCAGATCCACCGCATCGAAGACTGGGGCCGCCGCCAGCTCGCCTACCCGATCGAAAAGCTCGTCAAGGCTCACTACGTTCTCTTCAACATCGAATGCGGCCACGAAACGCTCGCTGAGATCGAGAACGGCTTCCGTTTCAACGATGCCATCCTGCGTCACCTCACGGTCAAGACGAAGAAGGCCGAAACGGCTCCCTCCCCGATGATGAAGATCGTCGAAAAGGAAGAAGCCAAGAAGGCTGCCGCCGAAGCTGCCGCTCCGGCTCAGGAAGAACAGGCTTAATCAGGATCACGACGGCTGAATGCGCCGTTCGGCCGGGCAGCAGTCCCCGAACGCCGCGGAGCGCAATTTGAACCAGATCACCATCACCGGCACGCTGACGGCCAAAGAAGAAGTGCGGTACACCCCTGCGGGGCTGATCGTCTTCGAAGGGACGTTTCATCATCGGGCCGAGTTGGTGGAGGCGGGAAGACCCCGCACCCTGGAGTACGACTTTCCGACGGTCTCCTTCGGACCCGTCGCCGAAATGCTCCACAAGGTGCCGCTGGGAACCCATCTCACCCTGAAGGGTTTTCTGGCCCCGCGCTCGCAGCGCAGCCAGCGTCTGATCGTTCACATCACGGAATACATTTAAGGAGCTCAACATGGCTTTTGGTGCTAAGGGTAAGGGCAAGCCTCGCCGTGCCAACCAACAGAATTCGCTTTTCAAGCGCAAGAAGTTCTGCCGCTTCACGGCCGAAAACGTCGAACAGATCGACTACAAGGACGTCGACACGCTGCGTGACTTCATCCAGGAAAACGGCAAGATCATGCCGGCTCGTCTGACGGGTACGAAGGCGCACTACCAGCGTCAGCTCGACACCGCGATCAAGCGCGCCCGCTTCCTCGCCCTCCTCCCCTACACGGACAACCAGTAATCGCTGAGGAGCAACTGAAATGCAAGTCATCCTGCTCGAAAAGATCACCCATCTCGGCGACCTCGGCGACATCGTCAAGGTGAAGGACGGCTACGGCCGCAACTTCCTGATCCCCCAGGGTCACGCCAAGCGCGCCACGAAGGCCGCCATCGCCGAATTCGAAGCTCGCCGCGCCGAGCTCGAAAAGGCCCAGGCCGAACGCGTCGCCGCCGCCGAAGCGGTTGCCGCCAAGCTGAACGGCGCTGAAATCACCATCTCGTCGAAGTGCGGCGTCGACGGCCGTCTCTTCGGCTCCGTCACCAACGCCGACATCGCTGAAGCGGTCGACGCCCTCGGCTTCGAAATCAAGAAGTCCCAGGTCCGCACCCCGCTCGGCGCCATCAAGGCGATCGGCGACTACGTGATCACGATCGGTCTCATGACCGACATCACCGCCGACGTGACGGTCAAGGTCGTTCCGGAAGCCTAATCCGCGCTTTCCGAATCGAATCCGACAAGACGGCCCCTGGGGAAACTCGGGGGCCGTTTTGCGTCTGCAAGCATGTGCGTCAGGCCGTGCCCCGGCCCATCCGGACCGTCTAAAATGTGCTCCTCACACCTCCGTCCGGCACACTCCGGTGCCGTCCAACCTCAACCGGGAACGCCCTCATGACCGAAGATCTTTCCGCCGATCTGCGCCGACCGCCTCAGAGCATCACGAGCGAACAGGCCATCCTGGGCGGGCTCATGGTCGACAACTCGGCGTTCGACAGCGTCGTCGACGCGATCGGCCCGGACGACTTCATCCGACGCGATCACCGCCTGATCTACGAGCACATCGCGAAGATGATCCAGCGGGGTCAGCCCGCGGACATCGTGACGGTGCTGGAGAGCCTGCGTAACGCCGGCCTCGAAAACGAGGCGGGCGGCTTCTCCTACTTGTCCGAACTCGTCAACAACACGCCTTCCGCGGCGAACATCCGCCGCTACGCGGAGATCGTTCACGACAAGGCGGTTCTGCGCCAGCTCATCACGGTGGGTGACAAGATCGTCACGACCGCACTCTCTCCGGAAGGCCGGGAGACCCGCGACATCCTGAACGAAGCCGAGCGCGACGTCCTCGCCATCAACGAGCAGAACGGCCGCGGCAACAAGGGCTTTCAGGGGATGTCGACCCTGGTGCGTGAGGTGTCCGAGCGCATCATCGACCTCTACAACAACCGGAATTCGTCCGAAATCACCGGCGTCTCCACCGGGTACAAGAACCTCGACAACGTGACGGCGGGCCTGCAGCGTGGCGACCTCATCATCCTCGCGGGCCGTCCCTCGATGGGGAAGACCTCGTTGGCGCTCAACATCGCCGAGCACGTCGGGATCCATCTGGAGCTCCCCGTCGCCGTCTTCTCGATGGAAATGGGTGCGGACCAGCTGACCCAGCGTCTCATCTCGGCAGTGGGGAAGATCGACGCGCAGAAGCTCCGCAAGGGGATGCTCGACGACGAAGACTGGGACCGCTTCACCGCGGCGATGCACAAGCTCGAGAACAAGCCGATCTACATCGAAGAGACCCCTGCGCTCACGATCAATGAACTCGCGAGCCGCACGCGCCGTCTCGTGAACCAAGTGGGGCCCTTGGGGCTCGTCGTGGTCGACTACATTCAGCTCATGCAGGGCTCGGGGCGCAGCAACTCCGACAACCGCTCGCAGGAACTCTCGGAAATCTCCCGCGGGCTCAAGTCCTTGGCGCGAGAACTCCAGGTGCCGATCATCTGTCTCTCGCAGCTGAACCGCTCGGTCGACTCCCGTACGAACCGCCGCCCGATGATGTCCGACCTTCGCGAATCGGGCGCCATCGAACAGGACGCGGACATCATCATGTTCATCTACCGCGACGTGGTCTACAACCCGGAAACGCCGGAAAAGAACCTCGCGGAAGTGATCATCGCCAAGCAGCGTAACGGCCCGATCGGGACGCTGCGCATGACGTTCCTCGGCGGGAACACGCGCTTTGAGCCCTACGCCGACGAAGGCTATTGGGGCGACGCCGAATAACGGCGCCCGAGACGTCTCTGCCACCAACACGGAGGACACCACTCACATGGAATGGCTCTCGAACATCGACTGGATGTCGCTCGTCGTCTGGACGTCGGCGATCATCCTCATCGCGGCGGGCTTCGCCGGGACGATCGTCCCGGCGATCCCGGGGCTGCCCATGATCGCGGTCGCCGGGTGGCTCATCGCCTGGAACGGCGACTACGTTGAAGTGAGCGGCTGGGTGGTCGCGCTTTTGGTCGTCCTCGCCGTGATCGGGGTGGTCGTCGACACGGTAGCGCAGACCGCGGGCGCGCAGCGCGCGGGGGCCTCGAAGGCAGGGCTGATCGGGAGCGTCGTCGGCACCGTCGCCGGGATGTTCATGGGACTTTTCGGCCTTCTCTTCATGCCGCTCGTGGGTGCCGCGATCGGCGAATTCTGGGCGAAGAGGAACCTCATCCACGCGGGCCGCGTGGGCGTGGCCACCTGGATCGGCATGGTGGCGGGGACCGCGGTCAAGATCGCGCTCGCCTTCACGATGACGGGGATCCTGATCGGGGCGTACCTCATCTGAGGATGCCCGCCTCAAACCGTACTTTTCCCGACGGGGGTGCCTCAAACGGCGCCCCCGTTTTGCGTCGGGGCGCGGCGCCGGGAGGCGCCCGCCGCGGTGTCCGCTCCGGGTCCGCAGGGGACCCCGAACGCGTCCCGCGCCGCCCCGCTAGACTTGTGGGAACGACTTTTCCGGACCGCTTCCGGACCACTCGATTCCTTCTGCGCCGCCATGATCCACACCGTCTACAGCAACGTCTACGAAGCGCTCCGCGCCGTGCTTCTGCACAACCTCGGCATGGAAAACGATGCGGGCCGCGGGGGCGCCGTCTTCGAGCGCCGACCCGTGGTCGTGCCGTCGTCCGCCGTCGCCGAGGACCTGAAGAAGAGCCTCGCGCGGGACGCGGGCGTCTGCGCCGGGTACGACTTCACGACGCTCTCCGCGTGGATGGGGTTCTTCTCGCGCGAGCCTCTCGCCAACATCGGCGGGAACGAGGCGGACTGGATGATCCGCGGGATCCTCGCGGCGACGGGACCGGGGAGCTTTCGCGAGGCGCCCGGGCATGAGCGCCTGAAGGCGTACCTGGAGGGTAAGAGCGAACGCGAGGTCTTCGAACTCTCCCGCCGGATTTCGGCGCTTTTCGTCACGTACGCCTCCTACCGCACGGACTGGCTTCTCGCGTGGATGCGGGGTGAGGACGAAGGGATCGAGCACCATGCGTTGGCGTCCCACCCCGACTACGTCTGGGAGCGCGATCTTTGGCGGCGGCTTTGCGAAACGGAAGACTGGCAGGGGAGGCAGTACCTGGAGAACTTCCCCGAGACGCTCGTCAAGCTCGCGCGCGCGGGCGGCGAGAAGCGCGTGAAGTTGGACGAAGGCCGCGTCGTCGCCTTGCCCGACGCGCTGCACGTCTTCACGCCGTTTGTCGTGCCGCCCTTGATGCTCCCGCTTCTGCGCGCCTACGCGCACTCGGGCCGCGACATCTGGTTCTATCTTCTGAACCCCTCGTCCGAATACTGGTTCGATCTGCTCCCGAGGCGTTTGATCGAAGCGGCTCCTGAGGGCGTTGACGCGCACCGCGAATCCGGGCACCCGATCCTCGCCGACAACGCGCGGAGCGTGCGCGCCAACATCGACCGCCTCTGGCGCTTCACGGCGGAGTCGAAGTCCGAAGACGACACCGAGGAGGCGCTCCGGACGCTCAAGCTCGAGAGCGACGCGCTGGATCCGGTTCAGCTCGACCGCCGCGCCCCGATGGCGCCCGTCGTGAGGAACGACGTCTTCCGCGAGATGGCCGCGATCGCGCGCATGCGCCCGCAGGAGGTCGAGGTCGGCACCGAGGCCGAGATGCAGAGCTACTACCTCGAAACCAACCGCCCGACGCTCCTTCACCGCATCCAGGATTCGATCCTGACGCTCGAGCCCGAGCGCGCCGAAGCCGACGAAGCGGGCCTCTGGCTCGCGCCCGACGACCGTTCGGTCCAGTTCTTCGCGGCGCCCTCCGCCACGCGCGAGTGGGAGTCCTTGGCCGAGTGGCTCCACCACCTTTTCCGCACGATGCCGGGGTTGGCGCCCGACGACGTTTTGGTCGTGACGCCCGACGTCGCGGCGGCCGCGCCTTTGGTCGAGCAGGTCTTCGGGAGTCTCCCCGAAGGACGGCGCATCGCCTGGAAGATCGCGGGCGCGCCGCGCGTCTCGGAAGCCTCTCCCGCGGAAGCCGTCCGCGGGCTCGCGGCGCTCATGAGCGGCCGCGCGAAGATGGACGAATTGGAGGGGTGGTGGTCGCTGCCGCCCGTGGCGGAGCGCTGGGCACTGGACGCCGAATCGCTCTCCACCGTCTCCGCGTGGCTCCGGGACGCCGGGTGCCGCTACGGGCTCTCCGACGCGCACCTGATGTCGACCGACGGGGAGACCTTCGCGACCGCGGCCGCGACCGACATGACGCTGGAGCGTGCGCTGGAGCGCCTCGCCCTGGGGCTCATGCGCCCCGAAGGCGACAAGGCCGTCTGGAAGGGGATGGTGCCGGTCGACGGCCGACGCTCGTCCTTTCACGGCACGGCGGACGAAGCGGGGCTCCTGGAGCGCCTCGCGCGTCTTGGCGCCGCGCTCGAAGACTTCCGTCTGCGCACCCGCGACGACGCGGGCGCGCCGCTGATGGCGCCCCCCGCGCACTGGCGCCGCTGGGTCGAGGACGCGATCGAAACGTTCTTCGAACCCGCGGACGCGTGGGCGGACGTCCGTGCGACCACCGAGGCGCTTGCCGCGGACATTGAGCGCGCGACGCTGAGGACGGGCGGGGACGGCGCAGAAAACGCCGACCACGTGTCGTTCGAACTCTTCATGACGGCCCTGAACGAACAGCTGGGGTCGGGGAGCCCGGGCGGGAAGCCCGGGAACGCCGTCACGATCACCGGCATGAACGTCATGCGCGGCATCCCCTACAAGGTGGTGGTCGTCGTGGGGTTGTCGGAAGACTGTGCGTTCCCCGGGTCGACCAAACGCGAAGAATTCGACCTGATGGCTTCGGCTCCCCGCCGGGGCGACCGCGACAGCCGTCAGGACAACCGCAACGTGTTCCTGGACCTTCTCCTCGCCGCGCGCGAAGTCTTCGCGGTCTCGTACGTCGCGGGGACGGGGTCCGGATCGGCCGCGAAGAAGCCTTCGATCGTCGCGGAGGAGCTCCGGAGCTGGATCCTCGGCATGGCGCCCGACGCCGACACCCGCGAGCGCGGGGCGGCGCAGC
>NZ_JH605014.1:0-8729 GCF_000250875.1 Sutterella parvirubra YIT 11816 | reverse complement strand
CCCGCGAGCGCGGGGCGGCGCAGCTCACGCAACGGATCCCCTTGACGGCCACGTCCAAAGCGAATTTCGCCGCGGCCGCCCCTTGGCGCGCGACCGACGCGACGGCTCTCGAAGCCGTCCGGAAGGCCGAAGCCGCGGGCTACCGCGCCCCGTCGGCGACCTTTGCGGACGCGGGCGTGCCGGCGTCGGCCGGGTGGGTGATTCCCGCTGAGGTCGACGGGCGGCTCACGGCGGTCGTGCCGCTCGAAGTCGTCGTCAACTACTGGAGGAAGCCCTCGAAGACCGTGCTCAAGTGCTGGGGCGTCAAGGTCCCCGAGGCGGAGGACGGGAACAGGACGGACGGGATGCTCCCCGACACGTCGCCTCTCGCCGTCTGGGGCTACGGCAACGAAGCGTTGGAGACGTTGGTGCGGGGCGAAAGCCCCGACGCCGTCAAGGCCCGTTGGAGCGCCGACCCGCGCTTCGGGCTGGTGGGCGTGCGCGAATGGGCTTGGGAAGAGTATTTCGGGACCGCGGAGAAAATCGCCCATCTGGCGGCGGCGCAGAAGGAGGGCTGGACCGAAACCGACCCCCGTACGGCGTACGTGACCCTTCCGGGGCTCTCGTGGCGGGACCCCGAACGCGGGGAACTCCCCGTCGCGCTCCTCGTCAACCTCTCGGGCATCATGACGCACCCCGAACACGCGCAGAGGCGCCGCGTCGTCGCCACGCCGAGCCGCATCGACGAGGCGGGGAAGCGCCCGGCCTACGAGGTGCTCCGGCACGCCGCGGCGGTCGCGGCGGGCGAACCGTTGGAGACGGTGTTGGTGGGCCCCAAGAAGGTGAAGAGTGCGGTGGAGACCGGGACGGTCACCTTCACTTGGGCGGCGCCCGACGGCGCGGTCGAACTCCTCACGGGCGTGACCGACGTGGTGCTCCGCGCGTTGGGGAGCGCGGCCTTCATGACGGACGGGGCGGGCGTCTCCGACGTGAGGAAGAACGACATGGACCGGATCCTCTGGACGGGGAATGCGGACCTTCGGCGCGGCGTCGATCTGCGGCAGGCGTGGATTGAATTCCTGGGGAGCCTTTTGAAGAACCCCGACCAGAACCCGAAGGCCGCGGCGCATGCGTGGCGCCGGATCACGGCGAAGCTCTTGGGCGAAGCCGTCGAGGACGAAGAAGAGACGGCCGAGGGGGAGAACTGAGATGACGACGAAGAAGAACAAGACCGCCGTGGTGGACCCGACCGATCTGGACGTGAATCTTCCGCCGCAGGACGCCGACTGGGCGTCGCTCTCTGCGGAAGCGGACATGGACGCCCTCGGCTTCCCTGAGGACGACTTGGGGCCGATCGGCGCGCCCGATGACGCCGCCTTCGGGTTGGACGACTTCCCGGAAGCCTTCCCGGCGTTCGGGGACGTGCCCGCGGAGGATTTCGGTGCGGAGACCGCGGCGCAGCCCGCCCCCGCCCCCGCCCCTGAAGAGACCCCTGAAGAGACCCCTGAACCGGCCTCCAAGCCTGCGCGCGCCCGTGCTTCCGCCCGGTCGGCGGCGGTCCACGCCTCCGTCCCGGCAAAGCCCGCCCGAGAACCGGCGAGCGATGCCGCGTTGGAAGCGCAGGCCGAAGGCGTGCGCGTCGAGCCCGCCTCGCCCGATGTCGATCCCGACAACTTCGACGTGAAGACGGCGCCGCTTTGCACGCCGACGCTCCTTGAAGCCTCGGCCGGGACGGGGAAGACCTATTCGATCAAGCACCTGGTGCTGCGCCTCGTCGTCGAGCGCAACATGCGGATCGACCAACTTCTCGTCGTCACGTTCACGAAGGACGCGACGGCGGAACTCGCCATGCGCATCCGCGAACACATGACGGACGCGTACCGCGCGCTTGAAGCCCTCATCCGCCGGGCGGCGGACGAGGGCGGTCCGGCGGACCCCGCCTCGCTCACGCTCGAACCCGCGGTCGAGCCGATCGTCAACGAGCAGATCGCGCTCTGGCGCGCGTGGGGTTTGTCGGATGAGGAGGCGCTGCGGCGCATCCGCGCGTCCCTCACGCGCTTCGACGACGCCGCGATCCACACGATTCACGCCTTCTGCCAGAAGATGCTCTCGAACCGCGCCTTCAGCGCGGGGGCGCCCTTCGGGTTTGAAAAGGGGGACGACGACGCAATCGCGGACGTGATGCGTGAGGTCGTCGAAGACTTCCTTCGCCGAAAGCTCGACGCCGAACCCGACGAGGACGGCCGCAAGGCGCTGGCGGCGCTCCCCTGGACGGAGATTCTGGAAAACTGCGTGCGGCTTCCCGCCGCGCTCGTCCCGCGCGAAATCCCCGACAAGGAACTTGACCCGAAACTGCGCAAAACGATCTTCGAATTCATCGACCGGGCGCCCGAAGCCGTGCGCGAGGCAAAGCACAAGCGCCGGATCTTCAGTTTCGACGATCTGCTCACCGACCTCTGGCGCACGTTGAAGGAAGAGAGTCCCGACGGTCGCCCGGGTCCCTTCGCGCGGTCGCTCCGGCGCGCCTTCACCGGGGTCCTCATCGACGAATTTCAAGACACCGACCCGGTGCAGTTCGACATCATGCGCCGACTCTTCATCGAGGGGCTCTCGGAGCGTGAGAAGTCCGAGCGCGCGCTCTTCTTCGTGGGGGACCCGAAGCAGGCGATCTACCACTTCCGCGGCGCGGACTTGAACACCTACTTGGAAGCCCGCGACCTCATCGACCAAATCGGCGGGCGCCGCCGCTTGGGGCGCAACTTCCGCTCGTCGAAGGGGCTCGTCGAGGCCGTGAACGGCTTCTTCGGAACAGTGACGGGCGAGGGCGCGTTCCTGCGCCGGGAGCTCGCCTACGCGCCCGTCGACGCGGGCTCGAAGCGCCCGGGGTTGGTGCGCTTCACCGACGCGGGCGTCGCCTTCGAAGAAGACCCCTTCGAGGTTTGGAATTCGCCCGTCCCCTACGGCGTCGCCGCGGACCGGAAGAACGACGGCGGCGAAGCGGTCGCGCGCCACATCGCGCGGCTTCTCACCGACGCCCGCGAAGGGAAGGTCTTCGTCCCGGCGACCGAAAAGCCCGAAGTGCCGGGAACGCGCGACGTGGAGGTGAACGGCCGCACCGTGCGCATGCGCCCCGTCGAAGCACGCGACGTCGCGATCCTCGTGAGGAAGCGCGACGCCGCCCTCGAGACGATGGAGGCGCTGACGCGCTTGGGCGTGCGAAGCCGCATCAAGCAGGTCGACGACGTGATGGATACGCCCGAAGCGCTGGAGATGGAGATGCTCCTGCGGGCGCTCCGGCGCCCCGACAACGTGAACGACGTGAACGGCGCGCGTGCGACCCGGTTTTTCGGCGAGACGCTCTCCACCATCGACGCCGCGGACGAAACCCGCCGCGTCGAGGCGCGCACGCTCCTCGAAGACGCGCTGAAGCTCTGGCCCCGCGGCGGCGCCGCGGCCGTGATCCGCGAGATCATGCGCGCACGCGACACCGTGCGCCGGATTCTCCCGACGGCCCTGGGCGAGCGCACCCTCACGAACTACGACCACCTGACCGAATTGATCCACGCGGCGTCGCGCACGCACCGGACGCCCTCGTCGCTCTGCGCCTGGTTCGAAGCGGCGCGCGGGCGCTCCGGGGGTGACGAGCGGACGCTGCGCTTGGAGAGCGAAGACAACGTCGTCTCCGTCATCACCATTCACTCCAGCAAGGGGCTCGAGTACCCGATCGTTTACCTTCCGCAAGGCGAGGGGATGACCCCGAGTTCGAAGAGCAAGTGCGCGGTCTGGCGCGTGCGCCGCGGCGGCCGTACGGTGCTCGACATCCACGCCGGGGCGGTTTCGACCGATGAGGCCCTCAAGCAGGAGGAGCGTGAAGAGCTCGTGCGCTTGACCTACGTCGCGATGACGCGCGCCTCGTCGAAGCTCGTTCTTCTCATCCCGCAGTCCCGCAAGAGCGCGAAGAATCCGGATGAGTGGATCAGCACCACGGCCTCGAACGTCTACCATCTGGCGCTTTTGGGTGAGCTCCCCGGGAATTGGACCGAGAAGGAGCGCACGGACATCGACAGGCGCCTCGCCTCGATTCCGGGCGTGCGGGTGAAGAACCTGATGGACGAGGCCCACGTGCCGGCGAGCCCGCTCGAAGCCTCGCCCGATACGCTCACGCTCTCGGTCGACCCGGCCGCGGATGTGCGCGCCCGCTGGGCGACGAGCTCCTACACGGCGTTGGCGCGCACGATCGAAGACGGGGACCTCCCGTCAAAGCCCCGGCCGGCGTCCAACCCGCCCGACGGGACGATCCTCACCTTCGGGCGCGGTCCCCGCTACGGGGACGCGCTTCACCGCGTGATGGAGCGTGCGGACTACGCGCTGATGGCGGGCGAGGGCGATGCGGCTCAGGAGGTCCGCATCGCGCTCTGCCGGGAAATCTTCGACGTGACGCTCCCCGAGCGCGGCGATGCGGCGCGCCTGAACGAACTCGCCGGCGCCGGGATGCTGAAGTCCGTCCTCTCGACGGAACTCCTCCCGGGGCTGCGGCTCGCCGACATCCCCGAAGGCGACCGCGCGGCGGAAATGGACTTTCTCCTCACCATCCACCCGTCGGTGAGCGCGGACGACTTGGCGCGGGCGCTGCAGCGCCTGGGCGCCGCCTGCGGCCGCGACTATGCGGTCGACGGCATTGAACCCCGAACTTTGGCCGGGTTCCTCACGGGCTCGATCGACTTGGCCGTGCGTGCGCCCGACGGACGCTTTTGGGTGCTCGACTGGAAGAGCAACGCGCTGGGTCCCAACGCCGCCGACTATGACCAACGGGCGCTCGCGATCGCGCTTCGCGAACACCACTACCGGCTCCAGTACCTGCTCTACCTCGTCGCGCTCCGGCGCTTCCTCGCGGCGCGTCTGGGTGACGCCTTTCGCGAGGAGATGATCGCCGGCGCCGCGTACGTCTTCATCCGCGGGCTGAACGACACGCCTTTGGTTGAGGGACGCCGCACCGGCGTCATCGTCGACCGGGTGCCGCCCGCCGTCGTGAGGACGCTCGACAAGCTGCTCCAAGCGGGCTGGAACGAAGCGGACGTCTGCGCCGCCGAAGAAGAACTGGCGCGTGAGCGCCCGAGCGAGGAGACTCTCTGATGACGACCGAAATCCAAAACCCCGCCTCGTTCGCGCTCCTCTCGGGGCTCCTGCGCGCGGCATGCCGCGACGCCGAACTCAAGGGCACCCTCATCCCGGCCGACGCGGAGGCCGCCCAAAGGACGATCCGCGCCGTCGCGGCGGTCACGTCCGACCCCGACACCCAGGGGAGCGTCTGCATCCCGTGGGCGTACGTCGAGGCGCGTGAACCGCAGGCCGCCAAGGGCCTCGGCATCCTTCGTGAGCTCGGCCTCATCGGCGACCCGGGGAGCCCCGCGCCTTGGGCGTTGGACGCCGCCGGGCGCCTCTACGCCGCGCGCTTCTTCGACGAAGAGCGGCGTTTGGCCGAAAGCCTCGCCGCGCGTGCGAAGAGCCTCACGGGCGAGGCCGCGCCCACGCCCGAAGCCCTGACGTTGGTCGGGAAGATGTGTGAGGCGCTCGGCACCGACGAAGCCCAGTCCGCGGCCGTGCGCGGGGCGCTGGAGCAGCGCCTTCTCATCGTGAGCGGCGGCCCGGGGACCGGGAAGACGACGAGCGTCGTGATGATGCTCGAAGGCTTGCTCGCCATGAAGCCCGACCTCCGGATCGGCCTGGCGGCCCCGACGGGGAAGGCCGCGAGCCGCATGCTGCAGTCGATCCGGGAGAGCCTTTCGCGCCAGCCTTTGGCGGCGCTCCTCACCGCCATGCGTGCGCTGGACGCCGGCACGTCGCCCGCGACGATGGAGGCGAAGACGATCCACAAGTGGCTCGTCACCCGCACGCCCACGGGCGAGATGCCGGGGCCGGGGAACCCGATGGCGTTGGACCTCTTGGTGGTCGACGAAGCCTCGATGATCGACATTCACCTGGCGGCGCGGCTCCTCTCCGCGCTCTCGCCCGAGACCCGTCTGATTCTTTTGGGCGACAAGCACCAGCTGGCCGCCGTGGGGCCGGGCTCGGTCTTCGCGGACTTGACGGAAGAAGAGGGCGCCTTGGCCGCCAACACCGCGGTCTTGAAGGAAAGCCGCCGCTTCGAGCGGGGCTCGATCGTGTGGGCGTTGGCTTCGGTCGTGAACCAAATGGGGATCGAGGGCGACGCGGCGGTGTCCGCCGTGAAGACGCTCCTCACCTCAACTGAAGCCGACGCCCCCGGCCTCATCCGGTCGCTCTTCGGAACGGAGGCCCCCACGAGCGCCCGGCGCTACCAGGTCGCCTGGCACGACGACGCGCCGGACCCGCAGACGGGATTGTCGGAGAGCGTGCGCATGTGGTTGGACGCCTCGATGGAGCCCTACCTTGAAGCGCTCGCCGACTGCACGGACTTCTGGCAGAAGCACCGCACCGCGGTGCGCAAATCCCGCGGGACCTACGCGGACGGGAAGCTCGCCGCGGAGGAAGAGAAGCTCGTTGGCGCCCTTTGGCGCGCTCTGGAGAGCTTTCGGCCGCTCGCCGCACAGCGCGAGGGCGAATCGAGCGTCGCCGCCTTGAACCGCTGGGCGGAGGGGCGCGTGACGGCGCTCCTGCGCCAAAAGGGCGCGTTGGACGAGCGCTTCCCGCTCACGCACTATGCGGGCCGCGCCGTGATCGTGAGGAAGAACGACGACGTCCTCGGGGTCTTCAACGGGGACGTGGGGATCGAACTTCCTTTGGGGACGAACGGCGTCGCCGACCCCGACGCGCCGCCGCGGTTCGTGACGTACTTCGGACGGGCGGAGGGCGAAGGCGTGCGCGTCCCCTCGGCGCTTTTGCCTGAGCACGACACCGCGTTCGCGATGACGATCCACCAGTCGCAGGGGTCGGAGTTCGCCCGCGTGGCGGTGCTCCTTCCCGCCAAGCCCGATTCGGCGCTCTCGACCCGCGAGCTCCTCTACACCGGCATCACCCGCACGAAGGCCGAGGTGACGGTGTTCGGAAGCGAAGAGGCGCTCGCGCGAAGCGTGTCGGAGCCGACCCGGCGCTTGTCGGGTCTCGCCGACCGTATCCGGGAGGCCTGCGCGGGGGCGAAGGACGTCTGACGACCGTCTCGGAGATCCCGATCGGGCGCGCACATGTGAGTACATTCAAGCGTGTGCGCACATCGGGGTGATCACATCAGGAGGAAGTCCGGCTTCGCTTCAGGCCGAAAGAAGGAAAAAGCCCGCGGGCCGAGAAGGCTGCGCGGGCTTTTCCGTGAAGGGCTGCCGATCCTGCGGCTCGGCGCTCAGAGCGCTTCCGCGGCGAATTCCGCCAGACGCGAGCGCTCCCCTCGGGCGAGCGTGATCGTGGCGGCGTGCGGCCACCCGGCGAAGCGCTCGACGACGTAGGTGAGGCCCGAGCTCCCTTCCGTGAGGTAGGGCGTGTCGATCTGGGCGATGTTCCCGAGGCAGACGATCTTCGTCCCCGGACCCGCGCGGGTGATGAGGGTCTTCATCTGCTTGGGCGAGAGGTTCTGCGCTTCGTCGATGATGACGAACTTTTGGAGGAACGTGCGCCCGCGCATGAAGCTCATCGACTTGATGCGGATGCGGTTGCGGATGAGGTCCATCGCGGCCTGGCGGCCCCAGTCGCCGGAGCCGTCCGACTTGTGGAGGACCTCGAGGTTGTCTTCCAAAGCCCCCATCCAAGGCGCCATCTTCTCTTCTTCCGTGCCGGGGAGGTACCCGATGTCTTCGCCCACGCTCACCGTGGCGCGCGTGACGATGATCTCAGAGAAGCGCCGCTGGTCGATCGTCTGCGCCAAGGCGGCCGCGAGCGTCAGGAGCGTCTTCCCGGTGCCGGCCTGCCCGAGGAGCGTCACGAAGTCGATCTCGGGGTCCATGAGGAGGTTGAGGGCCATGTTCTGCTCGGCGTTTCGCGCCTGGATGCCCCAGGCCTTGTGCTTCGAGCGGAAGTCTTTCAAGAGGCGCAGCTTCACCGTTCGGCCTTCGACCGCGGTGACGATCGCGGCGAAGGCGTCGTCCCCTTCGATCGTGACGCACTCGTTGACGTTCCACTTCGAGGGCTCGTCCGTCTCGAACGCGTAGCAGGTGGCGCCGCCGTCGTTCCAGCACTCGAGCCGACCCTTCACCTCGTCCCAGAAGGAGGCGGGGAGTTCCGAGCGGCCCGTGTACACCATGTCGGTGTCGTCGAGGATCTTGTCGTTGAAGTAGTCCTCGGCGGGGATCCCCAGCGTGGTCGCCTTGATGCGCATGTTGATGTCTTTGCTCACGAGCACGACCGCGTGCCCGGAGAAGGCTTCCATGGCACCTCCGACGGTGGCTAGGATCGAGTTGTCGCCCTTGATGCCGGGGAGCCCGGGAAGGGGCTTCGCCATCGGCGTCGTCTCGAAGAAGAGGCGCCCGCCCGCTTCGATGTTCCCGAGGAGGTTCAAGGGGACGCCCTTCAGGATGTCGCCGCCGTTCAGTTCAATCAGGTTGTCGAGCGTTCGCGAGACCGTGCGGGCGTTCCGCGCCACGTCGGTGAGGCCCTTCTTGTGGTTGTCGAGCTCTTCCAAAGTCGTCATCGGCAGGAAGACGTCGTGTTCGGCGAAGCGGAAGAGCGAGAGCGGATCGTGCATGAGGACGTTGGTGTCCAAGACGAAGAGCTTCGGCTTGTCCTCGGGCGTCACGATGCGGCCCCGGCGGCCCGCGGCGCTTCGCGTCTGCGGGTCCGTCGAAGGG
>NZ_JH605013.1:78240-84809 GCF_000250875.1 Sutterella parvirubra YIT 11816 | reverse complement strand
CGGCAAGCGCAGTCACCGCAACAAGGCAGCAGGTGCACGAAGAAGCCCGTCTCGGGGCATGCCCACTTCGTCGACGCCCATCCGTGCGGTCATGTAGATGACTCCTGGATGTAAGTGATTCCCCTATGCGGAAAACCAATGAGGCCTCACTGTTTTCCTACAACGGGGAATCCATCAATGAAGGCGAGCAGAGGAAGGCAGCAGTTGCAGTTGCGCTTGCAGCGGTAGTGACCGTCGAACTTCAGACCTTCCTGATGGCCGTAGAGCTCTACCTGTGTATTGTCAACGGAGATGTGGCGCCTACGCGGAGGCCGTACCGGAAGTACATGACGAGGATAAAGTCGTTCCCGGCGGCAATGATCTTGTCGTCGATGGACCGCTCGAACCGGCACAGCGCGGCGGTACTGGCCAACTTGCTGCGCCCCAGCGCACTGGTGGAGACGGGGGCGGCCTCAAGACTCGGCACCGCACAAATCTTCCTTGCCCACCATGAGCGAGGTACACAAAAGAGCTCGATCTTGCCAACTTGCATGAGTCTCTCTAAGATGGTAACTCTCAATTACCATTTGCCTAGACAAGGATGAAGACCGGAGAGTTCATTCGCGATCTCATGAGTGAGCGCGGCATTACGGCGCGGGAGCTGTCACGCCGCATTGGGGTTTCGCACGTGACCATTGGGAAATGGCTCCGCAATGACTTTCAACCTTCCGGCAAGAATCTGGAGACACTTGCCGCCTTCTTTTCGGTGACGCCCGCCGCCATCATCTTCGGCGAGACGTGCCTCATCAGACCACGGCTGACAGAGGTCTCCGAAGACGAAATCGCCATCCCCGTGATTGACTTGAGAGCATCGTGCGGCTACGGCCTCATCTCGCCGCCGGTCACTCAGGTCCGAATGTTCAGAGCGACTCGTGCATGGCTTGCCTCACGCCTCATGGCTACTGCGAACCTGAGCGCACTTCGCATCATCACCGCTGACGGCGACTCAATGGCGCCTGGTATTCACAACGGCGACTTCGCCTTCATCGACACAACTCAACTCAAAATCAATGCCGACGCACTCTATGCCTTGCAGTACGGCGGCAGCATCTTCATCAAACGCGTGATGATGAAAGCCGATGGTGGAGTAGTCCTCATCTCTGACAATGAGAGATACCCGGCCCAAACGATCGATGATCCGGAATCACTTCGCGTCGTCGGCCGTGTCGTGCTCGTTTTCAACGTGCGGGAGCCCTAGCGCACCGACGATTCTTTTAACGAATAGCCAAGCACGTACCCTGCATTTTTGCTCCTCTTCGGCTCTCCTTCCTTCTGTCCTTACGGCGCAGAGGTTCCGTTTTGTAATTCTTTATGGTACTATTACATTACCGATACGGAACAGATGAGTTTCGCGTTGGAACGACACCCTCCGACTCCCTTCTTGGCATGGTCAGCTGATGGTGCCTGCAAAGATACACCTTCACCAACATTGACGGATCTCCATATGATCCCCATCAAGAGCCGCTCCGAAGACAAGGCCGCACCGGAACCTTCTTCTCCCAAGAAGACGGCGTCTTCCTTGAAAACGCCTGGAAACAAAGGGACTTCTTCCAAAAAGAAATCCTCGGACACTCCGACGCAAAAGCAGCTCGATGAAGCTTTGGCTTTCGAGAAGGCCGTCCTAGAGATGGCTTCCTTGGAAAACCATGAGGCACTTCACTTTATACCGAGCGCGCTTCTGGGGACGCTCGACGTCGTGAACGACAACCCTCGCTACGTGACGACGACGCGTTGGGTCGACATGGAGAAGCTCGACCCCGAGGTTGAGAAGACCCTTGACGACCTCATCGAGCGCTTCACCCGTGAGACTACGAAATGGGTGAACGTCCTGGATCGGCGGGAACTGCGCTCCTACTGCATTGGTGACAGGTACCGGGAAATGCGGGATGCCCTTGTGGCCGGCACTTTCGGACCGCTGCCGGGCAAATACGCGCCCGCTACGGGCCTTCAGGCACGCATGTGGAAGGCGGCCCTTCAGGTCGCGTCCAGCGTTCAGTCGAACCGTTGGCGCAAAGCTCAGTCGGAAGCGCTGAGTGAGCTTCGCAAGCGCCCCGTTTGGAGCACCCTTTCCGATGCGGAACGAGCGTACGTGCGCGCCCTGCTCAACGAACTCACGGATTCGTTCTTCTACATGATGAACACCGGGAATCCGGAAGTCGTCGGAAGTTGGGTGAAAGTCGAAGAGGAAAAGCCGCAGAAGCCGAAGCAGAAGACGAAGGCGAAGGCGAAGGCGAAGGCCAAGACGAAGACGAAGACCAAAACCAAGGTCAAGGAAAAGAAATTCGAGGGCAAGAGGTTTGACCTTCCGGACGCGGCGCGCGAGGACCTCTGCGACCTCATCCGCCATTTGGTGCATGAGCACCTGGGCCGCACGCCCGTGATGAGTTCGGCGCGCACCCTGTGGCTCGACACCGGTTGCGTCGATGTGCTTGAGGAAATCCTTGAGTCGGTCGAGAAGGCATCGGCGTCTTCGAAGGAGGAAGCCGCCGAGAATACCGCCACGGCTGCTGAGTCCAAAGCAGTCGATGCCGTGAATGCGGTCAAAGCCAAGGCGAGCGGTCCCCGCACTCAGTATCTGAACATCATGACCACCCGGAAGGGCCAGCGGGTCCGCGTGCCCTTGAAGGGCTTCGTTCCCGGGAGCTTGTTCGACGGCAAGCCGCGGGAGGACAACACGATGAAGCTTGACGCTTCGACGATCCGCATCATCCGGACCGAGAGGGGCTTCAAGGCCGTCTTCCAGCATGATTTCAAGACACTGGATCCGCTCCCCGTGCCGCCTCCGAAGACGGCTCTCTTCGAGGCCATGAATCTCCCCGCCACCATGAAGCTTCTTCGCATCGTCGGCCTTGACCTGGGCGTGACGGAGGTCTTCACGGACGACGACGGGAACCACTGGGGTGGCTCGGAGGACTACGTCGTTGAACCCGGTCGGCACAGGAAGGGAATGATGGACGCACGGCAGGATGAGGCTGCGAACGGTCAGATCAAGACGTGCACCGGGTACATGCCGGGGCTGAATGCGCTCATGCGCAAGTTCGCTCAATACCGCGACGAGAAGCTCCGTCGCCGCAACGAACTCCGCGATCAGGCGAAGAACACGAAGGATCCGGTGAAGCGCCGGAACATTGAGAAGAACAATCTCGGCTCGAAGGCGTTCGACAAGAAGTGCGCGGCCTACAAGGCCGCCATCACGCAGATCGTCAACCGCGCGATCAACAGGCTCTTCCTGAAGAACCCGGCGGACGTCTACGTGCTGGAATGCTTCGGGAGCAGCTTTGACCTCTCGGGCTTCTCGAAGAAGACCCGGCGGTATCTGAGTTCCTGGGTACGCGGCCTCATCAGGGAACGCATTTGCTTCAAGTGCTCGCGCCGCGGCGTGAAGGTCGTGGAGGTGGCGGCCGCGTACTCCAGCCAGGCCTGCCCGGTCTGTCATGCCGTAGACCACAGGAATCGTTCGGGCGATCATCACGGCTGCGACTTCTGCGACCACGAGGGTGACTCGGATGCGGTCGGCGCCTACGCGATGCTGACGAGGGCGGCCAACCCGAAGTTCCGCCGCTTCATGACCCGCGAGAGCGTCCTGGAGGTCGAATACGGGCTGCACCTCGCTTATTGCGCGAAGAACGGGTTGGAGCCCCTCCCGGAATTCAAGCCGCGCGTTCACAAGCGCAGCAGCTGAAAAAATCAACAAAGTCGCAGGTGCGGCCTAAGTTTCTCAACCCAAACCATCCAAGGAGGACAAGTCATGAACACGGGCTGAAACCCCCGGATATTTTCCGGCCGACTCGAAGCGTCAGGCATGCGGCGTCACATCGCTCTCGCGCCCCCCTACGGGGGGATGTCAAACGGGGGAGACGATCAATGGCGACGCAGGAGCTGAGGGGATGAGGCCGGACGCACGTTTGGAGATACCAATACCGTTTCCCGTGCGGGCATTCATATCGAATGGAATGTCATGGCGAACCTGTCTGCCTGATAGATTTTGTAGGTTCAACAAAACGGTTCTCGCGAGAGGACCGCTTCGTAGAGGGTCCAGACGAGCGCGTTCGCGACGGTGAGGATCACCGCCATCAAGAGGGGCGAAACGAAGAGGAAGAACCCTTCCAACCCCACCGAGAGGAGCGCGACTTCAAGGAGCGCGAAGCTCCCGCCGAAGAGCACGACGAAGACGAGGACGGCGAGGAGCACCGTGCCGAAGTTCCGCAGCGTGCCGAAGAAGGAGTAGAAGAAGCTCTTTCCCGCGCTCTGGCGCCCGAGGACGATCAGAAGGGGCGAGAAGGCCGTCATCATCAGCACCGGGACGTAGAGCGCCCCGGTGACGAGGATCGCCTCCCAGGGGATGTTCCCGGCGATCGAGGCCGTGTCGAGGCCGAGGCCGTCTTCGGTGAGCTTCCAGTTGGCGATGTCCTCGCGCGCGAGCCAGGTGAAGACGAAGGTGAGGAGCTCGGTCAGGATCGTGTAGACGATGCCCGCCGTGAGGAGCTCCTTCCTGTCGCGGTGATCCTTCACGGCCGAGAGAAGCGGCGCGTAGGAGGGCGAACGCCCGGCGAGCGCGTCGCGCGTGGCGATCCCGGTGAGCACGGCGCTGAAGGGCATCCAGAGGCTCGCCAGCACGGTGCCCGCCAGGGGGATCCCCGAGAACGTGATGGTGAGGAGCGCCGCAAAGACGCTCGTGCCCACGAGGGTGAGCGGCTGAAGGCGCAGCGCGAGGATCGCGCGCTTGAAGCAGAGGATGCCGGCGGCGTTGTTCAAGGCGTGGTGCTCCGTGGCGTGAGGATGGGGTTCGGTTCCGTGGGGTTCAATAAAAACCGGCCGGGCCGAGCGTGCTCGGTCGGCCGGATGTCCCGGTTCGGGGAAGGCGGAATCTTACCACCCGAACTGGATGAATTTCGTCGTCCCGAGCGTGCTCTTGGAGTTCCCGCCCGGGGTGGAGTCGATCGGACGCTCCGCCTGGTTTTCGATCGTGTAGGGGATCTGCGTGGAGCCCGGCGTCACGACGTATTCCTTCACGCGGTTGTCCTGGTCGCGCACGGCTTCGATCTTCGTTTCCTTGCTGGGGATCTTCGGCTTGACGCCGCGCTCACGGTCGGCACGGGCGCGCTCCATGTCGGCTTCAGAGGGCGCGATCGACATGCCTTCCTGCGGAGCCTTCGGTTCGAGCGTGCGGGCCGGAGGCGCAAGGGTCTGCTGCGCGGGTTCGACGTCGCCCGCGTAGGCCGGGGGCGGGGGCGCGTCGTACTTGGCGGCGAGCGCGCTGCCGACCATCCCCGCGGCGATGAGGGCGACGGTTGCCGGAAGAATTCGCTTGAACATGGTGTGCCTTTTTATTGCTTTGGTCCTGGGGGCGGGCCCGACGAGGGGCCCCGCCGCAGTGCTTCCGCGGCTCGTCCGCCCTCCCGGCGGACGACGGAAGGCGGCGCCCTCCGGCGGCCCTCAAAAGAGGCCCTCCGGCGCGCCGCGATGCGGCATCTCTTCAAGACCCATTGTGCCACGGGCCGCGCAGAAGTGCCGTCCTTGGGCTATTCTTCCCGTCACTTCCATTCATCCGATCCACCCCGATCCGAGACCACCATTCATGTCCAAGATCCTCCTCATCGACGGCTCCAACTACCTTTTCCGCGCCTTTCACGGTCTGCCCGAGCTCAGCACGAGCCGCGGGGAGCCGACGGGCGCCATGAAGGGGTTCCTCGGGATGCTCGGCCGCGTCGCCGGCATGGTGAAGCCCGACTACGCCGCGATCGTCTTCGACGCGCCGGGGAAGAATTTCCGCCACGAGATGTATCCGGAGTACAAGGCGAACCGCCCGCCGATGCCCGACGATCTGCGCGTGCAGATCGCCCCTTTGCACGGCGTTCTCGAAGCGCTCGGCTGGCCCCTTCTCATCATCCCGGGCGTGGAGGCGGACGACGTGATCGCCTCGCTCGCCGAAGTCGCCAAGCGTGACGGCCACGACGTCGTGATCGCGACGGGCGACAAGGATATGGCGCAGCTGGTCGAAGACCGCGTGATTCTCTTGAACACGATGAACACGACCTTCTACGACCGTGAGGGCGTGATCGAGAAGTACGGCGTGCCGCCCGAGCACATCATCGACTACCTCGCGCTCATGGGCGACAAGGTCGACAACGTGCCCGGGATCGAAAAGTGCGGCCCGAAGACCGCGGCGAAGTGGGTGAACGAAATCGGCGGCATCGACGCCATCAAGGCGCATGCGCACGAGGTCACCGGGAAGATCGGCGAGAACCTCCGGAAGGGGCTCGGCTTCCTCGACGAAGCGGTGAAGCTCGTCACGATCAAGCGCGACTGCGTGGTGCCCGGGGCGGAAAAGACCGAAGACCTCGCCTTCCGCGCGCCCGACGACGCGGCGCTCTCCGCGTTCGCGCACCGCTGGGAGATGTCCCGCGCGGGGTTGGACCGCGCGATGGCGGCGCCCGCGAAGCGCCTCCTCAAGGCCGCGCCTCCCGCGCAGCCGGTGCTGACCGAAGGGCTCTTCGCCGGGCTCGGTGAAGACCAGCCTGCCGCGCCCG
>NZ_JH605013.1:77498-78230 GCF_000250875.1 Sutterella parvirubra YIT 11816 | reverse complement strand
CGCATCCGTCGTTTCGGCCGTCCCGACTGCTGCGGCTGCCCCCGCCGACGCGCCCGTCGGCATGGTGCCGCCCGAGATCCGCACGCCCGAAGAGATCCTGCGCGCGATCGCGGACGATGCGGCGGACTCCGGCGGAAACCCCGACGAGATCCTCTTTGAAAAGCTCGACACCCCGATCGCGCTCGAAGCGCTCCGCACGAAGCTCACCGACCCGGCGCGCCTTCATGAAGCCCCCGTCGCGCTCACGCTCCTCTGGGAGGGCGAGACCCGCGCCGCGGTGATGAAGGGCGTCGCGGTGGCGTTGTCGCCCTTGGACGTCCACGTCTGGACCGCGGACATGGAGGTGACGGCGAAGGAACTCTCCGAAGCGCTCGCCGACTGGACGGCATCCGACGCCCCTAAGCTCCTTCACGACGCGAAGACCGCGATGCACGCGTTGGCGTCCGTGGGCGTCACGCTCTCGGGCACGGTCGACGACACGATGCTGATGAGCTACGTGCTCGAAGCCCACAGGAAGCACGAGTTGGGCCTCCTCGCCGAGCGGCTTCTCCGCCGCACGATCCCGAAGCGCGACGACGTCTTCGGCAAGGGCGCGAAGAAGCAGCCCTTCGAAGCGGTCGACGCCGAAGCCGTCCGCATCCTGCTTGCGGAAGAAGCCGCGGCGACGCGCGCCTGCGGCGCCGTCATGCGCCAGGCGCTTCACGCCGAGCCCGAGCTCGCCCGCATTTACGA
>NZ_JH605013.1:77117-77445 GCF_000250875.1 Sutterella parvirubra YIT 11816 | reverse complement strand
CGACCCTTGATGCGCGTCCTCTTCAAGATGGAGCGCACGGGCGTCGCGATCGACTGCTTCGCGCTCGCCAACCAGAGTGAGGAGCTCGCGCAGCGGATCGAGGAGCTGCGCGCCGAGTGCGAACGCCTGGCCGGCCACCCCTTCAACATCTCGAGCCCGGCGCAGCTGGGTCAGGTGCTCTTCGGCGAGATGGGGATCCCCGTCGTCAAGAAGACGGCGAGCGGGGCGCCTTCGACCGACGAAGAGGTCCTTACGGAATTGGCGCTCGACCACGCGCTCCCGAAGGTGGTGCTGGAGCACCGGCGCCTCACCAAGCTCCGGAGCAAGT
>NZ_JH605013.1:74079-77105 GCF_000250875.1 Sutterella parvirubra YIT 11816 | reverse complement strand
AGCTCCCCCGCATGACGGACCCCGTCGACGGGCGCGTCCACACGACCTTCGGTCAGGCGACCGCGGTGACGGGGCGCCTCGCGAGCTCGGACCCCAACCTCCAGAACATCCCCGTGCGCACGCCCGAAGGGCGGCGCGTGCGCGAAGCGTTCGTGGGCGAGAACGGGAACCTCATCGTCTCGGCCGACTATTCGCAGGTCGAGCTCCGGATCATGGCGCACCTCTCGAAGGACCAGGGGCTCCTCTCCGCCTTCGCGAGGGGTGAGGACATCCACCGCTCGACCGCCGCGGAGGTCTTCGGGCGCAGGCTCGAAGACGTCACTCCCGACGAGCGCCGCATGGCGAAGGTGATCAACTTCGGGCTCATCTACGGGATGAGCGCCTTCGGCCTTGCGCAGAACCTCGGGATCGACCGCCGCGTGGCCGCGAACTACATCGATCAGTACTTTGCGCGCTTCCCCGGCGTCAAGCGCTACATGGACGGCACCCGCCTGCGTGCGCGTGAGGACGGGTTCGTCGAGACCGCGTTCGGGCGCCGCCTTTGGATTCCGGACATCAAGAGTTCGCGCAAGAACATCCAGGCGGCCGCGGAGCGCGCCGCCATCAACGCCCCGATGCAGGGGACGGCGGCGGACGTGATCAAGCGCGCGATGCTCTCGGTCGACGCGTGGCTGAAGGACTCCGGTCTGAAGAGCCGACTCATCCTTCAGGTCCACGACGAACTCATTCTGGAGACGCCGCCCGAAGAGGTCGAAGTCGTCCGCGCGAAGCTCCCCGAACTCATGGCCGCCGCGGCGACGCTCGACGTGCCTTTGGTCGCGGAAGTGGGTGTCGGCCCCAACTGGGAGGCGGCGCACTGAGGCCGATGAGCTGAGCCTCAGCAGACCGAACCGAACGAATCGGCCCGGGGGATGATCCTCCGGGCCGAAATCTTTCAGGCTCTTGGGGGAGGGACGCCGTGAGGAAGCGTCCCTCATGCGGTGTCGGGCTCAGCTCCCGCGGACCACGAGCATCGGGCAGCGCGTGAGCGCGGCGATGTGGCGCGCGGTCGTGCCCATGAAGAGGGCGCGCAGGTTTCCCTTCCCGTGCGAGCCCGCGACGATGATCCCGAGTTCGCGCTCGGCGTAGTCGACGATCGCGGGACCGGCTTCGCCCTTCAGCATCACCGGGGTCGCCTTGATCCCGGCGGCCGCGAACTTCTCCACGACCGGGTCGGTCACTTCGCGGAAGTCTTCCGTCTCGATGGTCGGGATCTCGGGGATGAAGCGCATCATGGCGCCCACGAGGTGCTTCTGCATGATCCCTTGGTAGTCCGGCACGGCGTAGAGAATGCGGAATTCCGCGTCGGGGCCGAAGAAGGTCTTGTGCCGGATGATGAAGTCGAGCGCGGCGTCGGACGAACCCGAGCCGTCGACGGCGACCCCCACCACGAGGCTTTCCTTCTCGGGGGCCGGCACGTCGTGGCAGATCAGCACCGGCTTGTCGCTCTTCGCGATCACGGCCTGCGAGACCGAGCCTACGAGCATCGAGTCGATGAAGCCGTGGCCGCGGGCGCCCACGACGATGAGGTCGGCCTTGGTGTCGGCCGCTTCCTGAGCGATTTCAAGGCCGGGCGAGCCCACGAGCACCTTCTTCGTGAGCGTGGGGAAGTGCGCTTCGTGCTCCAGCTGCGCGAAGACTTCTTCGGCGGCCTCTTCGTGCATCGCGCGGATCTGCTCCTGCGTGAAGACTTCCGAGAAGCGCGAGGGGAGCGGCGCGCGGACGTGGACGAGCTCCACGTCGGGCTTTTCGGCTTCGAGCCAGCTCCTGCGCCCGACCAGGAAGGCGAGTGCGGCATGGTTGTGGCTGGAGCCGTCGACGGGCATCAAGACGCGCATGGGGGATCCTCCGAAAGGTTGCAGTCCATACATTCATCTTATGCCCTGAAAGCCGTTCCCGACCGGGAAAACGGGACAACAAAACGCAGGTTTTTGACGTTCCCCAAAGCGGGGCGTGAGGGCCCTTGACGCCGGGGCGTGGGGGACGGACGGAGAGGGACGGGGAAGGGCCCGGCGGATGGGAGAGACCTCAGCGGGCTCCACGAAAAAGCCGCCCGGACCAGGGCGGTCCGGACGGCTTTCCAAAAGCGTGTCGAGAGGCGCTCAGTTGACCTTTTCGAGGTTCACGAGCACCTTGCCTTCGGCGTTGACGAAGTCGACGCCGGCGGGCGTCGCGACGGCGCCCGTCGCGTCACGGAGGTAGCCGAGGAACTTCTCTTCGGTCTTCATCGCGTCGGCGTCGCACATCATGCGGGTCGTTGCGACCTGCAGGAACGAGAGCCCGGTGCCTTCGGCCTTCCAGGAACCCATGATGCGGTTGCAGCCCGCAAAGCCCGAGAGGCGGCCGTCCTTGCCGAAGACCACCATCGGGGTCTGGCCTGTGGAGGTTTCGCCCAAGGCCCAGCGGAAGGTTTGGCCTTCCAGCGAGGTCGGGTCGATGAGCGTCGGCTGCGTCGGCGTCGAGCAGGCGGAAAGAAGAAGGGCGGCCGCGGCCGCACCGGCCAAAGTGATGCGCTTCATGTTGGGTCCTTGATCAGTCAGTTCTTGCGTTCGAGCGTGAGGAGGACGGCGCCTTCGCCGTTCAGAAGATCAAGCGCGGTTTCGCTCTGGCGCACGCGCTTCGTTTCCGTCAGCGCCTTCATGAAGCGGGCTTCGACTTCCATCGCTTCCGGCGCGCACATCTTCATCGTGGAGCCGAGATTCGTGAAGGCGACGGCGTCGCCTTCGACCTTCACCCCGCCGAAGAACCCGTTGCAGCCTGACTGGCCGTGCACGCCGCCCTTCTCGTCGAACGCGATGAAGGGTTCGGTCTCAGCGCCCGTCGTCTTCCAGACGTAGGTCGTGCCCGAGAGCAGCGGGGCGGCGGTGGCGGCGGGTTCGGTCTGCGCGCAGCCCGCGGCGAGGATCGTGCCGGCGGCAAGGAGGGCGGCGGTGCGGAGGTGCTTCATTCTTTTGTCTCTCTCATACGGAAAATCGGTGGCGGCGCCT
>NZ_JH605013.1:70953-74042 GCF_000250875.1 Sutterella parvirubra YIT 11816 | reverse complement strand
GAAAACCCGCGGCCGACCGCCACCCTCATCCTACCGACGGGAGACCCGAAGAGGAACGCTCTTCAGGTCAATCCGCCGCATGAATTGTGAATAGACGTTTTAGAGCGCCCAGCGCACGCCCACGGTCACGAGGTCGTAGTCGAGGTCGGGCATGCGCACCGTCCCCGCCTTGGTTTCCGATTTGGCGGCGTTGAAGAAGTGTTCGTACTCGACGCGAAGGGCCATCGCGTCGGTGAGGTTCCACTCGAGCCCGGCGCTCAATTTGGGCGCGAGGCGCGTGTCGGAAACCGAGAAGTCGAACTCGGCCTGGTCCGCGCGGTTCTCGCCCTCGACGCGCACGAGCGCGGCGCCCGCCTTCGCAAAGAGCGTCACGTCGTCCGCCACCGGCCAGAAGCCCACGGCGTCGACCCCGAAGGCCCAGCCCTTGAATTCCGCGCGGCTCTTGTGGTGGGCGCCGCCCGTCTTCGCGTTTCCGGAGTGTTCGTGCGCGGTTTCGCCCAACCAGTAGAACGCCCCTTCGACGCCGAACCAGTCGTTCACGCGCCAGCCCGCGCCCAGCTTCCCGGTGGCGTTCCAGAGCGACTCATGGTTACGGGTGTCGTTGTTGAAGGTGTTGTTCAGGGGCCCCACGCGGTCCGAATAGTCGTTGTCGGCGTAGGACGCCCCGACTGCGCCGAATACGTAGGGGCCGGAGGCGTCTGCGGCGATGGAGGCGCAGGAAAAGGCGCCCAAAAGGAGCCCGGCGACGGCAACCCGCGAAAAATGCCCGAAAAAGAGGCTTTGCATCTTGTCAACCCCGTTTTTTGAAGGTTTGGTGCGGTACTTTCTCTTAGTCCCTGGAGGGGCTTTGAGGCGTGCGATTTGCTTTAAGACAAAACTTCGCATGAACGCCCGTTCGTCGGCCATGGGTAATAAACCGTAAAAACCGCCTGAAATCAAAAGTCTGTCCGCGTCTTTACAAAACCTTAGTACAAACACGTACGAAATCTGCCAAGAGGGTTCGCCTCATTACCCTCCTACAATCGGGAAAAGGCGGGGATGAAACTAGAAATTCGTCCGCTTTCCGGGCGTCCGCATCAATGCGGAACCGCTTGCTTCCAATAAAAAACAAGGGGTGGAGACATGTCCTCCAACAAAGTCAAAATCAGTCTGGCCTGGCAGATGATGATCGGTCTCGCGCTGGGTGTCGTCGTCGGCGCAATGGTGGACGCCGAACTGGCCAAGACATACCTGCAGCCTCTCGGCGACCTCTTCATCCGACTGATCCGCATGGTGGTGGTGCCCTTGGTGATCGCGACGATCATCGCCGGCGCGGCCGGCATTTCGGATACGTCGAAGCTGGGCCGCGTGGCGACCAAGGTTCTGATCGTCTATGCGATCACGACCGCGATCTCGGTGACGATCGGTCTGCTCTTCGCGGGCGCGATCCAGCCGGGTATGGGCCTCGACCTTTCGACCGAAGGTCTGCAGGCCAAGGCCGTGACGCCGCCGAAGCTCGTCGACACGTTGCTCGCGATCGTCCCGATCAACCCGATGGACGCCTTCGCGAAGGGCAACATGCTGCAGATCATCTTCTTCGCGGTGATCTTCGGCTTCGGCCTCTCGGGGCTCGGTGAACGCGGCAAGCCCGTGCTCAAGTTCTTCGAAATCGTCGGCGACACGATGATCCGCGTGACGCACATGGTCATGCTCTACGCTCCGATCGGCGTGTTCGGCTTGATGTCCTACACGGTGAGCCGTCACGGTCTCGGCGTTCTGCTGCCGCTCGCGAAGCTCATCCTCTCGTCCTTCCTCGCGACGGCGACCATGGTCTTCGTCATCCTCGTGCCGATGGTCATGATCCTCGGCAAGACCCCGATGATGAAGTTCCTCAAGGGCATCTTCGAACCGTGGCTCATTGCCTTCACGACGTGCTCGTCCGCGGCGGCTCTGCCGGCGAACCTCACGGCCGCCCGGAAGCTTGGCGCCACGAAGTCGATCGCCTCCTTCTCGATCCCGCTCGGCAACACCGTCAACATGAACGGTACGGCCGTCTACATGGGCGTCTGCTCAATCTTCGCCGCTGAAGTCTACGGTCTCGACCTCACGATGGCCGACCAGATCACCATCGTGCTGATGGGCGTTCTGGCCGCCGTCGGCACCGCGGGCGTCCCGGGTGCGGGCCTCATCATGACGACCATCGTCTTCACGCAGGTCGGCATCCCGCTCGAAGCGGTGGCCCTCATCGCCGGCGTCGACCGAATCCTCGACATGATCCGTACGTCGATCAACGTCGTCGGCGACGTGGCGAGCGCGATCGTCGTCACCAACATGGAAGGCGATCTCGACAGCGAACCGTACGTCGAAGGCGAAAGCTGACGACAACCCACCGGACGGGCGGCGTTCGTGAAAAACGCCGCGCACCGGTTGGCGATAATCAACGCCGCGGCGGCGAAAGTCCCGCGGCGTTCGCATTTGCCGGGTACACTTGCCGTCCTTCCATTTGAAAGTCATTCTCAACAAAATGAGCTGGATTCTCCTGCAGGTGGTGCTCGCCAACGCGATCACCCGCGCCGCGGCCCTTTGGGGCGCGCTCCGACTCTCCGACCGCGCGGCGGCCTGGGGCGGCGGCGCCTGTCTGGGCGCCGCGGCGGGGCTCCTGCTCACGTTCGCGGCGACGCACCTTCTGCCCGAAGCCTTTGAGCATCCGGCGGCGGATCCGCACGTGTTGGGTTTGGTGCTGGGCGCGACGCTTCTCTTCTTCTTCGTCCTGGGCGTCTGCGGCGCGGGGCACAACCACGCGCACCCGGGCGCGCTCTCCGACGCGCACCCGCCGCACGGGGACTGCGGGCACGACCATCACGATCATCACGACCATGACCGTCAGCCGGGCCGCGCCCGCACGCGCGCCGCGGCGGTGCTCCTGGGCGGGACGGTCCACAGCTTCGTCGACGGCCTTCTCGTCGCGGCCGCCTTCTGGATGGGGGACCGCGAAGGGTGGATGGTGGCTCTTGCCGTGCTCGCCCACGAACTCCCACAGCAGACGGGCTACCTCATCATTCTGCGCGCGGCCGGGGTCGAGCGCGCCCGTGCGGTGCTCCTCTGCGCGA
>NZ_JH605013.1:67612-70943 GCF_000250875.1 Sutterella parvirubra YIT 11816 | reverse complement strand
GTTGCGGCCGTCCTGGGCGGCGTCGCGGGGCTATCGGCCCTCCATTGGGCGGAGGAGCTTCTTCCCTACGCCCTCATGGTGTCGGCCGCGTCCTTCCTCTTCATCACGCTCTACGGGCTTTTGCCCGAACTTCTCGAAGGGGCGCACGGGCGCGGCGCGAAGACGCGCGCGGTACTCTCCGTCGCGGCGGGCGTCATCCTCTCGCTGGTGCTTCTTGGACCCGGGCACGATCACGACCACCCCGGGCACGTCCACGCGCCGGGCGCGGCGGTGGAGATGCACGATCATGCGCATGACCACGAACACGATCATGGGCATGACCACGCCCACGCCCACGCGCACGCGCACGCCGAAGACCACGACCATGATCACGACCATGACCACGACCACGAGCATGAGGACGGTCAAGAACACGCGCCCGACGAGGCGCACGGGAACGAAGCAAAGCCGGACTGATTTCCCGCCGGATTCGCTGCGGTATCCCGTCCGTTCCGCGGCTACCCACTGAGGCTCCCGACGCAGGCCGTCCGGAGCCTCTGATTTTTCGGGGCGGCTTCGACATTCGTAAGGTTCGGCGACGGTCTCCTCACGTAAAATAAGCGGATTGATCGGGCGCGGTCCCCTTTCGCGCGCCCAACCCATGGAGATCCGCCGAGCATGTCTCAACAGCCCCAAGCCGACCGCGCGCCCGAATCGCTCACCTTCGAGGAAGCCCTCGACGAGCTCGAAAGCCTCACCGCCGCGATGGCGTCGGGGACGGCGACGCTGCGCGAAAGCGTCGCGGGGTACGAGCGCGGGGCGGCGCTGCTGCGCCGCTGCCGCGAGGAACTCGCCGCCGCGCGCGAAACCGTCGCGCGGCTCGAAGCGGCCGAAGAAGCCGAGGCGGCCAAGTCCCGCCGCGGCGCCTCCATGGGCGAGACGGAGACCGAACGATGACGAACGAGACCCCGACGGTCGACTTTGAGACCTGGGCCCACGAGCGTGCGCGGCACTTCGAGTGGTTTGCCGAAAGCACGATGCCGCAGCCGGGCCGTGAGCCGAAGCGCTTGACCGGCGCCATGCGCTACGCGGTGCTGGGAGGCGGGAAGCGCATCCGGCCCCTGCTTTGCTACGCCGCCGGTCAGGTGACGGGCGCCGACCCGAAGCTTCTCGACCGCGCGGCGCTCGCCCTCGAGCTCATCCACGGCTACAGCCTCGTTCACGACGACATGCCCGCGATGGACAACGACACGCTGCGCCGCGGCCGTCCCACGGTGCACGTGCAGTACGGCGAAGCCACCGCGATGCTGGCGGGGGACGCCCTTCAGAGCGAAGCCTTCAACGTGCTCGCGCAGGCGAAGGCGCCGGCGGAGCGCGTCGTGATGCTGGTCGGCACGCTCGCGCGCGCCGCCGGCGTCTGGGGGATGTGCGGCGGGCAGGCCTTGGATCTCGCCATGGTGGGCGGGCATCCGGGCGAGGCTGAGCTCTTCCGCATGCAGAGCATGAAGACGGGCGCGCTCATCCTGGCGAGCGTCCTCATGGGCGCGCAGTCGGGCGAATGGAACCGCTTGGGCGACGCCGCCCGCGGGGGTCTTGCCGCCTATGCGCAGGCTCTGGGGCTCGCCTTCCAGGTGGTGGACGACATCCTCGACTGCACGCAGGACACGGCCACCCTGGGGAAGACCGCCGGCAAGGACGAAAAGGACGACAAGCCCACCTGGGTGTCGATCCTCGGGTTGGAGGGCGCCAAGGCCCGTGCGAAGAGCCTTCACGACGAAGCGCTCGCCGCGCTCGACATGGTGGCGGCGGATCCGGCCGTTCCCGAAAAGGCGGTCGCGCGCCTCACCGAAATCGCCCACTACGTCGTCGGACGCTCGTTCTGACGGTCCCGAGACACTTTGAACAAGAAGACCATCGTGAACGAGATCGAATACCCCCTCCTTGAGAGCATCGAGCGTCCCGAAGACCTCCGTCGTCTCCCCGAGGACGACCTCCCCGCGGTGGCGGACGAAGTCCGCCGCTTCATGGTCTCCTCCGTCTCGAAGACGGGCGGGCACCTGTCGAGCTCGCTCGGCGCGGTGGAACTCGCGGTGGCGCTCCACTACGTCTTCAACACGCCCGACGACCGGATCATCTGGGACGTGGGCCATCAGGCGTACGCGCACAAGATTCTGACGGGCCGCCGCGAAGCCTTCGGGACGCTGCGCCGGCTGGGCGGCATCTCGGGCTTTCCGAAGCGAAGCGAGAGCATCTACGACGCCTTCGACACGGCGCACTCGTCCACTTCGATTTCGGCCGCGCTCGGCATGGCGGTCGCGGACCGCCTGGAAGGCCGCAGCGACCGCTGGCACGTCGCCGTGATCGGCGACGGGGCCCTGACGGGCGGCATGGCGATCGAGGCCCTGAACGACGCCGGGGTCTACAAGAAGGGTCTGAAGCTCCTCATTATTCTCAACGACAACGACTGCTCGATTTCGCCTCCGGCCGGGGCGCTCTCGAGCCACCTCGCCAAGATCGTCTCCACGAAGACCTTCAACAGCGCGCGTGAGTTTTCGAAGAAGGTTCTGAAGCCCGTCCCGGGCCTTTGGGAAGTCGCGAAGCGCATGGAAAAGCAGGCGATCAACTTCGTGAGCCCGCCCGCGTCGATCTTCAGCGCGTTCGACCTCAACTACTATGGGCCGATCGACGGGCACGACGTGCACGAACTCGTGGCGGTTCTTGAAAACCTCAAGGCCTTCGACTGCCCGATGGTGCTCCACGTCTCGACCAAGAAGGGGAAGGGCTACCGCCCGGCGGAACTCGATCCGACCCTCTACCACGGCGTCTCGCCCTTCGACCCCGCCGTCGGGATCGTCCCCTCGGGGAAGAAGTCCTCTCCCACCTACACGCAGATCTTCGGCAGGTGGATCTGCGACGCCGCGGAGCGCGACCCCAAGGTCTACGCGATCACGCCCGCGATGCGTGAGGGCTCGGGCCTCGTCGAATTCGAAAAGCGCTTCCCCGAGCGCTACCGCGACGTCGCGATCGCCGAGCAGCACGCCGTCACGTACGGCGCGGGCCTGGCCTGCGAAGGCATGAAGCCCGTCGTGGCGATCTACTCCACGTTCCTGCAGCGCGCGATGGACCAACTCATTCACGACGTCGCGCTCCAGAACCTGCCCGTCGCCTTCGCGGTCGACCGCGGGGGCCTGGTCGGCGCCGACGGCGCGACGCACCACGGAACGTTCGATCTTGCGATGCTGCGCGCGGTCCCGAACATGATCGTGATGGCGCCTTCGGACGAAAACGAATGCCGCCTGATGCTGAACACCGCGCTCGAAGCCAAGCAGCCCGCGGCGGTCCGCTACCCGCG
>NZ_JH605013.1:47822-67553 GCF_000250875.1 Sutterella parvirubra YIT 11816 | reverse complement strand
ACGGCGGACGCGGAGACGATCCCGGTAGGGGTCTCGCGCACGCTCCGTGCGGGTGAGAAGATCGCGTTCCTCGGCTTTGGCTCGATGACGAACGTGCTGGCGCCCGTCGCGGAAAGCTTGAACGGCACCCTCATCGACATGCGGTTCGTGAAGCCCGTCGACGAGAAGGCGGTTTTGGAAGCCGCGCGCACGCACGGGCTTCTCGTCGTCGCCGAAGAGGGCGTTCTGGCGGGGGGCGCCTGCTCGGCGGTCCTCGAAGTCCTGGCGGACCACGGCGTCACGGTCCCCGTCATGCGCTTCGGTCTCCCCGACCGCTGGATCGACCACGGCACGCAGGGGGAACTCCTCGCTTCCGTGGGGCTCACCTCCGAGGCGATCGAAGCGAAGGTCAAGGCCCGCGCCGAAGCGCTCGGCCTCCTCTGAGAACGCCCTGAAGGAGGCCCGCCCGGAAAACTCTCGAAACCCGGGCCCATCGGTCCGAAACCCGCCCGCTACCTATAATTTGGGGAAGCGGGCGGTTCCTTTTGCTCATCCCGGAGCCTCCCGCTTCACCCCGAACTGAACCCACAGCCATCCCAGGGAGCTCCATCTCATGACGCCCACGATTCACACCGATTTCGATCTCACGACGCTCACGACCTTCGGGCTCCGGTCGACGGCGCGACGCTACGCCGAGGCGGCGTCGTTGGAAGACCTGCGCGCGCTCTTCGCCGACGCCCGTTTGAAAGGGGAGCCCGTGCGCCTTCTTGGGGGCGGCGCCAACGTCATCGCGGGCCGCACCGTCGAAGGGCTCGTCGTGCGCGTGGCGCTCACGGGCATGGAGGTGGAGGAGCATCCCGAAGGCGGGATGGCGCTCACGGTGGGCGCGGGCGAGCGCTTGGACGACGTCGTCCGCAAAACGCTCCTTGAAGGTTGGGGCGGCATGGAGGGGCTCGCGGCGGTACCCGGCACCGTGGGCGGCGCGGTCGTCCAGAACGCGGGCGCCTACGGGGTGGAAGTCGCCGAAGTGCTCGAATGGGTCGAGGTGTGGAATCCGGAAACGGACGAAGTGAAGCGCATGTCGACGGAAGAATGCGACTTCGGCTACCGCACGAGCGTCTTCAAGACGCCTGAGGGCGAAAAGCTCGTCATCCTGCGTGCGGGCCTCATCGTGGGCCGCGGGGCAGCCCACCCCAAGACCGACTACAAGGATCTCGCGCAGGAGTTGGAGCGCTCGGGCGCCGACCCGAAGGATCCCTTGGCCGTGGAGGCGGCCGTGCGGGCGCTGCGCGCCCGGAAGCTTCCCGATCCGGCGAGGATCGGGAACGCCGGGTCCTTCTTCAAGAACCCGATCGTGACGCAGGTGAAGGCGCGGCAGCTGCGCACCGACTACCCCATGCTGGTCGTCTACCCGTTGGCCGGCGCCCGCGTGAAGTTGGCGGCCGGCTGGCTCATCCAGGAAGCGGGCTTCAAGGGCGCGGTGCGCGGGCCCGTGGGGGTTTCTGAAAACCACGCGCTCATCCTCGTCAACAAGGGCGGGGCGGACGCCGAGGACGTGAAGGCGCTCCGCGACGAAATCGTCGCGGCGGTCGAAAAGCGCTTCGGCGTGACGCTCGAACCCGAACCCGTCTTCTGGGATTGAGTTCAGGGCGTCGGACGTTCCGAGTTTCAGAAATGAAGAGAGCCCCGGTTTCGGCCGGGGCTCTTGCTTCATGTGACGTACGCGGGCGTCAGGCTTCTCAGCCGTGGGCCTTCGGGTCGTACTTCTCCGGGAACTTCATCTCGGCGTAGCGCACGAACCGGCAGCCGGTCTTCATCTTGTACCCGAACCAGATCGCGAGGAAGAGCGGGATCCCGATGTAGGTGGCCGTCACCGACCCCCAGTCGATCGTGTTCTCCAGGAACGCCGCATAGTTCTGCCCCAGCATGATCACCGTGCAGAGGACGAACGCGAAGATCGGCCCCAGCGGGAAGAAGCTCGAACGGTAGGGAAGCTTCGAGAGGTCGCCCCCGCGGAGCACGTAGCCGCGGCGGAAGCGGTAGTGGCTCACGGCGATCCCGAGCCACGCGATGAAGCCGCTCATCCCGGAGGCGTTGAGCAACCACAGGTAGACGGACTGGTTGTCAAAGAGGGACGTGAGGAAGCAGAGCGCCGCCACGGCCGTCGTGGCGTAGAGGGCGTTTCGCGGCACGCCCGAGGCGGAGAGCTTCCGGAAGCACTTCGGAGCGCTCCCCTGGTGCGCCAGGACGTAGAGCATGCGGGTCGCGGCGTAGAGGCCGGAATTCCCGGCCGAGAGCACCGACGTGAGGATGACGGCGTTCATGAGCGCGGCCGCGGAGAGGAGCCCGGCGTGCTCGAAGACGAGCGTGAAGGGGCTCACCGCGACGTCGGTGACGTCGTTCTTCAAGAGCCTCGGGTCCGTGTACGGGATGATGAGGCTGATGACGAGGATCGAGAAGATGTAGAAGAGGAGAATGCGCCAAAAGACCTGACGGACCGCCTTCGGGATGTTCTTCTGCGGGTTTTCGGTTTCGCCCGCGGCGATCCCGATCAGTTCCGTCCCCTGAAAGGAAAACCCGACGACCATCGCGACCCCGATCAGGGCGGGCAGGCCGCCCACGAAGGGCGCGTCGTCGATCACCCAGTTCGAGAACCCGGCCGGGATGTCGTCCGTCAGGATCCCGAAGATCATCGCGCAGCCCGTGCCGATGAAGAAGACGACGGTGAGCACCTTGAGAAGCGCGAACCAGTATTCGGTCTCGCCGAACCCCTTCACGGAGAAGAAGTTGAGGGCGAAGATGAACCCTAAGAACAATGCGCTCCATACCGTCCCCGGCACGTCCGGGAACCACCAGCCCATGACGAGCTGCGCCGCGACCAAGTCGACCGCGACCGTGATCGCCCAGTTGTAGCAGTAGTTCCAACCGAGGGCGAAGCCGAAGCCTTCGTCGACGTAGCGGCGCCCGTACGTGGAGAAGGACCCCGCGACGGGCTCGAAGGCCGCGAGTTCGCCGAGGCTCGTCATCAGGAAGTAGACCATCAGCCCGATGATCGAGTAGGCGAGAAGGGCGCTCCCGGGACCGGCCTGCGCGATCGTCGCGCCCGAGGCGACGAAGAGCCCCGTGCCGATCGAGCCGCCGATGGCGATCATGGTGATGTGGCGCGCCTTCAGGTCGCGCCGGAGTCCCGCGTTTTCGCGGGCGTGTTCGTCAGACATGCGTCGTGTCTCCTTGTGCGGGGGAGAGTTCGAAAGAGAAAAACGCGACATCCATCGGGCGCCGCCCTTTCGATGCGCTCTCCGGAGCCCCTTGGCGGGCCCGCGGCCTGGCGACGCGTCGAGAGTTCGAACAGCCGACAGCTCCTCCGCCGCAGTGGCCTGCGGCGGGAGTGGTGCGGATCTTCTCCGCACCCCCAACCAACGCACCCCGTCGGGTGCGCCGTTTCGGCGGTCCGACCTTTCCGACGGCGTCACGGGATACCTCCTCGGCCGTCTACTCTTTCGGAACCGCGCCTCTATCACGCTGGTGTTCGCTCATCCGTGTCCGCCCCTAGGGTGAAAAGGGTGCGGGTTTTCACGGAAACGAACGCGCATTGTGACACAGATCGGGGGCGGCGTGGGGCTTCGGACAAGGCGGTCGACGGGTTCTCTTGACCGGGCGGAACGGCGGGGGAAGGGCGAGCGGAGGAGAAACCGGCGGAAGCCGGACGAACCTGGGAAGTACCCGGTCTGAAGGTCGGGCGGGGTTCGGGCGGAGGGGAGGAAGATGGAGGGGAGACGCGGATGCGACGGGTGAGGCGGATGAAAAAATCCCCGAGCCTTCTCAAAAGGATCGGGGACTTTTCTTCGTCAGACGAACGTCTGATTAGGCCATCGCCTTGATCGAGGCCGAGAGGCGGCTCTTGTGGCGGGCGGCGGCGTTGCGGTGCAGAACGCCCTTGCCGGCCATCGCGTCGATCACGCTCTGGGCCTTGACGAAGGCTTCCTGAGCGGCGGCCTTGTCGCCGGCGACGATGAGCTTGCGCACGGCCTTGATGGCGGTGCGGTACTGGCTGCGCTGAGCCGAGAGGTGCATGTTGCGCGCGACGATCTGGCGGGCGCGCTTGCGAGCTTGCTTGGTGTTAGCCATTTTTAAATGTGTCCTTGCCTAAAAAACAGTCGGCGATCGGTTTCTTTACATAGCCGGTCGCCGCTCTGCATTGCAATCGCGAGCGTGGGCTCGGCCGGTAAGTCTTTTTGTGCGCCCGGGGACCAGAGTCGGTCGTCCGGACAACCCCGCGCCCTGCGGACGCCGGGTCGGGAAGGGTTTTCTTCGGGGAAGGCCGCCCTCCCGAGCGGTCTTCGGGGCATGGAATTGCCTCTCTCCGAAAAGTCCTCCACTATACCAAAATTCCCGAACGTAGACAAATCCCTGACACGAATTTTCAGGGCCTGCAACGTTCGCACTGCCGTAGAATCCATGGGATTCCACGAACACGGATTCCCGAATCCCCGCACGCCATGTCGCTACTGAAGTCCGCCGCCACCGTATCCGGCCTCACGCTCGTCTCCCGTATCACCGGGGTGATCCGCGACATGCTGATCGCGCGCTATTTCGGCGCGGGCGCGGAAACCGACGCCTTCTACGTCGCTTTCCGCCTCCCCAACATGCTGCGCCGGCTCTTCGCCGAAGGGGCCTTCCAACAGGCCTTCGTACCGATGCTCTCGGACGTTCGGGAAACGAGCTCGCGCGAGCGCTCGAAGGCGTTCGTCGACCATGTGTTCACCGTTTTGGCGGCCGCCGTGCTCTTGGCGAGCGTCTTGGGTGTGCTTCTTTCGCCCTTGCTCGTCTGGGCGATCGCGAGCGGCATGCGGGAGGACCCCGCGGCCTACACGTTGGCGGTGGGTCTCACCCGCGTGATGTTCCCCTACATCGCGTTCATGAGCCTGGTGGCGTTGGCCGCTTCGGTTCTCAACACCCTCAAGCACTTCGCCGTGCCCGCCTTCACGCCGGTGCTCCTCAACCTCTCCTTCATCGCGGCGACGCTCTTTCTGGCGCCGACGTTGGAGGAACCCATCTGGGCCTTGGCCGCGGGCGTCATGGCGGGGGGCGTGCTGCAGCTGATGGTGCAGGTCATCGCGCTCCGGCGCTTGAGCGTGAAGCTTCGTCCCCGAGGTTGGCGCGAGAGCATCGGGGACGAGGCCGTTCGCCGCGTGCTGAAGCTCATGGTCCCGGCGCTCTTCGGCGTCGGCGTCGCGCAACTCTCCATCCTCATCAACACGAACATCGCCTCGTGGCTGGGCGCGGGCGCCGTCACGTGGCTCAACTACGCCGACCGCCTGATGGAGTTTCCGACGGCGCTCCTGGGGGTCGCCCTCGGGACCGTGATGCTCCCGGGGCTTTCCGCCGCGCACGCGAAGGGCGACGCCGAGCGCTACAACGCGCTCTTGGACCACGGCCTGCGGCTCGTGCTCCTTGTGGGCGTTCCGGCTTCGATCGGGCTTTGGTTGACGGCGGACGCGTTGGTCGCCTTCCTCTTCCAGGGCCGCAGCTTCACGGCGGCGGACGTCTCCCAGACGGCCTTGGCCGTCACGGGCTACGCGGTGGGGTTGATCGGCCTCATTGCGCTGAAAATCATCGCGCCCGCCTTCTACGCCCGCAAGGACATCCGCACGCCGGTGCGCGCGGCCTTCGCGTCCTTGGTCGTCGTGCAGTTGGTGAACCTCGTCTCCGTGCCGCTCTTCGCGCACGCGGGGTTGGCGCTCTCGGTCGGGATCGGAAGCTGCGTGAACGCCTTGACGCTCCTCACGCTCCTCATGCGCCGCGGGATCTACAAGCCCTTGACCGGCTGGGGCGTCTTCGGGCTTCGCACCGGCGCCGCGACCGCACTCATGGCCGCGGGCCTCTGGTCCGCGCAGCGCGGCGTCGTCTGGACGGACCTCGTTTGGACCTGGCGCGCGGCGGGGGCGCTTGGGATCGTCGCCGGGGCGGCCGTCATCTACTTCGGCGTCCTCTTCGTGACGGGTTGGCGGCTCTCCGACCTGCGGCCGAAGCGCTGATCGCGTTTCATGCGATCGGCCACGGGCGCTTCGGAAAGGTCACGACGAAGTTCGCGAGCGAATGCCGGATGCGGACCTCGGGCAGACCGTCCTTTTCCAACGCTTCGCGGATCGCGGCGAAGCCCCATCCGCGGTCCTCAACCGCGAAGCCGCCCATCAAGGGCGTCGAGGCGAGAAGCCTCGTGAGGTACTGGTTGCGTATGGGACGGATTCCGTCGACCATACCGAGGCCGCCTCCTCGAAGCGGTCCGCCCGGGCTCGAAATCTCCAGTCGATCGTCGTACATGTCGATGCGCACCGGCATCCCGCGGCTCTCGGCGGAATAGTCGCGGTGTTGGAGGGCGTTCGTCAGCGCTTCGAGGACGGCCTTGGTTGAGTAGTCCGGATAGTTCCTGCGGAGCGCCCCCGTGATGATCGCAGGCTCCCTCATGTTGAGGCGCATCTGGTCGAGAGCATCAAGCAGTATGTCGGGGATCGAGCCCGTGAGCTCTTTGGTGCGAAGGCGCTCCGCGTCTCCCGGGGTTCCCGCCCAACGCGTGAAGACGATCTGAAGAGAGGGAAAGAACCGCTGGGGCTTACGCCCGGCGGCGAGCAGACCCGCCAAGGTCGGACGCCGAACCGCACCGTCCGGTCGGATCGCGCCGATTCCTTCGAGAAGCTCGTGGCGGCTCAGGAAGACGAAGGGGCGTGTGAGGCGGTCGCGGACGGCTCCGAGGAGCCTCTTGAGGGCCGTCGGCTCGAAGTCGTCGAGGGTGGCGCCGGGCACGATGTCGAAGTCGTGGCGTGGTTCTTCGCGGACTTCGCGGAGGCGGTTGATCTCGTAGGGTGAGAGTTGGTGGGCGTCTTCGGGACGGAGTCCCAAGAGGCGCATGGCTTCGATGAGCTCGGGAGAAATGGGGGTGGTCATCGTCGGAATGGGTGAGGGTGGTCGACACGACGATTCTACGACCGTGAACCTCAACCGGTCGAGGCCCGCCGCCCAAGACGTCGAAAGCCCGACGGTCTTTCGATCCCGCCGGGCTTTTCTTGCGAAGCAAGGAAGCGTTTACTTCGCTTCTTCTTTCTTCACCTCAGCCTTTTCGGCTTCCTCTTCCGCCTCTACCGGCGTCTCCGGATCCTCTTCGAAGTCGTTTTCGTCGGCTTCGTCGTCCTCATCGTCGTCGATGTTCTCCTCCTCGCTCCAGGCGAGGAACGGCATGCCGAGCGGCCAGGCGATGAGTTCGTCCTCGGTGAGCTCGTTCAGGGCGTTCGGGCCCAGCTCCGCCGTGTTCACCGCGTAGTTGAGCTTCGCGTAGACCTCGACCAGGTCGCGGCGAAGAAGCTCCGCCGCCGTCTCTTCGTCGGGGGATTCGTTGAGGGCGGCGATCGTGTCGGTGAGCGCGTCGCTCGCGTCCTGAAGGGTGGCCTGAAGCCATTCGATGTCGATGCGGGCCATGGCGGCTGGTGCCTCTTTCTGTTGGATGGTTCGGATGGACGGACGTGATTGTAGTCGGCCGGGCGCCCGCGCATCGCCCGCACCGCAATGAAGCTTTAAGAAACGGGGCGTAGAGTCCTTGAAACGGCCTTCCGGACAGGCGAAGAGGACAAACTCCCGCGCGCCTCCGGAGACCATCGACCAAGCAAACAGAAGAAAAGGAAAGGTACAACCATGCCGCAGAGCAAGACCGATCCGCGCCGCGCGCAGAAGCTCAAGAAGCGCACGCAGCGTGCCGGGGAAGGCGCCCCGGTGAGCTACGTCTATCTTTTGGACGTCCTCCGTGAGTCCCTCAACAAGCGCTTCTACGAAGAGCAGGGCTTCCCGCACCTCGAATTCCTCGCGCAGAACTGGAAGGGCGCCGAGATGAGGCACGGCGACCTCTCGGACTACCTCGAACTCCAGGACATGTTCATCGGGTTCGCGTACGCGCTCTCGCACGCGATTCACTCGGGCGCGCCCTTCTCGATGGAGGAGCGCGAAGACCACGTGGCGGGCGTCGCGTACGCCCTTGCGGCGACGCTTCTGAACAACCGCCCGGACTTCCACGACGAATCGGGCTGGATGGGGGGCGGCGTCTTCAAGGCGCTGCGCGAGCGCTGGGCGCTCCCCAAGATGAAGGCCGCGGGCGTGCCGGTCCAGAACCGCTTCATGAGCGACCGTGAGCTGGCCTGCCTCTTCGCGGTCGACTTCGTGATGAGCTTCCTCGACATGACGGGCGAGCTCGCGCAGATGGGGGGCGACAAGGTCATTTCGGTGACGGTCTGCAAGGACCGTCTCCTCACGAACTACCTCGGGCTCGTCACCTCGAACCTGATGCTCGCCACCGAGGGCTTCCTCGACTTCGACCAGGTCTTTGCGGAAAACGCGGTGACGGAAGAGTTCCTCCAGCGCTACCCCGACTGGAAGCCCGAAGCCGCGGACGATTTGAACGTCGACGCGTTGGGCTTCAATTCGCTCGACCGCGAAGACGTCGCCTTCATGATGGAGCTGATGGCGAATGGCGCCTTCATGTCGGAGATGCGTGAGCTCTACGTGGGTGAAGCCGCGAAGGCGATCCCGCAGGGAAAGCGCGAAGAAGCCGTCATGCGCTGGGTGCTCCAGTACGGTCCCCGCTGCAAGAAGGCGTTCGCCGCGGGGCACGATCCCTCGGAAGAGGACATGGACCGCGATGCGGAGGTCGTGAACGGCATCATCATGCAGCTTTTGCAGGCGAACGGCGAAGCGCTCACCGGCGCGCAGGAGGTGCCGCCTGAAGTGGCGCCTGCGGAAACCGCCGATGCCGCTGAACCGGCCAAGGAACCGGCCTCGACCTGATGCCGACGACGATTCCCTCCAATTGAGAGCGCCCCATGGAACCCCCATAAGACCGCCATCCCAACCCCAATGAGACCGAAGGGCCGGACGTTTTGAAAAAGCGTCCGGCCCTTCGGCTTTACGGTTGACAGGTTGTGTTCGGATGCGTCCTCAGCAGACCGCCTCGATCGCCTCGGAGAGTTCGAGCCAGCGCATCTCGAGCACTTCGACCTTGGGCGCCAATTCGCCGTGCGCCTTCGTGACGGCGGCGACCTCCGCGGCGTCCCCGGCGTAGAAGTCCGGGTCGGCGAGCTTCGCGTCGAGCTGGGCGAGCTCCTCCTGGAGCTTCGCCATCTCGCGCTCGACCTTCTCCAATTCCTTTTTGAGGGGCTTTCGCGCCTCCGCGATGCGGCGGCGCTCTTCGGCTTCCTGGCGGCGCGTCTCCTTCTTGTTGACGACGGGCGCCTCGCGCTTCGCACGTTGCTCGGCGCGTTCGGCCTGCGCCGTCGTACGGCGGTGTTCAAGCACCAGGGCGGCGTAGTCGTCGAGGTCGCCGTCGTACTCCGTGACGGCCCCTTCGTGGACGAGCCAGAGGCGCTCGGTCGTGGCGCGAAGAAGATGGCGGTCGTGCGAGACGATGAGCACGGCGCCTTCAAACGTCGAGAGCGCCATCGTCAGCGCCTCGCGCGTTTCCATGTCGAGGTGGTTGGTCGGTTCGTCGAGCACGAGGAGGTTGGGCTTCGTCCACGCGATGAGGGCGAGCGCGAGACGCGCCTTTTCGCCCCCCGACATCGGGCCCACGGGGGCGCTCGCGAAGTCGCCGGAGAACCGGTAGACGCCGAGGTGGTCGCGCAGTTCCTGCTCGCGCACGTCGGGGGCGAGCCGCTTCATGTGTTCGAGCGGCGACTCGTCCGCACGGAGCTGATCGAGCTGATGCTGCGCGAAGTAGCCGATCTCCAGACCCTGGCCGCGGCGCAGTTCCCCGGCCAACTTCGGAATTTCGCCCACGACCGTCTTGATGAGGGTGGACTTCCCGGCGCCGTTGACGCCGAGCACGCCGATCCGCTCGCCCGAGCGCACCGAGAAGGTGACGCCCCGGAGGATCACGAGGTCGTCGTAGCCGCAGGCGAGCCCTTCGGCGTCGGCCAGGTGTTCCGGCAAACGCACGGGCTTCGGGAATTCGAAGCGCCATTCGCGCTTTGCGCGCACGGCTTCGACGCTCTCGAGCTTCTCCAGCATCTTGATGCGGGACTGCGCCTGGCGGGCCTTGGTCGCCTTCGCGCGGAAGCGGTCGATGAAGCTCCGAAGGCTCGCCGCCTTCGCTTCGTAGGCGCGGTGTGCGGCGTCCTGCTGACGCAGACGCTCCATGCGCTCGGCCTCGAACTTCGTGAAGTTCCCGGCGTAGCGGCGGATCGTGTCGTCTTCGACCGACCAGATCGTCGTGACGGCGCGGTCGAGGAACTCGCGGTCGTGCGAAATGATGATGACGGTCGCCTCGACGTGACGGAGCCAATTCTCAAGCCAGATGAGCGAATCGATGTCGAGGTGGTTGGTCGGTTCGTCGAGCAGCAGAAGGTCCGCCGGGCACATCAGCGCCCGGGCCAAGGCGATGCGGTTTCGCCAACCGCCCGAGAAGTCGGCGACGGGGCGCTCGGCATCGTCCTGCGAGAAGCCCAGACCCGCCAGAATCGTGCGGGCGGCGGCCGTCACGGCCCCTTCGTTCACTTCCGCCAATTCCGCGTGCGCGTGGGCGAGCGCCATTTCGTCGCCCGAGGCTTCCGCGGCCTTCAAGGCTTCGCGGGCCGCAACGAGCGGCGCGTGCCCCGAGAGCACGTACTCAAGGCACGCGACGTCGGTCACCTTGAAGCTCTGCGCGACGTGCGCGATGCGCTCGCGCCGCGGCGTTTCGATGTCGCCCGCTTCCGGGGAGAGTTCGCCCAGAACGGCCGCGAAGAGCGTCGACTTCCCACAGCCGTTGGGGCCGACGAGGCCGATGCGCTCGCCGGGAGAGGCCGTGAGGGTGGCGTTCCGGTAGAGGACGCGCGTGCCGCGCGTCAGCGAAAGGTTGAGGAGCCGGAGCATGAGGTCAGTTGCTCCCCTCGTCGCCGAAGTAGCGCTTCAACTCTTCGGCCGTCACGAGGAAGACCTGATCGTCCCCGCCCGAGACGGTGAGCCACGTGAGCTCCAGCCCGGGGAAGGTGGCTTCGACGGCTTCAAGCCCGTCGCCCACTTCGACGATGAGGATGCCGTTGTCGGTCAGGTGCTCCGCCGCTTCGGGGAGCATGCGGCGCACGACGTCCATGCCGTCGACGCCCGCGCCCAAGGCCATTTCGGGCTCGTGGCGGTATTCCTGCGGGAGGCGCTTCATCGAAGCTTCGGTCACGTAGGGCGGGTTCGAGATGATGACGTCGAAGCGCCGACCGGCAAGCCCCGAGAAGAGGTCGCCCTGAACGAGTTCGAGCTCCTCTTCGAGACCGTACTCGCGGCAGTTGATCTTGGCGACTTCGAGGGCGTCGGCGGAGAGGTCGCTCCCCGTCACCTGCGCGCTCGGGAAGACGCCCTTCGCGAGGATCGCGAGGCATCCCGAGCCCGTGCAGAGGTCGAGAACCGAGCCCACGGCTTCCGGGTCTTCCACCCAGGGCCAGAGGTCTTCTTCGAGGAGTTCGGCGATGTAGCTCCTCGGAATGAGGGCGCGCTCGTCGACGTAGAAGCGGTGTTCCGTCAGCCAGGCTTCCTTCAAGAGGTACGCGGCCGGGGTCTTTTCGTGGACGCGGCGGTCGATGAGGTGCACGAGGCGCACGAGTTCGTTGTGCGTGAGCGCGGCGTCGAAGAAGTCTTCGAAGTGCTCGAAGGGGAGCTTCAGCGCGCGGCAGATGAGAAAGCTCGACTCCTCCCAGGCGTCGGGCGAGCCGTGGCCGTAGGAGAGGTCCGCGCTTTCCATTTCCGTGATCGACCAGCGGAAGACGTCGCGGATCGTCTTCAGGTTGTGGATCGGGTCGTCCAAGAGCGGCGCGATTTCGTACATGTCGGGCTCCTTCGGGGATGTGGGTGCCGGACGCGCGTGAGGGAGGCGGGCCCGGAAAATCATTGAAACACACCATTATGCCTTTCCTCACGCGTTTCTTGCCCGCTTCGGGTGCGCCGGGGCGACCCGGGCGGGATCGGCGGCGGGATCGGAAGCGGGATGGCGTGCGGCTGGGCGGCGCGGAGCCGCGCCCGGTTCCCGTCCGAACCCCGCCGCACGCGTTGCGGCCCGATGAATGCGCCGTCCGGTCCGCACAGAATTCCCCGCTCTGCGCGTACAATCCAAGGAATCTACGCGCGCGCCCATCAAGTGTTCCCGGGGCGCGCCCACCCGATCGGACAACCAGCGACCATGTCGAACCAGACCATCCTCATTTTCATTGCGGCGGCGGCCGTGGTGCTTCTGGCCCTTTTCTGGCGCTCCAAGCGCGAAGAGCGCCGGGTGCGCGCGGCGCAGGAAAAGTTCCAGACGAATGTTGAAGATCCGCTGACGCGCTCGACGCGGCATGAGCCCGAGATGAGCAGCATGCCCGACGACGATGACGAGGATGAGGCGCCCGCCAGGACGCCGGTCGAACCCGTGCTCCCGCAGGAGCCGACCGTCGGGGGCGTGAAGCCCGCGGCGAAGTCGGCGGCGATGCCTTCGGACGAACCGCCCATCTACGACGAACTCGAGGCGGAAGCCGAAGAGCAGGAGCGCGAAGAGGAGCGCGCCGCGGACGCCGCTTCCGCGCAGCCCGAATTCCAGTCGTACCCGCCGGTCGACGCTGAAGTCGAGTGGGTGCTCGACATCACGCCGGGCGAGGGCGAACAGTTCGCGCTGGGGGGCGTGAAGAGCCTTGAAAACGAGGTGAAGCGCAGCCACTTCTCCATGCCCGTGCGCATCTGGGCGCGCGGCATCCGCGACGGCCTCTACTGCGAGGCGCGCCAACTCGCATCCCCTGCGAATCACGTCGTCGCGACGATGGTGCTCGCCAACCGCTCGGGCGGGTTGTCCGACGTCTGCGCGAGCGAATTCTTCCAGGTGCTGGAGCACGCGGCCGCGGGGGTCGACGCCACCGTCCGCCACACGATGGATCCGCTTCAGGCCGCGAAGATGGCGGACGCTCTGAAGGGCTTCATCGCCTACTACGACCATTCGATCGACATCGTCATCACGCCGGCCGACCCGAGCACGCCCACCTTCAGCCTCGACGCCGTGACGGAGGCCGCGCAGGCCGCGGGCTTCACCGCGGCGACCGGCCGCTGGGAGTACCGCGCGGTCCCGACCGACCGCGATCCGGTGATGACGCTCGCCTTCGGGCCGGAGGGTTCGGGCTCGCTCGTGCTGAAGCTCGACCTACCGCTCACGGTCCTCTCGCGCGGCGACCTGCAGCGCTTCCTCGCGTCGGCGAACCACATCGCCGTGACGCTTCACGCGCAGTGGAACTACGCCGCGGCGGTACCGCCCGGGGCCGCGGGCGCCGTGCAGATCGAGCGCCAGGCGAAGGAGCACGCCGAGACGATGCGCACGCACGGGGCCGAACCCGGCAGCGCCCGCGCGAAGATCCTCTTCTCGCGCGGCGGCTGAACGCGCCCGCGCGCGGTCCCGCGCGACTCTGCCCGATTCCGCCCGATACCGCCAGACATCAGGCGCCGCCGACTCCGCCCCGGAGGGCGGCGCTTTCTTCACCGTTTTCTCCCTGAACGTTTTTCCTTCCCCGGTCCGCCACCGGACCGGCCACGACGATGACCGAAGAACGCAAAACCGACCCCGCCTCCGATTCCTCCAATTCCTCCGGCAAGGAAGCCCAGGGCTTCTGGGGCGAAGCCGCGGCCGAAGCCCTCGCGCCCGAAGCCGCCCCCGCGCGCATGCGCGAACTCGAAGCGAAGATCAGCGCGGCCGACCACGCCTACTACGTGCTCGACGATCCGATCCTCTCGGACGAGGAGTACGACCGGCTCTATCACGAACTCGCGGCCCTGGAGGCGCGCTTCCCCGAGCTCGTGAGTCCCGCGTCCCCCACGCACCGCGTCTCGGGCGCCGTCCGCGAAGACCTCCCGAAGGTGACGCACGCGCAGCCGATGCTCTCGATTCACACCGAGACGGATTTCACGGCGGAGGGCGCGAAGGCGTTCGACGAGCGCGTCAGGAAGGAGTTGGGGCTCACGGACGAGGACGCCCCCGTCGTCTACGACTGCGAACTCAAGTTCGACGGTCTTGCGATGTCGATGCGCTACGAGAAGGGCGTGCTGGTCTTGGCCGCCACCCGCGGCGACGGCACGACCGGCGAAGACGTGACCGCGAACGTGCGCACGATCCGCACGATCCCGTTGAAGTTGGACGGGGTCCCGGACGTTTTCGAGGTCCGCGGCGAAGTGATCATGCACCGCGCGGACTTCCATGCGCTGAACGAACGCCAACTGAAGGACGGCAAGAAGACCTTCGTCAATCCCCGCAACGCCGCCGCGGGGTCGCTCCGTCAATTGGACCCCAAGGTGACGGCGGCTCGCCGCCTTCACTTCTACGCGTACGCGTTGGGCGAGTGCTCCGCCCCGGACTTCGCCGCGTCGCAGACGGAATTGCTCGACCGCTTCAAGGCGTTGGGGCTTCCCGTCGCCGACATGCGCCGTCGCGTCGAAGGCCCCGAGGCGCTCGCTGCCTTCCACGACGAGGTGGCCGCGAACCGCGCGGAGCTGCCGTTCGACATCGACGGCGTCGTCTACAAGGTGGACGACTTCGGGCTGCAGCGTGAGCTCGGCTTCCTCTCGCGCGAACCCCGCTGGGCGTGCGCGCACAAGTACCCGCCCGAAGAGGCAGTGACCGTTCTGGAAGCGATCGACGTGCAGGTGGGCCGCACGGGGAAGCTCACCCCCGTCGCGCGCCTCGCGCCCGTCTTCGTGGGCGGCGTCACCGTCTCGAACGCGACCCTTCACAACGAATCCTTCATCGCGGAATTGGACCTCTGCATCGGCGACAGCGTCGTCGTACGCCGCGCCGGCGACGTGATCCCCGAGGTGGTGCGGGTTCTGCACGAGCGCCGTCCCGAGGGCGCCCGGCGCTTCCAGATGCCCGACCACTGCCCCGTCTGCGGGTCGGCGACGATCCGCGACGAAGAGGAAAAGGACACGCGCTGCACGGGCGGACTCTTCTGCCCCGCGCAGGTGAAGCTCGCGATCGTGCACTTCGCGTCGCGCCGCGCGGCCGGGATCGACGGGCTCGGAGAAAAGATCGTCACGATGTTGGTCGACGAAGGCCTGGTCTCGACCCCTGCGGACCTCTTCCACTTGACGCACGAGGCGCTCACCGACTTCATCACCGCGACGAAGGGCACTGAAAAGCCCGTGCGCCGCATGGGCCCCAAGGCCGCGCAGAATCTTTTGGACAACCTGGAGCGCGCGAAGTCGACGACGTTCGCCCGCTTCATCTTCGCGCTCGGCTGCCGGCACGTGGGCGAGGCGACGGCCCTGACTTTGGCCACGCACTTCGGGACGTTGGATGCGCTCCGGAACGCCACCCTCGAAGAGCTCACCCACGTCGACGACGTGGGCGAGATCGTGGGCGAGAGCGTCCACGCCTTCTTCAAGGAGCCCCACAACGAGGAGGTGATCGGCGAGCTGATCACCGCCGGGATGCACTGGCCCGCGGTCGAGAAGAAGACGACCGCGTCCGCCGTCGCCGGGAAGACCTTCGTCATCACGGGGACGCTCCCGACGCTGAAGCGCGACGCCGCCAAGGACATGCTGATCGCCGCGGGCGCGAAGGTGGCGGGCTCGGTCTCGAAGAAGACCGACTTCGTGGTGGCCGGCGCCGAAGCCGGGTCGAAGTTGGAGAAGGCCGAGGCCCTGGGCGTCAAGGTGATCGACGAGGCCGAAATGCTCGCGATGCTCTCGGCGCCGGGTGAGGCGACGGCTGCGACGGAAGAGGCTGCGGCCGAAGAACCGGCCTCTGAAACCCCGCAGGAAGTGCCCGCTGAAACCGTGAAGGCTGCGGAACCCGTGAAGGTCGCGGAGACCGTCAAGCCCGTGGAAAAGCACGAGCCCCGCGCACCGCTGCCGGAACCCATTCAGGAAACGCTCTTCTGACGGATACCCGAACCACCATCTTCAAAGGACATTCACCATGCTTGCTTTGATCGGCGGCTCGGGCTTTTCCGGCCCGGGCGTTCTCACCGACACCGAAACGGTGGAGATCGACACCCCCTACGGCGCCCCCTCGGCGCCCATCGTGTTGGGAAAGCTTGGCGGCACGCCCGTCGCCTTCCTTCTTCGTCACGGCCCCGGACACCGCTTTGCGCCCCACACCGTCCCCTACCGCGCGAACCTCTGGGCGCTCAAAAAACTCGGCGTCGAAGGCGTCGTCGGCGTCGCGACCGTGGGCGGGATCGCAGGCCCCTTGGGCCCGGGCGGCATCGCCGTCCCGGACCAGCTGATCGACTACACCTGGGGGCGTGAGGTCACGTACTACGACCGCCCCGAAGCGGGCGTGAAGCACGTCGACATGACGCATCCCTTCGACCGGGGGCTCCGTGAAGAGCTGATCGCGGCGGCGGCCGCGCTCGGCAAAGACCTCATGACGGAGGGCACCTACGCCTGCACGCAGGGGCCGCGTCTTGAAACCGCGGCGGAAGTCCGCCGCTACGCCCGCGACGGCGCCGACATGATCGGGATGACGCTCTACCCCGAGTGCGCGCTGGCGCGCGAACTGGATCTTCCCTACGCGGGGATCTGCGTCTCGGTCAACCACGCCGCCGGCATGGGCGACTCCAAGGACGAAATCGACTTCGAGAGCCTCCACGACGTCGTGGAGCGCGCGGTCGCGAAGGTGGTGGAGGTGGTCGAAGAGACGCTCCGCCGACGCGCGGCACCGTAAAGTCCGCCGACCGGATGAAAGACGCCCGGGAGCCTCACGGCCGCCCGGGCGTCGTCTTGTGTGGGGGAGGGTGCGCCGAGCCTTCAGGCGCCCGCCGTCTCGGCTTCCACTTCAGCGGAGTCCGCGGGATCGTCGGGTTCGAGCACGGCTTCGGACGCGAGAAGCGTCCGGGTGTAGAGGTGCTTCGGGTTCCCGAACACCTCGTCCCTCGGGCCCGCTTCGACGATCCGTCCCTTCTTCATGACGACCACGCGGTCGCACATGTGCCGCACGACGCCGAGGTTGTGCGAGATGAAGAGAAAGCTCATGCCGCGCTCCAACTGCAATGTCTTCATGAGGTTCAGGACCTGCGCCTGAACGGAGACGTCCAGGGCGCTCGTCGGTTCGTCGCAAAGAAGCAGGTCCGGCTCGCACGCCAGCGCCCGCGCGATCGAAATGCGCTGGCGCTGCCCGCCGGAAAACTCGTGCGGGCGCTTCGCGTATGCGGACGCCGGGAGCCCCACGCGGGCCAAAAGCGCCGCGGCGCGCTCGCGTCTCGCGCTCCCTGCGAGCTGCGGCGCGTAGATCCGGAGGGCCTCTTCGACGGCTTCGCCCGCGGTCATGCGCGGGTTGAGGCTCGACTGCGGGTCCTGGAAGATCATCGCGATGCGGGGTTTTCGCCCTTCCGGCTCGGCAAAGCGCACCGCGCCCGCGTCGGCGGTGATGAGTCCCGCGACGGTTTTCGCAAGGGTCGACTTCCCCGAGCCCGATTCCCCTACGACCGCCACGGTTTCGCCGCGCCGGATCGTGATCGAGACGTCGTCCAAGGCCTTGGGGGCCTCGGCCGCCTTCGCGCCCGAGAAGAACGCCTGCGCCCGCGCGAGGATCGACGGTTTCCCGAAGCGCTTCGAAACCCCTTCGACCCGGAGAATCTCGGGGGCTTCAGCGAGCGCCGCTTCGCGGGCCTCCGCCAACTTTCCCCAGGGCTTTTCGTGCCCCGCGTGGAAGCTCACCATCGAGCCCGGCACGGCGCGGCCGTTCGCGGCCGCGCGCAGGCACGCGGCGTAGTGGGGCATACACGGGTTGACTGAACTCGCATCGTCGATCCTCAGAAGCTCCGGCACGGCCATACAGCACTCGGCCGAAGCCGCGCGGCAGCGCGGATGAAAGGCGCAGCCCGTGGGCCTTCTGCCCGGGTCCGGCATCGCCCCCTCGATCTGTTCGAGCCAGAGGGTGGGGTGCTTGGCGTTCGTCTTCGACGAGGCCGCCCGCGGGATCGACCCGATCAGCCCCTTCGTGTAGGGGTGCTGCGGGTGGGTGAGGACGTCCGCGGCCGGGCCGATCTCCACCAACCGGCCCGAGTAGAGCACCGCCGCACGGTCGCAGGTCGCGGCGACGACGCCCATGTCGTGGGTGATGAGGAGCACCGCCACGCCGCGCTCGCGCGCGAGGCGCTTCAAGAGCGCCGTGATCTGCGCCTGAAGCGTGGCGTCGAGCGCCGTGGTGGGTTCGTCGGCGACGATCAGCTGCGGGTCGCCGGCCAAAGCCAATGCGATGACGACGCGCTGGCGCATCCCGCCCGAGAGTTCGTGCGGGTAGGAGGTCAGCAGGCGCTCCGGATCGGGAAGCCCCGCCTCGGTGAGAAGCCGCAGGGCGTGCGCGCGGGCCTGCGCGCCGGCGACGCCTTTGAGCGTTCGGATCGTCTCCTCCAACTGCGCCCCGATCGTCATCAGGGGATCCAAGCTCGTGAGCGGGTCCTGAAAGACGAATCCGATCCCGCGGCCGCGCACGGCCCGCATTTCGCGCTCCGTGAGGCCGTCGAGCCTTCTGCCGCCCAACGCCACGGCGCCCGCGCGCCGGACGATCCCCTTGGGGAGGAGCCCGCTCAGGGCCGCTCCCGCCATCGACTTCCCGGCGCCGGATTCGCCCACGAGCCCCATGATTTCGCCCGCGCCGATCGAGAGCGTCAGGTCGGTGAGAAGCGGAGGGCGCGCCGGATCCTCGGCCCCGACCGTGAGGTGTGAGACCACGAGGACGGGCGTCTCCGGGAGAGCGCTCCGGGGGATAGCCTGCGGCGCGTCCGTCGAGGGGAAGACCGCGGTGCGGAAGGCTTCTTCGTTCGTCGTCATGATGAAAACTCAAGCGGTGTGGGCCTCAGCGGCGGAGCATGGGATTCAGAGCGTCGCGCAGGCGGTCGCCCAGGATGTTGACGGAGAGCACAGAGAGCGCGAGAACGCTCCCCGGGAAGAACGCGATCCACCATTCGCCCGAGAGCACGTAGTCGCTCCCGATGCGGATGAGCGTTCCGAGCGACGGCGTCGTGGGCGGCACGCCCACGCCCAAGAAGGAGAGCGTCGCCTCCGTCATCACCGCGCCCCCGACGTTCATCGCGAGGAGCACCCAGACGGGGCCCATGACGTTGGGGAGGACGTGCCGGATCATCACGGTCGCGGCGCCTTCGCCCATCATTCGGGCGGCCGAGACGTAGTCTTCGCCGCGCTTCTGCTTCGCCAAGGCGCGCACCGTTCGGGCGTAGGGGACCCAGCCCGTCAGCGTCATGGCGGCCAAGAGCACCACGTAGGTGGTCGTGGTGCCGGCGCCTTCGCCCACCACCGCGCGCATGACGCCGTCGAAAAGGAGCGCGGCGAGGAGCGCCGGAAACGTCAGCGCCACGTCGCAGAGCCGCATGAGCAGCGCATCCGCCCAGCCGCCCCGGTACCCGGCGACGAGCCCCGCGCCGACCCCCAGCACCATCGAGAGGATCGCCGCGGCGAAGCCGATCAGAAACGAGAGCCGCATCCCCGAGAGGATCAGCGCCAGGAGGTCGCGCCCCTGGTCGTCGGTTCCGAGCATGTGCGCGGGGTCGCCCCCGTCGATCCACGAGGGCGGGAAGTTCGCGTCGACGATGTCGTAGGTCGTCGGATCGTAGGGGTCGAAGGGCGAGAGCATCGGCCCGAAGGCCGCGGACCCAAGAAGGACCGCGAGCACGACGAACGCGGCCGCCGCGAAGGGCGCTTCGCGCACTTCGCGGAGGATCCGGACTGCGAACGACGGCCGCGCATCCTGAGCCTCCGCCGTTTCCGCGGAAG
>NZ_JH605013.1:47118-47746 GCF_000250875.1 Sutterella parvirubra YIT 11816 | reverse complement strand
GGCCGCTCCGGCAGCCGCGGTAGCCGCATGAGCCGCCGCGGAGGCTTCCGCAAGACGGTCGGCGTCCGTGCGCCGGGCGAGGCGCGCGAGCGCCTCACGGCGCCGCTGCGCCGAGGAGAGCTTCGGATGCGGGGCCTTCGTCATCAGCAGGCACCCTTCGCGAGCGCCTCAAGGCGCTTTTCGGCGATTTCCGCAAGGAGCGCCGCCGTGGGCCCCAACGTCCGGTCGTTGTAGTCGAACGTGGGCGCGTGCAGGTTCGAGGTGTGTTGGGCGTCGCGAAGCCCCGCGCGCAGGTAGCAGCCCGGCACCTTCTGGAGGAAGAAGCTGAAGTCTTCCGCGCCCATCGCGCCCGGCATGTTGTCGCAGACGGCCTCGTCCCCGAAGAACTCACGGGCGATCGCGACGGCGGCGTCCGTCTGGGCTTCGTGGTTGAGCAACGGCGGATAGACGCGGCGGTATTCGACCATGATCTCGGCCCCCGTGGCGGCGCCGACCCCCGCGCAGATCTCACCGATGCGCCGCTCGAGCACGTCCTGATCTTCGGGCGACGCGCAGCGCGTCGTGCCCGTGAGCTTCACGGTTTCGGGGACGACCGAAACGCCCACGGGGTCGCCCCCCTGGATGCTCC
>NZ_JH605013.1:46573-47052 GCF_000250875.1 Sutterella parvirubra YIT 11816 | reverse complement strand
GACGGTCTGGAGCGCGACGATCAGCGTCCCGGCGGCGACGATCGGGTCGACGACGGTGTGCGGACGCGCGCCGTGCCCGCCCTTGCCCTTCACCGTGATGAAGATGTGGTCGGCCGAGGCCTGCATGAAGCCCTTCGTGAAGCCGAAGGTACCGACGGGAAGGTCCGCCGCGCCGTGGGCGCCGTAGATTTCGTCCAAGGGAAAGCGCTCCAGCATCCCGTCCTCGATCATCCTGCGCGCGCCCGCGAACCCTTCTTCGCCCGGCTGCAGGATGAGAAGGACGTCCCCCATGAGGCGGTCGCGGCGGGCGGCAAGCGCCGCCCCCGCCAGCAGAATCCCGGCCGTGTGCCCGTCGTGGCCGCAGGCGTGCATGACGCCCTCAAACCCGGACGTGTAGGCGCAGCCCGTCGCTTCGACGAGCGGGAGCGCGTCCGTGTCGCCGCCAAGGCCGATGCGCGGACGGCGGGCGCCTTCGGGGA
>NZ_JH605013.1:21063-46524 GCF_000250875.1 Sutterella parvirubra YIT 11816 | reverse complement strand
CCCGCCCGCGGATGAGGCCGACGACGCCCGCGCCGCCCAGATTCCCGACGATCTCGTCGCAGCCGATGCGGCGCAGCTCCGCCACGGCCTTCTCGGCGGTCTTCACGGTGTCGAGCCCGATTTCGGGTTCGTTGTGGATCGCGCGGCGGATGGCGACGGCGTTTTCAAGATTCTCCGCAATGTCGGCGGGAAGCGGCAGGTCGCGGTCGTTGATGGTGTTCGTCATGATGTGTTCCTTTACGAAAGAGGGATTTCGTGGACTTTGTGTTTGGATGGGTCATGCCGCCCGGGGCCTCGCGAGCCTCGGGTCGATCGCCGCGATTGTGAGGTCGACGGCGAGGTTGATCAGAAGAAAGAGAAGCGCGATGAAGGTGAGGTAGGCGGCCAGCACCGGCACGTCCGCAAACTGCACGGACTGCAGGAAGAAGAGGCCGAGCCCGGGCCACTGGAAGACGGTTTCGGTCACCATCGAGAAGGCGACGATCTCGCCAAACTGCAGGCCCATGACGGCGACGACGGGAAGAATCGCGTTCTTCAACCCGTGGCGCAGCAGAAGCCTCGCGGGCGAGAGCCCCCGCGCGCGGCCGAACTTCATGAAGTCGCGCTCCGACACTTCGAGCATTTCGCCGCGCACCAGCCGCACGACCAGGGCCGTCTGAAAGAGCCCCAGGGTCATGACGGGAAGAACGAGGTGGCGGAGCCCGTCCGCGGTGAGAAGCCCCGTCGACCAGAAGCCGATCCGGGTCACTTCGCCCCGACCGAAGGCGGGAAGGAGCCCCAATTCCACCGAGAACCCGAGAATGAGGAAGATCCCGAGGAGGAACGTCGGAAGCGACATCCCCAGAAGCGACCCGCCCAGAAAGAGCTTCGAGAAGAGGCTCTTCGGGCGCGCCGCGCAGAAGACCCCCATCGGGATCCCGAGGATGAGGGCTACGAGCACCGCGGGGAGCGCGAGCTCCACCGTGGCGGGGAGGCGCTCCATGAGGAGGTCCGCCACCGGCGCCCCGTGCCGCAGCGACATCCCGAAGTCGCCCGTAAGGGCGTTGCCGAGGAAGCGCAGGTACTGCACGATCACGGGGTCGGCGAGCCCCAGCGCCGCCGTCAGGGCCTCGCGGTCCTCGACCGAGGCGTCGGGCGGGAGCATCTGGCTCACCGGATCGCCGATGAACTGGAAGAGTCCGAAGGCGGCCGCCGAGACGACGAGGAGCACGGGGATGCCCTGAAGGAGGCGCGAGAGGAAGATCCTGAGCATGGTTCGCGGGGTTGGATTCTCGGTGCGGGTTGAGGGGCTTTACTTCGCAGGCTCCACCGTGACGCGTTCCATCACGAGGACGTTGTCGGGGCGGAGCACCGCGGTGACGCCCTTGCGCATCGCCCAGCTGAGGTGCTGCTCCAGAAGCGGCACGTGCAGGAACTCGGCGCGCTCGATCGCGAGCGCCTCGCGAGCGAGCTTCGTGCGCGCTTCGGCGTTCTCTTCGACGGCGAGCTTCTGGAGCGCGGCGTCCATCGCGGGGGAGGAGACTCGGCCCACGTTGCTGATGCCGTCCCCAGTCTTCGGGTTGAAGGTGGAGGAGAGCGACTGAAGCGGCCGGTACGCATCAAAGGTCGAGGAGCTCCAGCCGACCAGCGCGGCGGAGATGTCAAACGAAAGCACCTTCGGGAAGTACTGCGCGCGCGGCATGGCGCGCACGGCGGTCTCGACCCCGATGCGGCCCCACATCGAGGCGACGGCCTTCACCATCGCTTCGTCGTTCACCCAGCGGTTGTTCGGGGTGTCGATCGTGATGCGGAACCCCGACGGATAGCCCGCTTCGGCCAAAAGCGCCTTCGCCTTGGCGGGGTTGGCGGGCGTGACGCGCGCCACGTCCTCATTCCAACCGTCGACCGCGTGCGAGACGACCGTCCCGGTGGCGGTGCCGTGGCCGCGCATGACGCCGCGCACCAGGCCTTCGCGGTTGACCGCAAGCGAGAGCGCCTCGCGCACGCGCGGGTCGCGAAGCGGGTTCGCGGCGAGGGGCTTCCCGTCCTTGCCCGTCACGTAGGGGGAGACTTCGCGGCCGCAGTCGAGGGCGATCATCATCACGCGGTCTTCCGACCCGGAGAGGATCTTCACGTTGGGGTCCTTCGAGAGGCGGGCGACGTCCTGCACGGCCGGGTCGAGCACGAAGTCGACCTCGCCCGAAAGGAGCGCCGCCGTGCGGGTGGCGGCCGACGCGATCGGGGTGTAGACGACGCGGGTGACGTTTCCCTTCCTGTTCGCCTGATCCCACCACCCGTCGAACGCCTCGAATTCGGTCCGGACGTCCGGCGTGCGCGAGACGAGCTTGAAGGGGCCCGTGCCGTTGGCGTGCTTCGCGGCGTAGGACTCCTCGCCGCCGATGAAGTTCTGGGGCTCCAACGCGCCGTGCGCTTCGGCCCAGCTGCGGCAAAGGACGCGCAGGCTCGCGAGCTGGCGGAGGATGACGGGTGTGCCCGTCGTCGTGCGGATGAGGACCTTCCCGTCGGCGGTCTTTTCGGCCCCCAGGATCCCCGCGGCGGTGCTGCGGAACTGGCTCCCGGGAAGGAGCGCGCGGTTGATCGAGAAGACGACGTCGTCGGGCGTGAGCGTTTCGCCCTCATGGAAGCGCACGCCCTCACGGATCGTGAAGAGGAACCCTTCGGGGACGCGCTGCCAGGATGTCGCGAGCGCGGGCTCGACCGCCATCTTCTCGTCCAGACGCACGAGCCCCTCGTAGACCGCGGCGTTGGCGGCGGAATTGAGCGTTTCGTTCTGGGCGTGGATGTCGAACGTGAGGAAGTCCCCGGCGCTCGCCCAACGGAGCGTCTCCGCGCTGACCGTGAACGCCGCGAGCGTGCCGGCGCAGAGTGCGCCCGTCACGAAGACCGCGCGGGTGATGCGTCGAAGGGAGAAATGACCGGAAGACCTCGTCATGGTGTGCCTCTTGGGTTGTTGGGGGAAGAAGCCGCGGAATCCGGGAGGTGCGCATGAAAAAGCCCGCATTCCGCGGGCTCTTCGTCGTTGTTGACGGAATGTGGGGACGAATCAACCCCGGGCCCGCATCGTTTCGAAGCGGTGCCACCAGCGAAGGGTCATCGAAAGCGCGGTGCTTCCGGCTTCGCCTGCGTGCGTGCGGAGGGTGTCGGTGTTCGTCATGGTGAGAACCATTGTGGAGGAAGATTCCGCGGCGCGCAATAAGCCGAAGAACCTAGGAGAAGTGTCAAGGATCCGGCATGGTGGGCGTATCCGGAGACGCTTGGAAACTTTCCTTGGAGGCGGTTTGAAACCGGGAAAAGGACGGACTTAGACTTGATTCGACGAAACTCACGCGGCCCGAGGGCTCCTCGGGTTGCCTACGCAAAGGAGGTTCTTCATGAAGGATGCGAAGAAGACGATACTGGCGGCGGGCGTTGCCGTCGGCCTCGGTGCGGTGCTTGCCTCGGGCGCCTTGGCGGCGGACGACGTGAAGCCCCGGGTGCGCGATCTCGGCATTGAAATCGGCGTGCTGCAGCCCGGAAAGTGGAACGCGATCACGGACGTCGAGGGCGTTTTGGTCGGCCAGGTGAGCCTCATCGACGACGCCAAGGGCATGAACACGGGCGTGACGGCCATCCTCCCGCATGCGGAGAACGTCTTCCAGAACAAGGTCCCGGCCGGCATCTTCCTCGGGAACGCTTTCGGCAAGATGACGGGCTACCCGCAGGTGAAGGAACTCGGAAATCTCGAAACGCCGATCGTGCTCACGAACACGCTCAACGTCGCGGCGGGTTTGGACGGCATCATCGACTACACGTTTTCCTTTCCTGAGAACGCCGACGTGCGGAGCGTCAACGGCGTCGTGGGCGAAACGAACGACGGCGGCGTCAACGACATCCGCTCGCGCTTCGTGAAGTCTTCGGACGTGCTCGCCGCCATAGAGGGCGCCAAGACCGGGCCGGTCGAGGAGGGCGTCGTGGGCGCGGGCTGCGGCACGGTCGCGTTCGGCTTCAAGGCCGGGATCGGTACGGCCTCGCGCGTTCTCCCGAAGTCGATGGGCGGCTGGACCGTGGGCGTTCTCGTGCAGTCGAATTTCGGGGGACTCCTGAACGTCAAAGGCGTCGAAGTGGGGAAGACCTTGGGGCGCTATCCCTACCAGAAGGAAATTGAGAGTGCCGACGGCTCCATCATGATGATCGTCGCGACCGACGCTCCTCTGGACGGCCGCAACCTCGAGCGCCTGGCGAAGCGCGCCTTCATGGGAATGACGAAGTCGGGCGGGATCGCCTCGAACGGGTCGGGTGACTTCGTGATCGCGTTCTCAACGGCGAAGAACCTCCGCGTGCCGCACAATGCCGACGACCTGACGCTCGAAGAGAAGAAGCTCGTCCGAAACGACGACATGACGCCCATCTTCATGGCGGCGATCGAGGCGACCGAAGAGGCGGTTCTGAATTCGCTCTTCCGCGCGCATGACGTCACGGGTTTCGACGGGAAGACCGTCACGGCGCTGCCCGTAGACCAGGTGCTCGGGATGCTCCGGGAGCACGGCGTTCTGAAGGACGCGAAGTAAGCGCACGGGGGCGACGCCCCCAGCCCCAACAAGCGAAACGGCCGGAGGATTCCTCCGGCCGCCTTCGATTCAGGATTCCTGGTGCGGAACTCAGTTCGGCACGATCGTGATCTGCTCGCTCAAGTGCGAGGAGAGGAGCGCCTTCGCGCGCTCGACGTCGCCCAGCTTGATCGCGTTCAGGAGCTCGCGCTCCTTCATCGCGACGTCGATGAAGAAGTGCGGATCGTTCGGGAGCCGGTCCGTCGTCTTGTCGAAGTACGTGACGAGCGCCGCGGAGAAGACCTGAAGCACGCGGTTCCCGCAGGCTTCGAGAAGAAGCAGGTGGAATTCGCGGTCCCAACGGTCGGCTTCGCGCGGGTTGTTCGCGTAGGCCTCGATGCGGTTGATCGCGTCTTCCAAGCGCCCGAGGAGTGCGGGCGTCATGCGGCGGATCGCGAGCGGGATGATGTCGACCTCGATCAGGAGGCGCGCCTCGATGAATTCGCGCACGTCGAAGTTCGCGACGTCCATCTGCGTCTGGATCTGGGTCGAGATGTTCTTGGGGCCGAGATCGAGAAGCTTCATCCCGCGCTTCGGTTTGCGGTCGATGATCCCCATCTGGGAGAGCACACCCAAGGCCTTGCGGACCTTGTAGCGCGTGATGTTGAAGCGGCGGGCCAGTTCGTTTTCCGTGTCGATCTTCTTGCCGGACTTCGACTGGTTGAGGATGTACTGATGAATCTCGCGGAAGAGCTGTTCCTCTTCGCAGGGCGTCTCGGCGTAAGGATCCACGGCGTTTCCTTCGATTTTCTTGTCTGGGCGGGAAAAGAGAGGACGTTCTCCGGCTTTCGGAAAACGTCCTCATTGTAGTCGGGCGGGCCGGTCTATTGGTCGACTAATAGGGGTTAATCCTGATCTCTGCCGAAGATCCGGCCGGCCTCGTGCGAGAGCTCGAAGAGCATCGCCAAGGCGTCGCGGGGCGAGAGGTTGTCGACGTCGAGGTTCGCCAGCTTTTCCGCGAGCCGCATCGAGGGTTCGGCTTCGGGCGGGAGTTCTTCCACCTCGGGGAGGATGTCGGCGGCGACGTCCTCGGGCGCCCAGAAGCCGTCCGTGAAGAGCCCGGGCTGCGGCGCCCCCGCCGAGCCCGCGTTTTCGAGCTTGGTGAGGAACGTGCGTGCGCGGCGCACGACGTGCGCGGGGATCCCGGCCAACTTCGCGACGGCGATGCCGTAGCTCCTGTTCGCGGGCCCTTCGGCGATCTCATGCAGGAACACGATCCGCGACTTCGACTGCGTGGCGGAGACGTGGACGTTGGCGACTTCGCGAAGCGATTCGGCCAGGGACGTGAGCTCGAAGTAGTGCGTCGCGAAGAGCGTGAGCGAGCGCGTCTCTTCGACCAACGCCTGCGCGATCGCGCCCGCGAGCGAGAGCCCGTCGTAGGTCGACGTGCCGCGGCCGATTTCGTCCATCAGAACGAGGCTCTGCGGCGTCGCCTGGTGGAGGATCGCGGCGGCTTCGGTCATCTCGACCATGAAGGTCGACTGCCCGCGCGAGAGGTCGTCCGAGGCGCCGATGCGGGTGTGGATGCGGTCGACGGGACCGATCTGCGCGGATGCGGCCGGCACGAAGCTTCCCGCCCAGGCGAGGAGCACGATCAGCGCGACGCTTCGCATGTAGGTGGACTTGCCGCCCATGTTGGGGCCCGTGATGACGAGCATGCGGCGGCCGTCCTTCAGTTCGCAGTCGTTCGGGACGTAGGTCTCGACCATCGTCTCGATCACCGGGTGGCGCCCCGCCTCGATGCGGATCCCGGTCTTCGCGGTGAGTTCGGGCCGCACCCAGCTGCGCGACGCGGCGTGCTCGGCCAAGGCCGCCGCGACGTCGAGCGCGGCCAACGCATGCGCGAACGCCATGAGTTCGGCGCTTTTGGGTTGAAGCATCCCGACCACGTCGTCGTAGAGCGAACGCTCGAGCGCGGACGAGCGCTCCTTGGCGGAGAGCGCCTTGTCTTCGTAGTCTTTGAGTTCGGGCGTGATGTAGCGCTCGGTGTTCTTGAGCGTCTGGCGGCGGTGGTAGTGCACCGGGACGTTCCCGGCCTGCGCCTTCGTCACCTCGATGTAGAAGCCGTGGACCTTGTTGTATTCGACGCGAAGCGTCTGAATGCCCGTCGCGGCGCGCTCGCGCGTTTCCAGGTCGATGAGGAACTGGCCCGTGTTGTCGCGAAGCGTGCGGAGTTGGTCGAGCTCTTCGTCGTAGCCCCCGCGGATCACGTCGCCGTCGCGGAGATTGACGGCGGGCTCGTCCAAGAGCGCTTTGGAGAGCCGCTCGAAAATCGAAGGGTCGGGCTGAAGTTCCGCGGCGAGTTGTCCGAGCCCGGGCTCGCCCGAGGCCTTGAGCTTTTCGGAGAGCTCCATCGCGACGGGAATGGCGTCGCGAAGCGACGCGAGTTCGCGCGGGCGCACGCTCCCCAACGCGATGCGGCTCGTGATGCGTTCGATGTCGGGGACGCGGCGGAAGGCGTCCAGCATGTCGCGGCGAAGCGCTTCGTTCTCGACGAAGGCGCCGATCTCGTCGTGACGGCGGCGCGCCAGCGCCGCGTCGCGAAGCGGCTGATGAAGCCGCCGACGAAGCTCGCGGCTCCCCATCGAGGTGCCGCAGCCGTCGAGGACGGAAAAGAGCGTCACCGCGTCGGTGTCCCGGCGGATCGATTCGGAAATTTCAAGGTTGCGGCGCGACGCCGGGTCGATCACGACGAATTCGCTCTCGCGCTCGACGACGATCGGCGCGATGAAGGGCATCATGTCGACCTGCGTCTCCGCGGTGTAGTCGAGAAGCGCGTTGGCGGCGGCGAGGATGGCCGTGCGGTCCTTCAGGTCCCACGCGTCGAGCGTCTCGACCGAGAAGAGCTTCTTGAGGGCGGCTTCGCCGTGCTCCGCGTCGAAGTGCCACGCGGGCAAGGGCGTCACCGTGCGGCCGGGGAGGTCGCTCCGGAGCTGCCGCGCAATTTTTTCGGGCGCGAGGATCTCGGAAGGATTGATGCGCGCGACTTCGCCCGCGAAGCTCGCCGCCGGGACTTCCGACGCGCGGAAGTCGCCGTTCGAGAGCGTGAGCCAGACGAAGCCCCAGGCGCCGTCCTTCTTGGCGGGCGGCTCGAGCGCCAGGAGCACCGCGTCCTCCTTTTCAGGGAGAAGGCTCGTTTCGGTGAGCGTCCCCGGCGTGATGATGCGGGAGATCTTCCTCACCATCGTCGCGGCCTTGCCGGGCTCGCCCTGCTGCTCGACGATCACGACGCTCTCGCCCATCTTGACGAGCCGCGCGATGTAGCCGTCCAGGGAGACCGCCGGAATGCCCGCCATCGGAATGGGCGTCCCGTCGGCGAGCTTGCCGCGCTTCGTCAACGTGATGCCGATCAGGCGGTTGGCCTTCCCCGCGTCGTCGAAGAACGTCTCGTAGAAGTCGCCCATGCGGAAGAGCACGAGCGTGCCGGGATAACGGAGCTTCACCTCGGCGAACTGGCGCATGGCGGGCGTGAGGCTGTCGATGTCGGCGAAGGCGGTGCTGTCGGTGGCGATGGGATCCATGAGAGGGACGCGGAGCAGGCGGTCAAAGAAAGACCGTCATTTTAACGGGCGGCACGTGCGGACAAGAAAAAAGCGCTCCGGATCACGACATCCGGAGCGCCCCAAAAGGAGAGACCACGTCGGCCGCATCATCGCGATGGGGCGTTCGACGCAGAAATCTGAAACGAGCGGTCCGTGCGACCAAGCAAGCAGTACCGTTCGTTTGAACTTAAGGTCATGGTATCCGCTGAACCCTAACTGAACCTTAAGGGCCTGAGCAAAATGCAAAAAGTCGTTTCCGGCCGGGGGAACTTGGACGCCTGACGGTCCGCGGAGGTTTTGACGAACCTCGATCTTCCGGTGCTTCCGAAGGCTCTTACGCGCGTACGTCCCGGGAGCAAGATGGCCGCATCAGACCACACTGAAAGGAGAACTTCACCATGGACCTCAAGCGCAGACATTTCCTCGAAGGCGCCGCCGCAGGCGCCGTCACGCTCGGCGCGGCGGGCTTCGCCGAAGCGCGTCCCGCAGCGTCGATGCTGCCCACCCGCTGGGACGACGCGTGGGACGTGATCGTCGTCGGCGCGGGCGGTGCCGGGATGGCGGCCGCGATCCGCGCGGCCGATGCGGGCGCCAAAGTCGTCATTCTCGAACGCCTGGCCTTCCCGGGCGGGAATACCCAGCTCGCGCAGGGCCAGATGAACGCCGCGGACCCGGTGCGCCAACCGAAGCAGGGCATCGAAGACTCTTGGGAACTTCACGCCAAGCAGACTTTGGCCGCGGGCGACTTCCGCGGCGACCCCGAGCGCGTCGCGACGCTCTGCAAAAACGCCTACGGCGCCGTCACCTGGCTGGAGAGCCTCGGGATGGAATTCGAACCCAAGGTCTTCCAGATGTTCGGCGGCCTCTATCCGCGTGCGCATCAGCCCGTCGAACCGAAGGGGCGCGGTTACGTTCAGGTGCTGATGAAGGCGATCAACGAGCGCAAGATTCCGATTCTGAGGAACGTCCGCGTGACGGACATCATCCGCGACAAGCCAACGTCGGGCGACGTCCGCGGCGTCTGCTGTCAGACGAAGGACGGCGAAAAGTACTACCGCGCCCGCCGCGGCGTCGTGCTGGCCGCGGGCGGCTTCAGCGCGAACGCGTACTTGCGTGAACTCCACGACCCGCGCATCAAGGGACTCGGCACCGACAATCTCCCGAATCCGACCGCGGGCGAGGTCATGATGGCCGCGGTGCGCGTCGGCGGCTACCTGGTCGGCATGGACTTCATCCAGTCGACCCCGGGCGCGCCCGCCGGGAAGAAGATGAAGATCATCCTGAACACCAAGGTCGCCGAGTCGATCTACGCCGACGCGCGCGGCAACCGCATCGTCGACGAGGGCTCCCGCCGCGACGTGATCCGCGACGCGGTGCTGGGCACGCCCGAGCGCTACGCCTACACCGTGGTCGACGACGAGACCTATCAGAGCTACAACTCGGCGGTTCACAAGGCGGTCGAAGAAGGCATCGCGATCAACGAGGCATGGACCGCGCCGACGCTTCGCGAACTCGCGCAGAAGATGGGGTGCGACCCCGACGGCCTTGAAGCGGGCGTCGCCCGCTACAACGGCTTCGTCGAGAAGAAGAAGGACGAAGACTTCGGGAAGGCCGAACGCAATCTCGCGAAGAAGATCGAGAAGGGTCCCTTCTGGGCCTGCTACACCGGCATGACCGTCCACCACACGATGGGCGGCCTCAACTGCAACACGAAGGCTCAGGTGCTCGACTGGACCGGCGCCGTCATCCCGCGCCTCTACGCCGCGGGCGAAATCACGGGCGGCATCCACGGCACGAACCGAGTCGGCGGGAACGCGCTTCTCGACTGCATGGTCTACGGCCAGATCGCCGGTACGAACGCGGGGAACGAAAAGACCGCGTAACACCGTCCTGTCGGCCTGCCGTCCTTTCCTGACGCCCGACCACGCGCGCCGCTTGGGGTTCGACCCCGGGCGGCGCGCTTTGCATTCCGTCGACAGTCCGTCGAGAGGCAACGAAAAAGCCGCCCGGCTTCGATTCCGGACGGCTTTCGGAAGAACTTTCCTGAAGTCTTACTTCGCGCTCTTCACGGGCTTCGGCGCGGGGAGCTTGCCCACGAGCGGAAGGAGCTTCGCGAAGATGCGCGGCGTGCCGGCGCAGACCGAGCCGTTGTCGAGCATGCCTTCGCCGCCCTTGAGGTCGGTGATGAGGCCGCCCGCTTCGAGAACGAGAAGGACGCCCGCGGCGATGTCCCAGCTTGAGAGCCCCTGTTCCCAGTAGCCGTCGTAGCGGCCGCAGGCGACCCAGGCGAGGTCGAGCGCGGCGGAACCCGGACGGCGGAGGCCGGCCGTGTGTTCGGCGACGCGCTGGAAGCCGTGCATGTAGCCTTCGAAGTCGTCCGTGCGGCGGAAGGGGAAGCCCGTGCCGATCAGCGCGCGGCGCAGATCCTTCGTTTCGGAGACGCGGATGCGGCGGTTGTCGAGGTAGGCGCCCTGGCCCTTCGCGGCGGTGAAGAGCTCGTTCTTCGCGACGTCGTAGACGACGCCGACGATCACGTCGCCGCGGTGCAGAAGCGCGATCGAGACCGCGTAGTGCGGCAGACCGTGCATGAAGTTCGTCGTCCCGTCGATCGGGTCGATGATCCAGAGGAAGTCGCTGTCTTCGTCGCCGGTGCGGCCCGCTTCTTCCGAAAGGAAGGCGTGCTTCGGGTAGGCGTAGCGCAGTTCGTCCAGGATCGCGGCTTCGGCGGCGCGGTCGGCGCTCGTCACGAAGTCGTTGATGGCCTTGTGCTCGACCTCAAGACGGTCACGGTCGGCGGCGGCGCGGGTGATTTCCTTGGCGGCGCGGCGGGCGGCCTTGACGGCGGTCGCGATGTAGGCGGTGAGGTGGAGTTGGGACGACATGCTGCTCTGCGTACGAATAGGGGATGGGCGGGAAAAGAGAAGGGAGAACGTTTTGAGCTCTCCCTTCAAGGTGTTCGGGATTCTACCGCAATCGCCTGTTCGAATGGGCGGCGGCGGTCGATTTTGACCGCTGTGCGCATTTCCGCCCGCCCGCTAAAATGTCGAATCCCATTCGACGCTCAAACCCACGAAGGTGCCTTCCTTGAACACTCCGACCGATGCGCGGCGCGTCCGCTTCATCCTCTGCGAACCGAGCCATCCCGGCAACATCGGAGCCGCCGCGCGTGCGGTGAAGACGATGGGCTTTCGCGATCTGCGCGTGGTCGCGCCCCGCGAGGCGGACTTCCGCACGCACGAAGAGGCGGTCGCCTACGCGACGAGCTCGGCCGACGTTCTGGAGAACGCGAAGGTCCACGCGACCCTCGCTGAAGCGCTCGAAGGCGTCACCTGGGCCTGGGCGATGACGGGCTACGACCGCGAGTTCGGTCCGGCGCTGACGCCGCTGCGCGAAGCCGCGGGAAAGAGCGCCGCCTTTCTCGATGCGGAGCCGGGTGATCTCGCCTTCGTCTTCGGGTGTGAGCGCAGCGGCCTCACGAACGAAGAGGTGATGCTCTGCAGCGGCTGCGCCACGATCGCCGCGGACCCGGAGAGCCCGAGTCTCAACCTCGCGCAGGCCGTGCAGTTGGCGGCCTACGAGATGCACATGGCGCTCCTCGACGCTGAGGGCCGTCCGGGCGGGCTCTACGACTGGCAGAGCCGCTTCGAGGGCGAAGCCCCCGCGACCTCGGAGGCGATCGAAGGCTTCTTCAAACATTGGGAAGAGGCGATGACCGCCTGCGGCGTGCACGACCCCGCGCATCCGAAATTTCTGATGCCGATCACGCGGCGGCTTTTCGGCCGCTCAGGTCTCACGCAGACCGAAATCGATCTGCTGCGCGGCATCTGCGCGGCGATCATCCGCCCGAAGCGCGACCGTGCGGGTTCGAAGAAGCCCGTTGGGCAATAAAGACGCAAGCACGAACAACAAAGGAAGACTGACGAGATGTTTGACGCACTTCTGAGAACGCTCGACGCCGCACAGCGTCGCCGCCCCGAATGCTCCCGCGCCGCGCTCCTCTTCGGGTGTTCGGGCCTGCAGGCGCAGCTCATTCAAAAGGGCGCCTACTGGCTGCAGCTTCAGGGCTGGTCGGGCGCGTCGCTGATGCTGGGGTGCGTGAACCGCTGGTTGACCGGCCTCACGGTCGACGCTTCCGCGAAGATCGGGTTCGACGTGTCGATCCCGGCCCCCACGGGCGTCGTCATCGGTGCGGATGCGAAGATCGGCGACCGCGTCGTCGTCGGCCCCGTCGTCATGATTCTCGCCTCGGCGCAGGGCGCGCCCGTGATCGAAGACGACGTCGAGATCGGCGCCGCGGCGCGCATCGTCGGGAACGTGCGCGTCCCCGCGGGGACCGTCGTCGCGGCGGGCGCCGTGTGGGCTGAAGGAGCTGACGGTGCTGAAGGCGCCGCTCCTGCTCCCGCTCCCGCCGCATCGACCGCTCCGGCCGTTCCGGCCGAGACGGCGCCGTCCGAACCCGCCAAGAAGCCCGAGATCGATCCCGCGGTGAAGGAGCTCGTGCGCGTCGTGCGCGAGCAGAACGCCGTGATCGCGAAGCTGAACGAGTCGATCGGGAAGCTGGGCGGCGAGGTGATCGAGACCGAGAAGCTCCCGAAGATTTCCGGCAAGGCCGCCGGGGTCTCCACGCGCCGGGCGCGCCACCACCGCCCGAAGAAGACGGCGCCGGACGCCGCGAAGTAAGAGAACCAAACCCACGTACCGATCGGGGCCGCTCCGGAATGAGCGGCCCCGACCGTCTTTGCGGTCGGCCGCATCGAATTCCTGCGCGCGGAAGCGTTCCGATGCCGCCGTCTTCGGCTACACTCAAAAATTGAGGCCGCCCAGCGGCCGAGTCAAAGAAGACAAGCCACGCGACAAGCGAAACCCCCATGCCGAAGACCGACGAAGAAGTCCGCGCGCAGCGCACCGCGGACGCCGCCCCCGAGAAGAACGCCCAGGAAGCCCAGGACGCGCACGTTCCCCTGGTCGTGATCAGCTCCCGCACCGGCAACACGATGATCCTCGGGCACGCCATCACCGACGCGCTTCCCGGCGCGGTCCTGATGCGTACGAGCGAAGTCCCCGAAGACTTGGAGCGCTTCAATCCGGTGCTCCTCGGGTTTTGGTGCGACCGCGGCGACGCCCCTGAAGACATGCGCGAGCTCGCGAAGCGCCTCCACGGGAAGCGCATCGCCTGCTTCGCGACGATGGGGGGCGACCCCGACAAGGACGCCTGGATGCGCCGCGCGTCCGAGAGCCTCGTCGCGGCGGGATCGGACAACGAACTCGTGGACATCTTCCTCTGCCGCGGCCGCATCGATCCGGAGGTGTTCGAACGCATGACGACGATGCTGGGCGGGAACGTGAGCCCCGAGCGCGAAAGCCGTCGGCGCGAGAGCGAAACCCACCCGGACCGCACCGACCTCGCGCGCGGCGCGGAATTCTTCCGGAGCGTCTTCGGGATGAATTTCTGATCGACGCCCGAGTTCCCGAATCCGAAACACGAACGCCCGCAGGAGCCTTCCCTGCGGGCGTTTGCATTGTGGTCGGTCTTCCCAGGCTTCAGGACTTCAGGCCGCCGGCGCCTTCACGGCTTCAAGGAGCTCGGCTTCGAGCGCCAGAAGCGTCTCGTCGTTCTGAAGCGCCTCGCCGTCGATCAGGAACACGTCCTCGGCGCGCTCATCGAGGGTGTTCAGCTTCGCCGTCTGCAGATTCACCCCGTAGTGCGCGAGCACGTCCGAAATCGCGTAGAGGAGGCCGAGGCGGTCCGTGCAGGTGATGTTGAGGATGAAGGCTCGGCCGGATTCCGAGGGCAGGATCGAGACGCTCGGGCGCGTGGGGAAGTGGCGCGCGCGGCGGGGGAGCTTCCCCTGGCGCGGCTTGATGGGCGGGGCGTCGGGCGCCATCGCGGCGGCGAAGGCGCGCTCCAGCTGCCTCAGGTCCGCCTCTTCCGTGAAGCGCTCGAAGGTGTCGGTGACGAGGAACGTATCGAGGGCACGCCCGTCCGCCGTCGTGTGGATGCGGGCGTCGACGACGGAGAGCCCCGACTTCGAGAGGAAGGCCACGGCCTGAAGGAAGACCCCCTTGCGGTCGGGGAGCGAAAGGAGCACCGAGAGCCCGCCCATCTTCTCCGCGCGCTTCGCACGCACCAGCGTGGGCGCGTCGGGCGGGAGCCCCGCCAATTCTTCGGTGTGCCAGGCGATGTCGTCCGGGCGGTGGCGCATGAAGTAGACGACGTCCAACTCCTCCCAGAAGCGCTCGCGCGCCTCGGTCGACACGCGGTTTCCGATCAGAGCGCAGGCTTCCTCTTTGCGGCGCTCCAGCGTGTGCGAGACCGTCGCCTCGGCGGTTTCGCCCGTGAGGCGCGCACGCGCCGCACGGTAGAGGGTTTCAAGGAGCTGCGCCTTCCACTGGGTCCAGACCTTGGGGCTCGTCGCGCGGATGTCGGCGACGGTGAGAAGGTAGAGGGCGTCGAGGCGGTCCTTGCGGCCCGTGAGCTTCACGAAGCGCTCGATCACCGCCGGGTCGGAGATGTCCTCGCGTTGCGCGATGCGGCTCATCGTGAGGTGTTCGCGCACGAGAAATTCGATGAAGTCGGTGTCTTCCTGCGGGAAGCCGTAGTCGACGCAGAAGCGCCGCACCTTCTCGGCGCCGATCTCTTCGTGGCGGCCGCCGAGGCCCTTTCCGATGTCGTGAAAGAGCGCCGCGACGCTCACGCGCCAGCTCTCGGGAATCTCCGACATCACCTGCGAGCAGAAGGGGTACTCGTGCGCGAAGTCGCTCCTGCCGAAGCGCCGGACGTTGCGCACGGTGCGAAGCGTATGCTGGTCGACCGTGAAGATGTGGTAGAGGTCGTGCTGCATCTGCCCGACGATGTGCCGGAAGGGTTCGAGAAAGCGTCCGAGCACGCCCCAGATGTTCATGAGTTTGAGGGCGTGGTAGGTCCCGCGCTTCATCTTGAGAATGGAGAGGAAGGTCTCCTGGTTCTTCGGGTCCGAGCGGTACTGGTCGTTGATCGAGAAGCTCGCGAGCCAGAGCGCGCGCAGCAGCCGCGTCGAGAGGCGCGTGAGCTCCGGGTGCGAGAGGAAGACGAGGAAGGTCCTCAGAATCGCGTTCGGGTCCGATTTGTAGACGTCGTCGCCCACCACGTCCATTTCGTCGCCGCGGGCGATGAAGGCGGCTTCGAGCCGCACGGGCGTCGCGCGGGCGTTGCCGCCCTGGAGGCGGTCGGCGATCGCCTGGAGCTGCAGCACCGACATCTGCACGACGGCCTGGGCGTTGCGGTAGTAGCGCTTCATGAGGACTTCGGAGGCGCGAAGGGCCGCCGTCGGGCGGATCCCCATCCGCTGGGCGAGGGGCTCCTGAACGTCGAAGAGGAGCCGGTCCTCGTGGCGGCGGGTTTCCAGATGAAGTTCGATGCGAAGGCGCGCGAGAAACGCCCCGCATTGGAGGAGCGTGTCGCGCTCGCGCTCGGTGATGAGGCCTTCAGAAGCCATCTCGGGGACGCTCTGCGCGAGCCCCGCGGCCTGCGCGCACCAGAGAAAAACCTGCAGGTCGCGCAGCCCCCCGGGCGACTCCTTCAGGTTGGGTTCGAGCGAATAGGGGGTGTCCTCAAAACGCTGGTGGCGCCGGGCGCGCTCCAGCATTTTGTCGCGGAAGAAGTTTTCGGCGGAGAGTTCGGAAAAGAAGGTCTCGCGGCTCCGCTCATAGAGCGCGGCGTCGCCCATGAGAAGCCGACTCTCGAGGTACGTCGTCGCCACGGTGACGTTTTTGGCGGCCTCCGCTGCGTACTCGGATTCGGTGCGCACCGACGCGCCTACGGGAAGCCCCAACTCCCAGAGCGACGTGACGAAGACGCCGAGCTTCTCGTCCAAGGCGTCCCGCGCCTCGTCAGTCGTGAGGACCAGAACGTCGATGTCGGAATAGGGGTAGAGCTCGCGGCGTCCGTACCCCCCGACCGCGGCGAGCGCGAGGTTTGTTTCGGGAAGGCCCGCCCGGCGGGCGAGCGCGATGAGCGTCTCGTCCAGAAGCGCCGCGTGGGCACGCAGGTAGAGGTCCGGGGCGTGCGTCTCGGCGAAGACCTTCGCGAGGCGCTCGCGCCCCGCCTTGAAGCTTTCGACGGGGGTGAGGGCGCTCGTGTCGTCGGTGGTGTCGGCGGTGAGATCGGGGGTCATGGTTGAGCGGGGGGATGCGTGGGAATCGAATCTTTCAAGTATCCATCAAATTCCGGGGTCGGGTTCGAACCTTCGAAAACCGCCGAAACCCCCGAAGCTCCTCGAAGCTTCCCGAAAACGAAGAAGGCCGCCCGGCTTCCGTGCCGAACGGCCTTCTGATTCAGATCCTTCCCGTCGGAAGGGCGCGTCACCGCGTTACTTCACGCTTTTCGACGCGTCCCCCAACACCGCCGCGAGGTGCACGCGCACGCCCGCCGGGAGCGCGTCGTCGTTGATCACGAAGCGGTCGGAGTGGTTGTTCGGAGCGTCCTTCGCACCGGGGGCGTCGACCCCGAGGAAGACGAAGACGGAGGGGACCTTCTCGGCGTAGAACGAGAAGTCTTCGCTCGCGCCGGGGTTGTACTTCACTTCGGACGCCTTGACGCCGAAGGCGGTGAGGTCCGGCACCATGCGCTCGGCCAAGGCCGGGTCGTTCACCGTCACGGGATAGATTTCGATCAAGCGCGTCTCGGCCTTGACGCCCGAAGCGGCGGCCGTGCCGGAGACGACTTCGGGGATGCGCTTCAAAAGCGTCGAGCGCACGCCCGGGTTGTTCGAGCGGATCGTCCCCTGCATGTAGGCAGAGCCCGACATCACGTTCCCGGTTTCGCCCGACTGGAGCTTTCCGACGGTGATGACGCCGCTTCCTTCCGAGAGGTTCGCGTTGCGGGAGACGATCTGCTGGAGCGACACCACGGTCTGCGCGGCGGCGAGCGTCGCGTCGGTCCCGGTCCAGGGCATCGCGCCGTGGGCCTGGTTCCCCGTGATCGTCACTTCGAAGGCGTCCGCGGAATTGAGGGCCGGGCCCTTCACCACCCAGGCTTCGCCCGCGGGAACGCGCGCCATCACGTGGATCCCGAACATCGTGCGGATGCCGTACTTCTCCATGAGGCCGTTTTCGACCAGCGCCTTCGCGCCCGAGAGCTTCGGCGTCTTCGCGAGGAACGGGTTCTCGCGCGAGTCGCCTTCTTCGGCGGGCTGGAAGACGAAGACGACCGTGCGGTCCACTTCGTTCTTGTGCGCGGCGAGGATCTTCGCCGCGGTGAGGAGCATCGCCATGTGCGCGTCGTGCCCGCACATGTGGGAGACGTCGACGTCCTTGCCCCAGTAGGTCCCGCGCGCCTTGCTCTCGAAGGGCAGGCCCGTGCGCTCCTTGATGGGGAGCGCGTCGATGTCGGCGCGAAGACCGACGGCGTTGCCCTTGCCGGGATTCAGAACGCCCACGACCGCCGTGGGCGCGTCCTTCCAGCCGACGACGACTTCGTCGACGCCGGCCGCCTTGAGAAAGTCCGCAATCACCTTCTGCGTACGCACCTCCTGGTTGCCGAGTTCGGGGTGGGCGTGGAGGTCGTGACGAAGCGTCGTCATCGAGGCCGTTTCGGCCTTGACGGCCTCATCAAGCCAGGCCGGAACGTCCGCCGCGAAGGAAGCGCCCGAGAGCGCGAAGAGAAGAGGCGCGGCGAGAAGCGCGGACCGGCGGCGCGGAAGATGGTGGGTCAATGCGGTACTCCTTCAGAGAAGTGGATCAGAGGTTTTCGGGCATCTTCCAGCCCTTCACGAAGTCGGGCGGGGGCAGCATGCCCTTCGAGACGGTGAGGATGTCGTAGCCCGTTTCGGTGACGAGCACCATGTGCTCCCACTGCGCGGAAAGCGAGCGGTCGCGGGTGACGACGGTCCAGCCGTCACCCAAAATCGTCACGCCGTAGCGGCCGGCGTTGACCATGGGTTCGACGGTGAAGACCATCCCGGGTTCGAACTTCGCCGTCGGGCGGTTGGTCGGGAAGTGGTTGACGTGGGGGGCTTCGTGGAAGCCCTTCCCGATGCCGTGGCCGCCGTAGTCGCGCACGACCGAGATGCCGTTCTTGTCGGCGTAGGCCTGGCAGGCGATGCCGATGTCGTTGAAGCAGCCGCCCGGGCGCACGGCGTCGATCCCGGCCCACATCGTCTCAAACGCCAAACGCGCGAGGCGCTTCCCGGCGATCGTGGGCTTGCCCACGACGAACATGCGCGAGGTGTCGCCGTGGTAGCCGTTCTTGATGCTCGTCACGTCGATGTTGACGATGTCGCCGTGTTTGAGCTTCTTCTCGCTCGGGATCCCGTGGCAGACGACGTGGTTCACCGAAATGCAGGTGGTCGCGGGATAGGGCGTCATGCCGGGCGGCGTGTAGCCGAGGCAGGCCGGGACGCATTCCTGGACGTTCACGGTGTAGTCGTGGGCGAGACGGTCGAGTTCGGCCGTCGTGACGCCCGGCTTCACGAAGGGCGTGAGGTAGTCGAGGAGCTCCGAAGCAAGACGGCCCGCGATGCGCAGGCCGGCGATGTCTTCAGCGGTCTTGATGATGATCTTTTCGTTGCTCATGGTGTGACGCGGGGGTTGCGCGGCCGGGGTCCGGCGGACCTCCGGGCGGCGCAGGCCGGGAAAATGATCCGACCATTGTACGCGCGTTCGGCGAACGGCCGTTCAAGGGCTTCCCGCGCAGGCGGTTCGGCGCGGTTTCACTCGTGTCCGTTCGTGACGGGAGACGGCCGCCCGGCGGCGCGCTCGTCCGGTCCCTTCGAAATTTCGCGTTCGCGCTTGCAAGCGGCGTCGGCGCATCGTAGAATCGCGGCTTTCGTCGCATACCGCACGCGCGGGACGTGCGGCGGAAAAACGCCAACAACAAACGAAAAGCGCACGCCCCGCCGCCGAGGTGACCGCACGGGCCCCACGGGTCCGGACGACGGTTCTTCTGCGGGACGTGTCAGACCTAACCTTGGAGTTACAAAATGGTCAGCATGCGTGAAATGCTCGAAGCCGGTTGCCACTTCGGCCACCAGACCCGCTTCTGGAACCCGAAGATGGAACAGTTCATCTTCGGCGCCCGCAACAAGATTCACATCATCAACCTCGAAAAGACGGTTGAGAAGTTCGAAGAAGCCTGCAAGTTCGCCCGTCAGCTCTCGTCGCAGGGCGGCCGCATCCTCTTCGTCGACGCCAAGCGCGGTGGCCGCGAAATCATCGCGGCGGAAGCCCAGCGCGCCGGCTGCTGCTGGGTCGACCAGCGCTGGCTCGGCGGCACGCTCACGAACTTCAAGACGGTTCGCGGCACGATCAAGCGCCTCAAGGACATGGAACAGCAGCTCGCCGACGGCTCCGCTGCCAACCTGACCAAGAAGGAAGCCCTCGACTTCGCCCGCAACGTCGAAAAGCTCAACAAGTCGATCGGCGGCATCAAGGAAATGAACGGTCTCCCGGACGCCCTCTTCGTCGTCGACGTCGGCTTCCACAAGATCGCCATCCAGGAAGCCAACAAGCTCGGCATCCCCGTCATCGGCGTCGTGGACACGAACTGCTCGCCTGAAGGCGTCGACTACGTGATCCCGGGCAACGACGACTCCGCGAAGGCCGTGGCGATCTACGCCGCCGGCATCGCCGACGCCGTCCTCGCCGGCCGCAACGACTCCGCCAAGGAAATCGTTGAAGCCGCTTCCGAAGACACGTTCGTCGAAGTCGAAGAAGAACAGCCCCAGGCCTGATTCTTCACGGCAGTGAGCTCAGGCGCCGTCCGGGGGCGGTTACAATGACGCCCGTCGCGGACGACGCCCCGCGAACCGCATATGAGGAGGGGGCTTCCGACGAAGCCCCCTTTTTCGAATCCAAACACTACTCACCGACATATTTAGGGAGATTGAACATGGCTGCTATTACCGCCGCGATGGTCAAGGAACTGCGTCTCAAGACCGACGCGCCGATGATGGAATGCAAGAAGGCCCTCACGGAAGCCGACGGCGACATGGCCAAGGCTGAAGAGATCCTTCGCGTCAAGCTCGGCAACAAGGCCACGAAGGCCGCCAGCCGCATCACGGCCGAAGGCGTCGTCGCCGTCTACATTTCCGAAGACCGCAAGGTCGGTGCCATCCTCGAAGTCAACTCCGAAACCGACTTCGTCGCCAAGAACCCCGAATTCATGCAGATGGCGAAGGACGCCGTCCGCCTCGTCGCCGAAAAGAACCCGGCCGACCTCGAAGCGCTCGCCGCCTGCGAACTGAACGGCACGACGCTCGAAGCCGTCCGTACGGGCCTCGTCGGCAAGATCGGCGAAAACATGACGTTCCGCCGCTTCGCCCGCGTCGAAGCCAAGGGTGAACTCGCCAGCTACGTCCACGGCTCCAAGATCGGCGTCCTCGTCGACATGGTCGGCGGCACGCAGGAAGTCGCCCACGATATCGCCATGCACATCGCCGCGAGCAAGCCGAAGGCCCTCGACGAGTCCGGCGTCGCCGCCGAAGCGATCGAATCCGAACGCCGCATCGCGATCGAAAAGGCCCGCGAAGCCGGCAAGCCCGAAGCCATGCTCGAACGCATCGCCGAAGGTTCGGTGAAGAAGTTCCTCAAGGAAGTCACGCTCGTCAACCAGCCGTTCGTCAAGGACGACAAGAAGTCGGTCGGCGAGCTCCTCAAGTCCGCCGGCGCCACCGTCGCCGCCTACCAGCTCTACATCGTTGGTGAAGGCATCGAAAAGCGCCAGGACGACTTCGCCGCGGAAGTGGCCGCTCAGGTCGCCGCCGCCAAGAACGCCTGATCAGGACGCTTCTTCGCGAAGGGGATTTTCCGGGTTTCGCCCCTCGGGGTGAAACCCGCCGGAAGCCCCGTCAAAAGAGGGACGCTCAGCGATTCGTCGCGGGCGTCCTTTTTTCATGGCTGAGGCGCGTATCTCCGGAGGTGTTCATGGCCCCGCCGACCCCGAAAACGCGTGATTCCCGTCTAGGTCGTTTCGCTTATAATGGCCGACAATTTGAGCGCCTCAGGCGTGAAATCTCCCCCAGAAAGAAACAGAGTTAGAGCTAGAGCCATGTCCGAAACCGTTCAGCCCACCCCGAAGTACAAGCGCATTCTTCTGAAGCTCTCCGGCGAGGCCCTCATGGGCGACGACGCCTTCGGCATCAACCGCACCGTGCTCCAGGGCATGGTCGAGGAGATCAAGAGCGTCGTGGAACTGGGCGTGGAAGTGGGCATCGTCGTGGGCGGCGGGAACATCTTCCGCGGCGTGGCGCTGGGCGCGACCGGCATGGACCGCGCGACGGGCGACTACATGGGGATGCTCGCCACGGTGATGAACGCGATGGCGCTCCAGGACTGCTGCCGCAACATGGGCGTCGAAGCCCGCGTGCAGTCGGCCCTCAACATGGAACAGGTCGCCGAACCCTACATCCGCGGGAAGGCGCTCCGTCACCTGCGCCTCGGCCGCGTCGTCATCTTCGCGGCGGGTACGGGGAATCCCTTCATGACGACCGACACGACCGCGGCGCTGCGCGGTGCGGAAATCGGCGCCGAGTTGGTCCTCAAGGCGACGAAGGTCGACGGCATCTACACGGCCGACCCGAAGCTCGATCCCACGGCGACGATGTTCGACGAAATCACCTTCGACAAGGCGCTTCACGGCAACCTCAAGGTGATGGACGCGACGGCCTTCGCGCTCTGCCGCGAACAGAAGCTCCCGATCCAGGTCTTCAACATCAACCGCAAGGGGGCGCTGCGCCGCATCCTCCTGGGCGAAAAGGAAGGCACGCTCGTGCACTCCTGATCGAAAGGCCTTTAAAATAGATCGTCTTAGCGGCATCGTTTGCGCCCCTCCGCCGACGGCGGAGACGCGGCGCACCGGGTGCCGATGAAGCCGAATTTGTTTGAACGAACGCCCCACGACAGCGCCGACCCGGTCGATGGGTCCGGGCTCCGGGGCGTTCGCGTTTGGAGAACCAATCTCATGATCGCCGACATTCTGAAGCAGGCCGAACACAAGATGGGCCGCACCGTTGAAACGCTCCGCGAGGACTTCACGAAGATCCGCACGGGCCGCGCCTCGACGGGCCTTCTCGACCACATCAAGGTCGACTACTACGGCTGCCCGACCCCGATCAACCAGGTCGCGCAGATCGGCGTGGGCGACGCGCACACGCTCACCGTCCAGCCCTGGGAAAAGAGCATGATCAAGGTCGTCGAAAAGGCGATCCGTGATTCCGACCTCGGCCTCAACCCTGCGACGTCGGGCGACCTGATCCGCGTGCCGCTGCCCCCGCTCACGGAAGAGCGCCGCCGCGAATTGACGAAGGTCGTCCGCGGCTTCGGCGAAGACGCCAAGGTTGCGGTGCGCAACCTCCGCCGCGACGCCAACACGCACATCGACCGCCTTCTGAAGGACAAGGAAATCTCGGAAGACGATCAGCGCCGCGCCGAAACCGAAATCCAGAAGATCACCGACCGCTTCATCGGCGAAATCGACAAGGTGGTGGGCGACAAGGAAAAGGAAATCATGACGGTCTAAACCGTCGGAAGTTTTCCGCTTCACGAAGACCCGTGCCGGACGGGGGCCGAGAGGCCCCGGGCGGCGCGGGTTTTTCTTTGTCCCTTGTATCGAAGTGTTCTGCGGGCTCAACACGCCGGGCGCCGTTCGTTAAACTCCCCATTCGTAAGAATCCCCACCGCCACACCCATCCTCCCGGAGCCCTTCATGCAGAGCCGCCCTGAGTCCCAGTCCACGCACGCGCCCCGACACGTCGCGATCATCATGGACGGCAACGGCCGCTGGGCGAAGGCGCGGCACCTCCCGCGCGCGGCCGGGCACAAGAAGGGCGTCGATGCCCTGAACCGCGTCGTCGAAACGGCGGCGAGGGCGGGGGTCGGGAACCTGACGGTCTTCGCGTTTTCGAGCGAAAACTGGAAGCGCCCCCAGGCCGAGGTCGACACGCTGATGAGGCTCTTCGCCGAGGGGCTCCTCCGCTGGGAGAAGCCCTTGACGGACGCCGGCATCCGGCTTCGGGTGATCGGCGAGCGCTCGGCCTTCCCCGAAGACGTCCAGAGCGCGATCGCGCACGCCGAAGCGGCGACCGCCGCGGGGACCGGCATGGTCCTCAACATCGCGGCGAACTACGGCGGCCGCTGGGACATGACGGAAGCCGCGAAGAAGTGCGTCGCCGAAGGCGTGGCGCTGACGCCCGAGAACATCGCGGGCCGCGTCGCCTTGGCCGACGCGGGCGAAGTGGACCTCTTGATCCGCACCGGGGGCGAGCAGCGCATCTCGAACTTCCTTCTCTGGCAGTCGGCGTACGCCGAGATCTACTTCACCGACGAACTCTGGCCCGACTTCGGGGGCGAAGGGCTCCTGGAAGCCTTCGCGTGGTTCGCGGGCCGCGAGCGCCGCTTCGGGATGACCTCGGAGCAGATCCAGGGGCGATCGGTCGTCTTCTGAGGTCCTTGGGAACGAGCGTCCGCTCTTTTTCGAGCGCGCCCAACTCCGCTAAAATCTGAGGCACTCCACGGGACGGCCTTCGGGGCGTCCCTCAACATGCGCGCGCGGCCGACGCCGTCCGCTTCTTTTCTGGAACGAAGACAACGATGCTGATGCTTCGCGTCACGACGGCCACGGTTCTGCTCGTCATCTTTTGCCTTACCATCGCGCTCGGTCCGCTCGCCTTCGCGGGGGTCATGGCGATCTGTTTCGGTGCGGTCCTCTTCGAGTGGCTGCGCATGGGCGGGCTGGGTCCCGTCCCCGCGGCCTTGGTCGCCGCCGTCGAAATGATCACGCAGTTCTCGCTCTATTGGGCGGGGGCGCTCCCGCGCATGGAGTGGTTCCTCTGGCTCGTCAACGGCTGCGTGATGGTCGCCTGGGCGGTGATCTTCTTCGCGGAGCTCTTCCACCGCGAGAACGGCTTCAAGGTGAGCGTGAGGACGTGTCTCCTTACCGCGGTGACGTTCGTTCCGAGCGCGTACCTGTCGCTCCTCTACCTCTTTGAGATCGGCGACTGGGTGATGGTCCTCTCGGTGCTCCTCATCGTCTGGGGCGCGGACATCTCCGCCTACTTCAGCGGCCGCGCGTGGGGCAAGCACAAGATGGCTCCGGCGATCAGCCCGAACAAGACCTGGGAAGGGGCGCTGGGCGCCTACGTGATCGTCATCATCTTCTTCCTGCTCACGTACTGGTTCTGCGCGCAGAAGAACGTCTTCACGAACTTCATCTTCGACGAGCTCGGCTTCTTCTGGGGCGTCGTCGTCCTGGCCGGCATGGTCGCGCTCTCGATCGCGGGGGACCTGTGGGAGTCGATGCTGAAGCGCTTGGTCGGCATCAAGGATTCCTCGAACCTCCTGCCGGGCCACGGCGGCTTCTTCGACCGCATGGACGCGACGCTACCCGTCCTTCCCGCCGCCACCTGGATCGTACTCACGGTCGTCCTCCTCGGATAAGCGCTCCGTGAAGCCCGCCCAATACCTCGTCCCCGACCTTGAGCCGGGGACTTTTCATCGTGCCGAAGAAACGATCCGGCGTTCGCGCTTCATCGTGACGATGGCGCGCGTGACGAGCCCGGCGGAGGCGAAGGCCTTCATCGAGCGGATCCGCGAAGAGCACGCGCACGCCACCCACAACTGCTGGGCCTACAACGCGGGCGCCCCGGGCGACACCGCCCAGGTGGGCGCGAGCGACGACGGCGAACCCAAAGGGACGGCCGGGCGCCCGATGCTCACCGCCATCCTCCACGGGGGCGTGGGTGAAGTGGCCGCCGTCGTCACGCGCTACTTCGGCGGGATTCTTCTCGGGACCGGCGGCCTGGTCCGCGCCTATCAGGGGAGCGTGAAGCTCGGGTTGGAGGGGCTTCCCACCCGCATGCGCGAAGAGACCGTGCGATTCGTCGTGTCGGTGGAGCCCCACCAGGGTCCCGACGTCGAGCACGTCCTCACGAAGCACCGCGGGCGGATTCTCTCGTCCGACTTCACGTTCGACGCGGCCTACGAGGTGCTCGTTCCGGTCGACGAAGCCGACGCCTTCGAGCGGGAACTGCTGGAGCGGACGGCGGGGGACGCGGACTGCGAACGGATGACGGACGACTGAAGTCCCGGGAAGGCCCTTCAAACCCCGTTCGCGGAAGCGTTCGCAAACATTTTGAGAGGCATCCCCCTTGGGGTCCGGGAGGACGCCTCCGTAAAATTCCGCCTTGGACCCGATTGAGATCCGCCCCCTTTTGAAGAGCCGCCCCTTCGTCGAAAAAGACCTCCCGAGACCGTACAAGACCGCCCGACTCCGCCCATGCGCTTTGCCATCTTCCACGCCATTCTCCTGATCATCGTGCTTTGGCGCTTCGTGCTGCCGATGCGCGCGACGCCGCTCGTCA
>NZ_JH605013.1:13949-21053 GCF_000250875.1 Sutterella parvirubra YIT 11816 | reverse complement strand
TTTTGGTCTGCGCGGCGGCGTACCCCTTCGTGACGGCGGTGTTCCTGGGCGGGCTTCTCTCGCCGGAACTCCCGTCCGGCCTCATGGTGGCGGGGAGCCTCGCGAGCTCGACCCTTCTCGTCCTCGCCGTCTTCACCGTGATGCGCGAGGGCGTCATCTTCATCGCGGTTCTGGCCGGGCGCTCGGGTGTGAAGCTCCACAAGGCCGTGCAGCAGGACCGCCGAAGCGTCCTCGCCTTGGGGGCCGCCTCGGTCGGGGTCGCCGCCTTCGGCGTCTGGCAGGGCGTGAAGGTCCCGGACGTGGTCCGGCGTGATCTCCCCGTGCCGAATCTGCCGCCGGAACTGGAGGGCTTCACCTTCGTGCACCTCTCCGACGTGCACTGCTCGTCGCTGCTCTCGCGCACGCACATGGAGGCGCTCGTCGAACGCGTCAACGCGCTTTCCCCCGAACTCATCCTGATCACCGGCGACATCGCCGACGGCACCGTCAAGGCGCGTCTTGAGGACGCGGCGCCGCTCGCGGACCTGCGGGCGAGGCTCGGGGTCTTCGGCTGCGACGGCAACCACGAACACTATCTCGACTACGACCGCTGGGTCGAACACTACGCCGCGCTCGGGATCCGGATGCTCAGAAACGACCACGTCGTGCTGGAGCCGCGCCAAGGCGTACGCTTCGCGTTGGGCGGCGTCTGCGACCCGTACGCTGCGCGCTTCGGGCGCGAGGCCCCCGACGCCGACCGCACGTTTGCGGGCGCCCCCGAAGGGCTCTTCCGCATCCTGATGGCGCATCAGCCGAAGCGCTTCCCCGAGTACCGGCAGGAGACGGCGTTTGATCTACAGCTCTCCGGGCACACGCACGGCGGGCAGGTGATCGGCATGCAGAAGGCCGTCGAAATCATGAACGGGATGTTCGTGAAGGGGCTCTATGCGCTCCCCGACGGGACGCGGATGTACGTGCACCCGGGGTCGGGACTTTGGAACGGATTCGTGCTCCGGCTCGGCGTCCCCGCCGAGATCGCGGTGCACCGGCTCGTGCGGGCGGCCTGAAGGGCCGCGCCCCGAGCTCACGCAGAACATACGGATGACGGAAGAACATGACTCAAAAGACTCTGACGATTCTCGGCGCCACCGGCAGCATCGGGCGCTCGGCGCTCGAGGTCGTGCGCATGCACGCGGACGATTGGCGCGTGGGGACGCTGGCCGGGGGCTCGCGCGTCGCGCCCCTCGTTGAAGCGGCCCTGGAAACGAACCCCGACCGCGTCGTGATCGCGGATGAAGGGAAGTATCAGGAACTGCGCCGTCAGCTGGACGCCGTGGGCTTGGGCCACGTCGAGGCGGCGGCCGGCGCCGATGCCGTGGCGGACGCCGCCGCGGAAGAAGCGGACGCGGTTCTTCAGTCGATCGTGGGCGCGGCGGGGGTGGAGCCCACCTTCCGCGCGGTGGAGGCGGGGAGGAGGCTCCTTCTCGCCAACAAGGAGAGCGTCGTCTGCGGCGGGGGCCTTCTCATGGGGCGCGCCCGGGCGACGGGCGCCCTCATCCTCCCGGTCGACAGCGAACACAACGCGCTCTTTCAGTGCCTCGCGGGCGCGGATGAGGCGCAGAAGGCGAAGGCTCGGCTCATCCTCACCGCGTCGGGCGGACCCTTCCGGGGGCGCAAAGATCTCACCGGCATCACGCCCGAAGAAGCCGTCCGACACCCCAACTGGTCGATGGGGAGGAAGATCAGCGTCGACAGCGCGACCCTGATGAACAAGGGTCTCGAAGTGATCGAAGCCTCCTGGCTCTTCGGCTTTCCCGGCGACCGGATCGACGTCGTCGTGCACCCCGAATCGATCGTGCACTCGATGGTGGAGTTTGCGGACGGGTGCGTCCTCGCGCAGATGGGCACCCCCTCGATGAAGAACCCGATCGCGTACGCGATGGCCTGGCCCGAGCGGATCGAGGCCGGGGTCGAAAGGCTCAACCTCGCCAAAATCGGGCGCCTCACCTTCGAAGCACCCGACACCGAGACGTTCCCGCTCCTGAAGCTTGCCTACGAGGCGTTGGCGGGCGAAGGCGGCGAGACGATCGTCTTGAACGCCGCTAACGAAATCGCGGTCGAGGCGTTCCTCGCGAAGAGAATCGCCTTCACGACCATCTTCAGCACCGTCGCGGGGGCGTTGGAATCGATCCCGGCGCCGAAACCTGCGTCCGTCGACGACATCCTCGCCTTGGACCGTGAGGTCCGCCGGCGCGTGCGCGCCGCGCTCGGCATGAAGGAGGGCGCCTGATGACCGGAGTCTGGATCGCGATCGGCTTTCTCGTCACCATCGCGGTCGTCGTGGCCGTGCACGAGGGCGGGCATTTCGGCGCCGCGCGCATGCTCGGGATCGCCGTCGACCGCTTCTCGATCGGGATCGGCCCGGTCGTCTGGAGCCGCACGAGAAACGGGATCGAGTACGTCTTGTCGGCGCTCCCGATCGGCGGGTACGTCCGCTTCATCGAGGATTCGCCGGAATTGTCGGACGATGTCCGCAGGACCCTCATCAAGAACGCCCCCATTTGGAAGCGCGCCGTCGTGATCGCGGCGGGCCCGGCGATGAACTTCATCCTCGCCGTCGTGCTCTTCGCCGGGGTCGGCGTCTCGGGCGTGCGGGACATCGTCCCCTACGTCGCGCCCGCGCCGGGCTCGATGGCGGAAGCCGTCGGCATCCGCCCGAACGACCTGATCGTGTCGGTGAACGGCGAGAAGGTGGACGGGATCTCGGAACTGAACGCCGAGCTGATGGGGCTGATCGGTGAGCCCTCGGTCTCGCTCGGGTTGATCCGCGACGGCCGCCCCGACGAGCGCACGATCGACCTCTCGAAGATCTCGTTCGAGGACATGGCCGAAAACCAGGGGCTCGTGCTCCCGTTGGTCGGCATCCAGCTTTCGGGCCGCGGCGTGCAGATCGCCGAACCCGTGGCGGGCGGCCCGGCCGCGTCCGCGGGGCTTCTCCCCGGGGACTTCATCACGAGGATCGACGGGCTTCCCGTCACCTTCTCGGAGACGCTCCGCTTGATCCGCGAGAGCGGCGGCCGCGCGATGACGTTCGAATTCGAGCGCGCCGTGATGACGGACGGGCAGAAGGAACTGGTCGCGATGACGGCGACCGTGCGCCCTGAGCGGAACGACGAAGGCAACTGGGTGATCCGCACGACGCTGCGGCCCACGATCGAATTCACGACGGTGAGGCTCGGCCCCGTCGAAGCCGTGAGGCACGGCTGGGAGCGCGTGGCGCTCTTGACGCGCCTTCAGTGGAACGCCGTCTCCGGGATGGCCCAGGGGAAGGTGAGTACGGAGAACCTCTCCGGCCCCGTCGGGATCGGCACGATGGCGGGGAACGCGGCGCAGGCCGGTCTCACGCCCATGCTCGAATTCATCGCGCTCATCTCGGTCGCGATCGGCTTCATGAACCTGATTCCGGTACCCGCCTTGGACGGCGGCCAGCTCGTGATGCTCGTCGTGGAGTTCGTCCGCGGAAAGCCCCTCTCGGAAGCCTTCCAGATGCGGCTGACGCAGCTGGGGTTCGTCCTTCTGATGTTCCTCGCGGTCTACGTGACCGTGAACGACATCGGGAGGTTGTGAGCGAAGGAGGGCGGACGGCTCTGATCAGCCCCGTTGACGGATTCCGCCGCTTCCTGCGCCGCGTGAGAGGTTTCCACCATTACGCCCGCGCGGGAAGCGTTTCCGTAACCCGATAGGCCCGCCGTTGCGCCCCTTTTGACACCGGATTTTGGTAACCTTACAGAAATTTTTTGCCCGCCCCGTGCGCGCTTCTCCCCGAAAAGCGGCCCGCGGGGCTCCGGCCCGACCATCGAAAAGAGAGATCGTTTTGTCGATGCCCACCGTTTCCAAATTGGCTGCCACCCTTCTCGGCGCCCTGGCGTTTGCTCAGGGTGCGGCGGCTTTCACGATTTCCGACATCCGCGTTGAAGGCATTTCGCGTACCGAGCCCGGTACGGTCTTCTCGCACCTGCCCTTCCGTGCGGGCGACGAATACACCGCGGAAAAAGGCACCCGTGCGATTCACGCCCTCTACGCGTCTGGTCTCTTCCGCGACGTGATGTTGACGCAGGACGGCGACGTTCTCGTCGTGCACATCGTGGAACGCCCCGCGGTGGCGACGATCGAAACGAGCGGCATCAAGGCGTTCGACAAGGACGCGGTGGAAAAGAGCCTGCGCGACGTCGGCATGGCCGAAGGCCGCATCTTCGACCAGGCGGTCTTGGAGCGCGCCGACCAGGAACTGCGCCGTCAGTACTTGGCCCGCGGCTACTACGGCGTCTCGGTGAAGACGACGGTGACGCCGCTGGAGCGCAACCGCGTGCGCATCACGATCAGCGTCGACGAAGGGCGCGCCAGCTCGATCTCCGCGATCCGCTTCGTCGGGAACAAAACGTTCGACAACGACGAGCTCGCCGACCTGATGCAGCTGGGCGTTCCCAACTGGTTCAGCTGGTACACGAAGCGCGACCTCTACTCGCGTGAAAAGCTCGCGGCCGACCTGGAGAGCATCCGCTCCTTCTACATGAACCAGGGCTACCTCGACTTCAAGATCGACTCGGTCCAGGTTTCGATCGCCCCCAATAAGAGCGACGTCTACGTGACGATCAACATGACCGAGGGCGAGAAGTACACGGTGAACGACGTGCGCCTCACCGGCGACCTTCTGGGGCTCGACAGCGAACTCCAGGCTTTGATCACGCTCGAAAAGGGCGAGATGTACAACGCCGAAAAGGTGAAGAACGTCTCCTCGGCCATCACGGACAAGCTCGCCACCTTGGGCTACGCCTTCGCGACCGCGAACGCCTCCCCGATCTCGGACGCCCAGGGCCGCACGGTCGACATCGTCTACACGGTCGACCCGGGCCGCCGCGCGTACGTGCGCCGCGTCAACATCACCGGCAACAACCGCACCCGCGACGAAGTGATCCGCCGCGAAGTCCGCCAGTACGAAGCCGCCTGGTTCAACAGCGACCTCGTGAAGCTCTCGCGCGACCGCATCGACCGCTTGGGCTACTTCGAGTCCGTGACCGCGGAACCGAAGCCCGTGCCGGGCACGCGCGACCAGGTCGACCTCGAAGTGAACGTCAAGGAACGTCCGACCGGCTCGATCTCCTTGGGCGCCGGCTACTCCACGTCTGAGGGCATCATCCTCTCGGCCGGCTTCGCGCAGAACAACGTCTTCGGGACCGGGAACTCGGTCTCGGTCGACGTCAACACGTCGAAGTCGCAGCGCACGATCGCGCTCTCGGTCGTGCAGCCCTACATCACGCCTGAAGGGATCTCGCGCTCGTGGGACGTCTACGACCGCAGCGTCGACCTCAAAGAACTCGAAGTGGCGGACGTGAAGTACGACACCCGCGGCTTCGGCGTGAGCTGGGGCATCCCCTTCACGGAACTCGACCGCGTGTTCCTGGGCGGGCGCTTCGAAATGACGGACGTGAAGTCGAACGCCAATTCGCCCTGGCGCTACCAGAACTACGAAGACAAGTACGGCGACAACCCGATGACCGTGGCGCTCACGCTCGGTTGGTCGCGAGACAGCCGCGACAACTCGCTCGCGCCGACGCGCGGCGTCTACCAGCGCCTGAACGGTGAGTTCGCGCTCCCGGGCTTCGACATCCAGTACTACAAGGCGACGTACCAGTACCAGCAGTACATCCCGTTGTCTCGTACCTGGACGCTCGCCTTCAACGGCGAAGTGGGTTGGGGCGACGTCTACGGCAAGACCGACGAATTCCCGTTCTTCAAGAACTTCTACGCGGGCGGCATCGGCTCGGTGCGCGGCTACAACTCCGGCTCGCTCGGTCCGAAGGAATACGACCACGACCCGTACGACGGCGACTCGGACAACCTGGGCGGCGACCGCATGCTCACGGGCTCCATCGAAATCCTCGCGCCGCTCCCGGGCGGCGACCGTACGCTGCGCGTCTTCGGCTTCCTCGACGCCGGCTACGTCTGGGGTTACGAAGGCGTGGGCGTGTGCCAGTACCGCCGCCAGAGCATGAGCCTCTCTGATCTGCGCTACTCGACCGGTATCGGCGTGGCGTGGATCTCGCCCCTGGGCCCGTTGAAGTTCTCGATCGCGGCGCCCTTGAACGACAAGGACGGCGACGACATCCAGCGCTTCCAGTTCCAGATCGGTACGGGCTTCTAATCCAACCCAAAGGAAAGGGACCGACCGGACCCGCACGAAAGACGCACCGACCCTCACGAAGGGCAACGGTGCGTTTTTCTTTGAAGGAAGTCCTGCCGACGGGGCCTCGGGAGGCCTCCCCGGTTGGAGCGCGATCCCCGCGGCCGCTACAATGCGCACCATATCCGGAGGATTTTCAAGGATCCTCTTCAACCATCATCGGGAAAAGGGAAGAACCATGGTCATGCGCACAACCCTTGGGGCGACCGCCGCCGCGCTCGCGCTTTCGTTCGCGGTGGGCGGCAGTGCCTTCGCCGCGCCCGCCCAGCCTGCGGCGCAGCCCGCGGCCGCCGCAACGTCCTCGCTCAAAATCGGCGTCGTCAACATGGAGCGCATCCTGCGCGACGCGAAGCTGGCGCAGCAGGCGAGCGACCGTTTGAACGCCGAAGGGCAGCGCCGTCAGGAAGAAATCGACGCGCTCACGCGCCGCTTCAAGCAGCGGCTCGAACGCTTCGAGAAGGACGCGCCCACCATGGATGAGACGACCCGCGTGGCGGAACGCCGCTCCTTGGCTGAAATGGAGCGCGACGTGAGCCGCCGCAGCCGCGAAGCCCGCGACGAATTCAACCAGCGCAGGAACGAAGAGGTGATGCTCCTTCAGGGCCGCGCCGCGCGCATCGTGCAGGACATCGCGAAGAACGAGAAGTTCGACCTCGTTCTCTACGAATTCTTCTACGCGAGCGACAAGGTGGACCTCACCGCCCGCGTGATCGAAGAGCTCGACCGCGACATCGCCCCCGCCCCGAAGAAGTAACCCAGGAAACCAGCACACATCATGAAGCCGATCGCGCCCATCACGCTTTCCGAACTCATCTCCCGCGTCGACGCCCTCTCGCGCTCGCGCCTCGACATGAAGACCGGCGGTGCCGCCGCCGACCCGACGG
>NZ_JH605013.1:0-13909 GCF_000250875.1 Sutterella parvirubra YIT 11816 | reverse complement strand
CGGTGCCGCCGCCGACCCGACGGTCGGCCGCTTCATGCCGCCCGACGCCGCGGGCCCGGGCGACATCGCGTTTCTGACCGACCCCAAGTACGCGGCTGCGATGAAGACGACGAAGGCGTCCGTGGTCGTGATCCGCGAAAAGGACGTCGCGGGCGTCTGGGGTGAGGAAGCTCCCTCGCAGACGCTCGTCCTCACCTCGAACCCGTACGCCTTCTTCGCGTACGCCTCGCAGGTCTTCTTCCCCGTGAAGCGCGAACCGGGCGTGCGCCCCGGTGCGGTCGTCGAAGCGGGGGCCGAGGTCGATCCCACGGCCACGATCGAATCGAACGCCGTCGTGAAGGCGGGCGCCAAGATCGGCGCGCGCGTCGTCGTGGGGGCGGGGTCCGTCATCGGGGAAGATGCGGTCGTGGGTGAAGACACGGTGATCCACCCGAACGTCGTCTTGGGGTCCGAGACTCAGGTCGGCCGCCGCTGCGTCCTTCAGCCCGGGTGCGTGATCGGCGGGGACGGCTTCGGCTTTGCGCCGTTCCTCGGCGAATGGGTGAAGATCCCGCAGATCGGCCGCGTGGTGTTGGGGGACGACGTCGAAGTCGGCGCCAACACGACGATCGACCGCGGTGCCTTGGAAGACACTGTCGTGGGCGAAGGGACGAAGTTGGACAACCAGATTCAGCTCGGCCACAACGACCGCATCGGCCGCCACTGCGTGATGGCGGCCTGCGTCGGCATCGCGGGTTCGACTGAGGTGGGCGACCACACGATGGTGGGCGGCGCCGCGATGGTGAACGGCCACATCAAGATCCCGGCCGGGTCCGCGATCGGTCCGGCGACGGCGATCACGGGCTGGGGCCCCGAAGCCTGCCAGCGTACGGGCTTCTTCCCCGCGATGGAAGGGAAGGAATTCCAGCTCACCGCCGCGATGGTCGCGCGCCTCCCGGCGATGCGCCGCGAGGTGAAGGCGCTGGAGCGCCGCATCGCGGAATTGGAGACGCTAATCCGAAAGGGAGAAGCGTAAGCGGCCCCAAACGGGCGACAATGGCGCGACAATGCGGAGACGGGCCGCCCGGGGAGAACCCCGGGCGTCTTCTCCGGAACCCGAAGAGACCGAACACCGACATCCGGGCCTTTCCCCAACGCGCGAAGGACCCCAAAACCACACTGAAGCGAAAATGCCCAAGACCCTGAACATCACCGACATCATGGAGCAGCTTCCGCACCGCTACCCGTTCCTTCTGATCGACCGGGTGCTGGAACTCTCCGACGAACTCGACCGCGTCGTCTGCGTGAAGAACATCACGGCGAACGAACCGCAGTTCACCGGTCACTTCCCGCAGGTGCCCGTCATGCCGGGCGTGCTCATGATCGAAGCGATGGCGCAGGCCTGCGCGATCATCGCGTTGGCGCGCCTCCCCGAAGGGGTCGACCGCCACAACAGCCTCTTCTACTTCGCCGGCATTGACAACGCCCGCTTCAAGCGCGTCGTGCAGCCGGGCGACCAGCTGATCATCGAAGGGAAGTTCATCCGCCAGAAGCTGGGTTTGGGCGTCTTCGAAGCCGTCGCCCGCGTCGACGGCCAGGTCGCCTGCTCGGCGCAGCTGATGTGCGCGTACCGCCCCGTGAAGAAGTAACCGGGACCCGACTCCCCCAAAACCCTCCGGACCGTCGAGCCGCCCGGAGGGTTTCGTTTTTGAACACATCGGTTCGAAGGGCCGGAAGACCGCACGGGCGTTGCAAAGCCGCGTCGGCGTTTTCCCCGTTTTCCCCGAAAGGGCGCCGCAGGGCGCTCGGGAACGGGCCTCCGCGCCGATTTGCGGCGGCGAAACCCGCCGGGATTGCTACAATCCGTCCCTAGTTTTTTCGACCAGGAACATCCGTCCATGCCGAAGTCGAAGTCGAAGTCTTCCCGCAAGAAGCCGAACAACCACCGTGCCCACGACACCGCGCGCAAGCGCCGCGCGTCGCCCTTCCTGCGCTCGCTGCCCGTGCGGCCGAAGCAGCTGGAGTACCTCCGCGAACGCGCGAAGTCGCACCTGACGAAGATGTTCCTCGGCACGGCCGACAAGCTCGACCTCGTCTTCCTCAACTACCTCTTCGAAGCGACGGGTCCGCTCTGCGCGAACTTCGACGCCGCGGACGACATCATGGCGGAGCTTGAGCGCTCGCTCGCCGCCGTCGAGGACGCCTTCTACGGGCGCCGCGACCAAAAGGAAGCCGCGGGCGACATTCAGGGCACCGTCGACATCTGCCTTGAGGTCTTCGCGCAGAGCACGCGCGAGGAGTTCGAGAAGGCGAGCGCCATCATGATGGGGGCGCAGCCCGAGGTGCTCACCGAGCGCCACAAGACCTTGGAGAGCATGTGCGTCGAGGCGCTCCCCGAGCGCTACGGGCCGGAGATCCTGAAGCACGTCATCATCCCCGAGCACGTCAAGGCCGAGATGGCGGAGAAGGCCGCCCTTGAAGAGGCCGCCGCGCTGGCCCAGGCCGAAGCCGAAGGGCAGGACGCGGAGCCCGCCGAAAAGGCCGAAAAGGCCGAAGCGTCCGCCAAGTAGGTTTCTGCCGGGCGCGGCCCGCGTACCCCTCCGGGGTATGCGGAATCGCCCGCCGGAAACGCCTCGAAAAGTCCCCGAAAAACCGGGGGCTTTTGCGTTTTGGAGCGGCTCCTTATAATGGCGGCCATAACCTCGCCTTAATCCGAAAGACTTAGAGTTTCGGGCAGAAGCGATTCCGTTTCGCCGCCGTGACGCATGGCTCCGGCGCCGAAGCCCCCAACCTCAGGAACCGAACATCAATGGCTCAGATTCATCCGAGCGCCGTGGTCGACCCGCGCGCCGAACTTGCCGACGACGTGGTCGTCGGTCCGTTCTCCCTCGTCGGACCCGACGTCCGCATCGGTGCGGGGACGGTGCTGCGCAGTCACGTCGTCGTCGAAGGGCGCACGACGATCGGCTGCCGCAACGAAATCTTCGCGGGCTCCTCGATCGGCTGCCGTCCGCAGGACAAGAAGTACGCGGGCGAAGACACGATGCTCACGATCGGCGACGACAACGTGATCCGCGAGAACTGCACGTTCTCGATCGGGACCGTTCAGGACGAAGGCCACACCCGCGTCGGGAGCCGCGGCCTCTTCATGGCGAACGCGCACGTCGCGCACGACTGCGTCGTGGGCGACGACGTGATCCTCGCGAACAACGTCGCGCTTGCGGGCCACGTCACGGTTGAAGACGCCGCGATCATCGGCGGCCAGACGGGCGTGCACCAGTTCGTGCGCATCGGCCGGAACGCCATGGTGGGCGGCGCCTCCGCCGTCCTTCAGGACGTGCCCCCCTATGTGATCTGTCACCTGAACCCCTGCGTCCCCGCCGGGCTCAACATCGTGGGGCTTCGCCGCAAGGGCTGGGACGACCAGATGATGCGCGCGATGCGCCGCGCCTACGGCGCGCTCTACCGCGAAGGGCTGATTTTGAAGGAAGCCCTCGCGAAGATCGAAGCGCTTGAAGCCGAATTCCCCGCGGCCGCGCAGGAACTCCGCCACTTCCGCGAATTCGTCGCGGCGTCGAAGCGCGGCATCATCCGCAGCTGAAGACACCGGACGCGACCCCGTTTCCGAAGCATTTCCGAAGCATTCCCCAAGAAGACCCCGAGAAAGATTACTGGAGAGAAGCATGGGCAACCATCACCTTGTTCCCACCCCCGAGAAGAACGGCGCCATCTGGCTCGCGGGCGAAGCGAGCGGCGACTTCATCGCGAGCCTCGTCATCCCCGAAGTCGCACGCCGCATGCAGGGCGCGCCGCAGTACGGCGTGGGCGGCCCGCGCATGGTCGAGGCGGGGTTCCATGCCTGGCACGACATCCGTGAGCTCTCCGTCCGCGGCTACGTCGAGGTGCTCTCGCACCTGCCGCGCCTCGTGCGTCTGCGCTCCGACCTCGTGCGCCGGTTCGCCGACTCGATGCCGCAGGTCTTCGTGGGCGTCGACGCCCCGGACTTCAACCTCGGGCTCGAAGCGAAGCTTCGCCGCAAGGGCGTTCCCGTGGTGCATTTCGTGAGCCCGTCTATTTGGGCCTGGCGTCCCGAACGCATCCAGGACGTGCGCCGTGCGGTCGACCACATGCTTCTCGTCTTCCCCTTCGAAGTCGACCTCTACAAGCGCGCCGGGATCCCCGCGACATACGTCGGCCACCCGCTCGCGAACGTCATTCCGATGGAACCCGACACGATGGGTGCCCGTCGCGAATTCGAAGTGGACGACGGCCTTCCCGTCGTCACGCTGATGCCGGGCTCTCGCATCGACGAAGTGAAGGGCTGCGGCCCGGCCTTCTTCGACGCGGTTGAGAAGGTGCTCCACCGCTTGGGCGACATGCACGTCCTCATCCCCGTCGCGGACGAAAAGGCCCGCGCCGACGTGATCTTCCACGCGAGCCTGCGCCCGCGCCTCGCGAAGTTCATGAAGATCGCGGTCGGGAAGAGCCACCGCATGATCGAGGCGGCCGACGCCGTGCTGGTCGCTTCGGGCACCGCGGCGCTGGAGTGCGCGCTCTACAAGAAGCCGATGGTGGTGGGCTACAAGATGCCTGCGTTGACCGGCATGATCATGCAGAAGAAGGCGTTGATCCGCCACGTCTCGCTTCCCAACATCCTTTTGGGCGAAAACGTCGTGCCGGAATTCCTCCAGTACTTCTGCGAAGCCGACCCGATCTCGTACGCGCTCGAAGACGCGATCACGAACGACGTCCGCCGCAAGGAACTCCAGGAACGCTTCAGTGCGCTCCACGAGAGCCTCATTGCGGACACGCCCAACCTCGCCGCCGACGTCATCATGGAGATGACGAAGCGCCGCGCGGGCGGCCGCTGAGACGCCCTCTGAGGCCGGACGGCCGTCCGGCCACAAAACCCACGCCCGTGCGGGGCCCAGGAGCCCGTGCGGGCGTCGTCGTTGATAAGGAACCCATGCCGAAGAAGAACTCCACCGCCCAACCGCTCCCCGCTGAAGACGATCTCTTCGGCGGGTCGCTCTGGGGCGAAGACGCCGACCGGTACGTGGCCGGGGTCGACGAAGCCGGACGCGGCCCCCTGGCCGGGCCCGTCTGCGCGGCCGCGGTGATCCTCGATCCCGCGCGCCCGATCGAAGGGTTGGCGGACTCCAAGAAGCTCACCGCGAAGAAGCGCGAGGCGCTTGCCCGCGAAATCCGCGAAAAGGCGCTTGCCTGGTGCGTCGCGTGGGGTGAGGTGGAGGAGATCGACCGCATCAACATCCTGCAGAGCACGATGGCGACGATGACGCGCGCGGTGGAGGGCCTGAAGGTCGCGCCCACCCGCGTCGTCGTCGACGGGAACCGCACGCCGCGGTTGAATGTTCCGGTCGAGGCGATCGTCAAGGGCGACGCCAAGGTGCCGGCCATTTCCGCCGCATCGATTCTCGCGAAAACCGCGCGCGACGAGCTGGTCGCGCATTACGATGAGCGCTGGCCCGGCTACGGCTTCGCGAAGCACGCCGGCTACGGCACCGCCGCGCACATCGAGGCGATCCGCACGCTGGGTGTGCTTCCCGTGCACCGCCGCTCCTTTGAACCCGTCAAAAGCATGCTCGCGTCGGGCGAAGCCCGCGAAGTGGAAGAGTAAATGAGCCGAACCATCATCGAAAGCGACGCCAACCCCCGCATGAAGCGCTGGCGGAAGCTCGCGAAGGAAGCCCGCGCGGTGAAGCGCGAAGGCGCGACCCTGATCGAAGGGATCCATTTGGCCGAGTCGGCGCTAGAGAACCCCAAGATCGCGGTCGATGCGGTGCTTTTGTCAGAGAAGACCGCGACGGACGAGGCCTTGGACCTCGCCGAAGCGCTGATGCGGGAGAAGAACGCCCGCGTCTACGTCCTGGCCGACCGCCTCTACGACGAGTTGGCGCCCGTCGAGCACGGCGTCGGGATCATGTGCGAGATGCCGGTCCCGAAGACGGACGCGCTCGACTTCGGGAGCGCGGACGTGCTCTACCTCGACGGCATTCAGGATGCGGGGAACGCGGGGACCTTGATCCGCACCGCGGTGGCGGCGGGCTTCCGCACGATCGCGGCGTCTCCGGGCACCGCGCAGCTCTGGGCCCCGAAGGTGCTCCGCGCCGGGATGGGCGCGCACTTCGGCGCGCGGATCTTCGAGGGCGTGACGCCCGAAGCCTTCAGGGGCGCGTTCAAGGGGCAGATCCTAGCCGCGGACGCGCGCGGGGGTGAGAACCTCTTCACGGCCCCGATGGCGACGGATGGCCCCGTCGCCTGGATCATGGGGGCCGAGGGACCGGGGGTGTCCGACGCCGCTCTCGCCGTCGCCGATGCGCGGCGCCTCATCCCGATCGAAGCCGCGTGCGAGTCCTTGAACGTCGGCGCCGCGGCCGCGGTCTGCCTCTTTGAGACCCGGCGTCGCCGAATGATTTGAGATTGGGCCGGGGAAGACGGTTTTTGCCGGTTCCTCTTCCGGCCGCGGGGGAGTATCCTTCAGGGGTTGTCTTGACCCACCACAGATTCAGAGGACTCCCCCATGCTCGACTTTTCCTACTGCAATCCCACGCGCCTCGTCTTTGGGCGCACGGCTGAAGCGAAGATCGGCGGCCTCGTCGCCGCCCAGACGGGCGTCGGCGGCAAGGTGCTCGTCGTCTACGGCGGGGGTTCCGCCAAGCGTTCGGGCCTCCTCGGGCTCGTGACGGCCTCGCTCACGGAAGCCGGGCTGGAGGTCTTTGAGAAGGGCGGGGTGCAGCCCAATCCCAGGCTCTCGTTCGTCAAGGAAACCGCGGAAGCCTTCCGCGGCGAAGCGCCCGCCGCGGTGATCGCGGTCGGGGGCGGGAGCGTCATCGACACGGCGAAGGCGATTGCGTTGATGCTCGCCGACGACCCGAAGGCGGACGTTTGGGACTTCTTCACGGGGAAGCGCGTCGCTGAGAAGGCGCTCCCCATCTACGCGGTGCTCACGATTCCGGCGGCCGGGTCCGAACAGTCGATCCGCTGCGTGATCACGCACGGCGAAACGAAGACGGGCGTCGGCGCCGAGTGCATCCGCCCGAAGGCCGCCTTCATCAATCCGGAACGCTTTGCGACGCTCCCGCGCACGCAGATCGGCGCGGGGCTCGTGGACATGTGCTCCCACATCATGGAGCGCTACTTCTCCGCGACCGAAAACACCCAGTACGTCGACGGCCAGGCCGAAGCGGCCATGCGCACGATCATCGAGACGGCCCCGAAGGTCTATGAGGATCCGAGCAACTACGACGCCTGGTGCCAGGCGGGGTTGGCGGGGAGCTTCGCGCACAACGGCTACTTCGGCATGGGCCGCGAAGAGGACTGGGCCTGCCACGCGATCGAACACGCGATCTCGGGCTGGCGCGAATCGATCACGCACGGGACGGGCCTCTCGGTCGTGATCCCGGCGTGGATGCGCTACGTCGCGGCGCTTCGCCCCGCGCGCTTTGAAGCCTTCGCGGTGAACGTCATGGGCGTCGCGCCGCAGGAAACGGCGGAGAAGACGATTGCGTTGGGGATCGCGAAGTTCCGCACGTGGACGGCCTCGATCGGGCTTCCGCAGACGCTGGAGGAACTGGGCGCGAAGGACTGCCCGACCGAAGAGATCGCCCGCCGCTGCTGCGGCGCGGGCACCGTCGGGAAGCTTCTCCCCCTGGCGGCCGCGGACGTGGCCGCGATTTTGGAGTCCGCGCGATGAAGCCCAACGCATCGACGCCGAAGCGCGGGGCGGGGAAGTCCCGGGATACGGGGGCGGCGCTCCACCCGGGCGTCCTCCTTGCGGAAGTGTTGGACGACACGCCCGCCACGGTGGCGGCGAAGTGGTTCGGGATGCGCCCGGACGACTTTGAAAAGCTCCTCGCGGGGCGGATCCCGATGACGACCGAAGTCGCGACCATCGCGGGCTCCGTCTTCGGGACGGGCGCGGCCCCGTGGCTCGACACGGCGAAGCGTTGGGAGGAGGCGCAGCATCCTCAGGCGTCGGAGAAGGAAGACTGACGGCTCAGCGTTGCTGAAGCCACCACCCATAGGCTCCGAAACGAATCGGCCCCGGGGAACCGGGGCCGAAGTCGTTCGGGGGCGGGCAGGGAACCCGCCGAATCCGAGCCCGCTCAGGGCTTGAGCAGATCCGTGATCGTGAGCGGAAGCACGGGGTTCACGCGCTTCTTCAACTCGTCCGCGGCGAGCTTGCGGGCGAGCTCGCCCAAAGTGTCCTGCAGGCCGTTCTTGGGGTCGGTGAAGGCGAGCGTCGCCGCCTCGCGGGCGCAGTGCTTCGTGACGAGGCGGGTGAGCATCTTCTGCGCGTTCGATTCGACCTGGCGGGTCTTCGCGTCGGGGATGCGGACCACTTCGCGGGCGGGCGAGGTGCGGCCGATCGCGACAAACGCCCACTGGACGAGCGCCTCCTTGTCGGCCTGGCCCGCGTTCTGGTGCAGGCAGGTTGCGAGCTTCTCGCTTTGGGCGGAGGCCCAAGCGGCGGCGGGTACAATTCCAAGAAGCGCGGCCGACAGTGCGGCCGCAACGTTCAGTCTCAGCATGGCGCGGCGTTCCGAAGAAAAGATTGTGTTTTCGGGAAGGTTTCCGCGCCTATTTTAGGAGAGCCCGCCCGTGAGCGCCTACCGCATGCTTCAGCCCGACTACTCGACCGCGGACGTCGAGCGCTTCACCGCGCTCTCGATCCGCCGCGGCGCCGGACTCGAGTCGATCGGACGCGCGAACGAAGACGACCTGAGGGTCGTCGCGGGCGCGATGCTTTTGGGCGTCCCCGAGGGGACGTTCGACAGCGAGGCGCTGGAGCGCGCCGTCAAGGGATTCCTTCGCGACGAAGCCGATTGGCTGCGCGCCGAACCCGAAGAATTGATCGCGCTCGCCAAATCCTGGGGGCTTTTGGAAGAAACGGACGGTGGTTTCGTCTCCAGGCTCGAACCCCGGATCGACGTCTCCCGCTGCAGGCTTTTGGACGAGATCGAAAGCGCCCAGGTGATTCTGGAGGAGCGCCGCCGGCGCGCCCGCGAAGCGCTCCAAGCCCGCAACCGCGAGGTGAACGCGCCGCCCGCGCCCCTCATCGACGACGAGGCGGACGCGCGCTTCATGGCGGAAGCCCAAAAGGAGGCCGAGGCCGCGGGCGCCGCGGGTGAGGTCCCCGTCGGGGCGGTGTTGGTGAGGGAGGGCGAGATCGTCGCCCGTGCGGGCAACCGCACGATCCGCGACAAGGATCCGACGGCGCACGCCGAGGTGCTCGTGATGCGGGAGGCGGCGAGAAAGCTCGGGAACCACCGCTTGAACGGCACCACGCTCTACGTCACGCTCGAACCCTGCCCGATGTGCGCGGGGGCGATCGCGGAGGCGCGCTGCGCGCGGATCGTCTACGGGGCGCCTGACCCCCGACGCGGCGCGGTGGCGGGCGCCTTGGAACTCTTCGCCGTCCCCGGCGTCAACCACCGCCCGCACGTCACGTCGGGCGTGGGGGCCGAGGCCGCCGCGAAGCTTCTCTCCGACTTTTTTGCCGCGCGCCGCGCGAAGTGAGGCCCTGATGCCCGCGAACCCCAAAATGCCGGAATCCGATGGTCCCGTGAGGCCTCTTGAAGACCTGCCTCTTGATGGCCTTCACGTCGCCGTGGCGGCGCCTTCGCGCCAGCTTCTCACCCCCGAGGGCGAGGTCGACCACGCCCTCCTTGAAAAGGGCCTCCGTTGGCTCGAAACCCAAGGCGCCTCGGCGACGCTCTACGGCGTCATGCGAAGCGTCGGGCGGTTTTCCGATACGGACGAGGCGCGAGCGCTCGCGTGGATGCGGGCGGCGACCTCGGACGCGGATCTTGTGCTCGCGCTTCGCGGCGGCTACGGGATGACGCGGCTTCTGCGGCGCTTCGACTGGTCGGCTCTTGCCGAATCCAAGATCCCCGCGATGGGGTTTTCGGACTTCACGGCGTACCAGGCGGCGCTTTGGACCAAGACCGGCCGCGCCTCCTGGCACGGGCCGACGCTGAGTTCCTTTGCGCACCTCGTCAACACGCCCGACGCGCCGACGACGTTGAACAAAGAGAGCGTCGAGGCGTTCTTCGCGGCCGCCAAGACCACGCCCGAAGCCTGGCCGGGCTTCTCCTGGAAGACGGCGTCGGCCGACGCCTGGTCCTTCACGCAGCGGGGACTCCTCTGGGGCGGCAACCTCGCGATGGTGACGAGCCTCGTCGGGACGCCGTGGCTTGACGCCGAACGGATGTCGGGCGGGATCCTCTACCTCGAAGACGTGGGCGAGAGCGCCTACCGGATCGAGCGGATGCTCCTTCAACTTGCCGACGCCGGGATCCTCGGGCACCAGCGCGCCGTGCTCCTCGGGAACTTCGCCGGGGCCGACCGCGCCGCCAAGTGGACGAACGACTTCCGGCTCGCGGACGCCGTCGCCTTCATCCGGAGCATTCTCCCCGCCGGGACGGCGCTCGTCTCGGACTTCCCCATCGGGCACGGGGCGGAGCGCCGCGCGGTGCCCTTCGGCGTTGAAGCCGAACTCACTGTCGGCGAGGGCCGAGCGCACCTCGCGTCGGTCGGCGCTCTTCTGGAAGGAGGGCTCTCCTCGTGACCTCCGCAGCGAAAGACGGCCTCAACGGCAGGAAAGGTCGTACGGCCCGCACCGCCCGCCGCACGCGGGACTTTCTGAAGGCGTTCTTCCTCACCCCCGCCGCGCGCAGCATCACCGCGCGCACGCTCGTGAAGCTCATCCACTCGATGCTGAGGCTTCACCCCGTCGCCTTGGCGGCGCAGTTCGTCGGGATGGTATCCCTTCTCGGGCTCTTCTGGGAGTCCGGAATGAGCCAGTGGTTTCTCGTCGTTTGGGCCGTGCTGGGGTTGATCGTCATCTACATGTCGCTTCTCTTTGCGAGGAACTTCTGGCGCGACCGCGAGCGGGTCGCGCGGGTGCGCATCTGGATCCGCCGTTGGACGTGGCTCGCCTTCGGGGCGGGGCTCGTTTGGGGAATCGCCGGGGCGGTGTTCCCGTTTCCGGTCTCGGGCGTCACGCAGGTGACGACCGTGGCCGTCATCGTCGCCGTGACCTTCGCGAGCTGGCCCGTCTATGCGTGCTGGATGCCGAGCCTCACCGCCTTCACGCTCCTCTCCCTGGCGCCCCTGACCGTCGCGGTCGCGGTGCAGTACTCCGTGAGCCGCACGCTGATTTCCGTGATCATCGTCGCGGTGACGGTCTTCATCTTCTATTGCGGCCGCAGGTTGTCCGAAATGGTCGTGAGCTCGATCCTCACCGACGCCGAGAACCAACGTCTGGTGCTGCGCCTTCGCACCGAAATCCACCGCGCGCAGAATGCGCGCCGGGCCGCGGAAGCCGAGAGCGCGAAGCGCGCCCGCTTCTTCGCGGCGGCGAATCACGACCTCCGTCAGCCCCTTCAGGCGATGGGGATCTACCTCGATATCCTGCAGCGGCGCACCACGCCCCAGACGGCGCCCGTCGTCCAGCAGCTGACCGCCGTCTCCACGTCGATCTCGACCCTGGTCGAGCAGGTCCTCGAAGTCACCCGCATGGAGTTCGGGCGCGTCGAGATCCACGTCGAAGACGTGGCCGTCGCCGACGTGCTGGGGCAGCTTCAGGAAGAATTCGCGCCGCAGGCCGCCAAAGCCGGGCTTCAATTCCACACCGCGACGAGGCTCCCTCCCGACGCGACGGTGCGCACCGACCGGCAGCTGCTCCTCCGGGGGCTTCGCAATTTCCTCACCAATGCGCTTCGCTACACCGCCGAGGGCGAGGTGGTCCTCGGGGCGAGGCGCTTCGACGGCCGCATCGTCTTCGGGGTCTACGACTCCGGCCCCGGGATGAGCGCGGAGGAGACCCAGCGCATTTTCGAAACCTTCTACCGCGGGCGCGCCGGCATGGACCGCCCGGGGTCGGGCTTCGGTCTCGGGCTCTCGATCGTGAAGGGCTTGGCGAAGCAGCTCGACTGGAAGATTTCCGTGGGCTCGCGCCCGGGCCGCGGGAGCGTCTTCAGGATCGCCGTGACGCCGGGCGGCGCCGGCGCCGCCCTTCCGGGCGGGCGTCCTGCGCGCCGCGCGTTGGAGACGATCCGCGCGCATGCGGCGCTCCTCGAAGACAATCCGACCGTGCGGGAAGCCCTGGCGGCGACGCTCCGCAGCTGGGGCGCCGACGTGGTGGATTCCGGTACGCCCGACGAAACGACGCTCTCCGCCTTCCTCGCGCACGCCGAAGAGGCGGAAGGGACGGACGGGAAGCCCTTCGTCTTGATCACCGACTACAACTTCGGCGAAGACGAGCCGACGGGGATCGAATTCGCGGCGAGGCTGGAGCGCCTCGTCGGCCGTGCGGTGCCCACCGTCGTCGTGACGGCGGTGGCGGCGGACCTCATTGAAGCCGACCTCGAAGAACTCCGTCAGGCCGACGGCGAACGCCCCGAGAAGATGCCGCAGGTGCTCCAGAAGCCGGTGACGCCCGACGTGCTCAATCAAGCCGTCGCGGCGCTCCTGCGCGAAGCGGAGGCGGAGGCGGCCAAGGACCGGGAAGCTTCTGAGGCACCCGACGCTCCCCACGCCGACGGGTCTTCCGAGGACGCGACCGAAGGAGCGGCGCGATGAGCGAACACTTCGCACTCTTTCTCCTGACGAGTTGGGTCAACATCCTCACGCCCGGTCTCGGCGTCGTGATGATCGTGACGCTCGCGGTCGAAAACGGTTGGCGCCGGACGGTGGGCGCGGCCCTGGGGCTCGCGCTCGGGATCGGGATCCTCTTCGTGCTGGCCGTCTCGGGGTTGGGCGTCATCATGGCGGCGAGCCCGAAGCTCTTCGCCGCGGTGAAGACCGCGGGCGCCGGGGTGCTCGTCTACCTGGGCGTCAAGAAGCTCCTGGCTTCGGCCCCGCGCGCGCACGCGCCGGGCTTCGGGGGCGAAGAGAGCGGCCGCACGCTCTTCGTGAAGGCGATCGTGATTTCGCTCACGAACCCGCAGCCGATGATCTTCGCGGTGTCGCTCCTTCCTCAGTTCATCGACCCCGCGATTCCCTACGTCCCGCAGGTGACGCTTTTGGTCTCGGTCTACGTCCTGATGGTGTTCGCGACGATGATCGCCTACGCCGTCGCCGCCGGGCACGCCCGCCGGTTCCTCATGAAGGGGAACGGGCCCATTCTCATGACCCGCATCACCGGGTTCGTCTTCATCGGACTTGCGCTGTGGGTGCTGTGGGGCACGTTCTTCTGAGGTAATCTCGGAAGGTCAGGCAGGAGGTTCACCATGCGCGTCGCCGAGAGCATCCGGCTTCACGGGAGCCGACAGATCGAATTCAAGCAGGGCCTTGTCATGGCCCCGGGCGACACGGACTGCCGCTACGCGGTGGAGACGTACTTCTTTCTTCCCGCGGTGCTCCTCGTCAACCGCGACACGTACCCGAGCGAGGAGTTTCTCCGGAACCTCAAGAACTACGTCCGCATGCGCCCGCCGCAGCGTCCGCTCTCGACCTTTCTCGCGGGCGGCGTCTCGCGGGAGCTTTTGGCCGTCGCGCTCAAGCGCCCGAAGGAACGCCGCGAGCGCGCCCTGAAGCGCTTCGGCCTGGGGATCCGCGCCGCCTTCAAGGCGGCGATCCGCCCGATGGTGAAGGGCTCGGGGGCGCTCAAAAAGGGTGAGCCCGATCGGGTGTTGGACGAAGTCCGCGCGGTCTTGAACGGTTGGCGAAACGAAATCCTCCCGAGCCTCCGCGAAGAAGACCGCGTCGCGGGCGCCGCAGTGGACGAGTTTCTCTCCGTCACCTCCGCGGTCTTCTCCAAGAAGCTTCTCGCCGCCGCGGACCAGAAGGACTGGCCCCGGAAGGCCCGCGAAGCCGTGGAGAAGTTCCAACGCGAAGAGACCGCCTACCGGCTCGCGCACTACCCCGAGACCGCCATGGGATGAGGGTACGTATTTCGGACCTG
>NZ_JH605012.1:4330-6106 GCF_000250875.1 Sutterella parvirubra YIT 11816 | reverse complement strand
GGAAGAGCGGTGGAGAACCCGGCGGACAGATCTTCTTGACGCCCGCAGACGTAGCGAAGAGAGGAAGCGCGTGAGGGGTCGGAAAAGGGGCTTCTCCACCGTCGGCCGCAGAAGTTGTTCACAGAAATTGTGCATAACATGATCGTGGAGAACGATTGCGGCGATGGATCTCCGAGGAATCAAGGGCTTAGCGGTTTGCTTAAATTTTAGGCAGCCGTGGAAGGCTCGAATCTGCGGGGACGCCGGGGCGCAGGACTTCGGAGAAGTGCGCCCCAAGTGCTTGGGATCGCGGGCGGGGAAGTGCCGGGGCGCCGACGGAGCAAAGGATCATTTTGAGATTTAGGGCAACAAAAAAGCGCGCTTTTTCAAGCACGCCTCTTCTTGCTGCCATCACCGCCCTTTCGTCCCGGAAAGGAGAGAAGGAGGATGGCGCGGCTGGCAGGATTCGAACCCACGACCCTCTGGTTCGTAGCCAGATACTCTATCCAACTGAGCTACAGCCGCATCCAAATTGTGTTCTGCGTTTCGGTTGGCGCGGCTGGCAGGATTCGAACCCACGACCCTCTGGTTCGTAGCCAGATACTCTATCCAACTGAGCTACAGCCGCTCCGAAGTGCAGAAGCAGAACTATACACATCCCGACGACGTTTGGCAAGGGGTTTCACCAACTTTTTTAGCCGCCCCGTCGTTCGGGCCTTCTTTCGGGGCTTCGGACGGGGGTTCCTGCGCACTGCAGAGCCGTACGGTGAGGGCGATCCCGAGAAGTTCCGCGGCGAGCCCGACCGCGGCGGTGAGCGTGACGGTTTCGCCTTGCCAAAGGGACGCGTAGAGGACCGCAGCGAGCGTCTCGAAGACGAGCATCTGTCCGATCAGAACCGCTGGCATCCTGCGGCTCGCGGCGTTCCAAAGCGCGTTTCCGACCCAGGAGCACCCGATCGCCATGACGAAAATCCAAAAGATGAAGGTCGCGTTGATTCTGCCGAGGAGCCCCGAGGCTTCGGGGAGAAAGGCCAAGCCGGCCAGAGAAACGGGCAGAAGCGCCGCGCCCTGCATCGCGAGCCAAAGCGAGCCGGGAAAGCCCGGGTGTTCGCGGAGCCACCGGCTGTTCGAGAGCGGGAACCACGTCCAGATCGCGACCGACCCCAGAGCCGCGGCGACGCCGAGGGCGAAGTCGGCGCCGGACGCAAAGAACGCGTGGCCTTCGAGCCGCGCGAACTCCTCTGCGTTGAAGACGACGAGGCCCCCGAGAATCATCACGAGGGGCAGGGCGAGCGGCTTCCAGGGGAGAGGACGCCTCGCGGTGAGGTTCGCGGTGATCGTGCAGACGACGGGAATCATCGACGTGAAGGCGCCGGCCACGGCGCCCCCCACGCGCACGACCGCTTCGGTGATGAGCCAGAAGTAGATGAGGTTCCCGACGATCCCGAGCGCGACGGCGAGGAGCCGGTCGCGCGCGGAGGTGCGCAGAGCGCGTCGGAGCTGCGAAGCGACGAAGGCGACGCACACCGCGCCGAAGACGGTGTAGCGCACGAGCGTGATCAGCACCGGTGAGTAGTCGCTCAAAATCAGGGGCGCGACGTAGGTCGAGCCCCAAACGAGGCAGGCGGCGAGCGCGAAGAGAATGCCGGTCAGCATGAGGGAAACGTGGGAAAACGAAGAACGGCGCGCCGAACCGCAAGGTCGGCGCACCGCCCGGGGACCTTTTCCGAAGCGTCGACCCTTTCGGCGGGGTGCTTCGGGAAAGGTCCGGCGGCCGGAGCCCTTGGGGCTCCCGCC
>NZ_JH605012.1:0-4270 GCF_000250875.1 Sutterella parvirubra YIT 11816 | reverse complement strand
AGCCCTTGGGGCTCCCGCCGCCGGAAGGTTCAGAGGTGAAGTTTAAGCCGCAGCGGCCGCTTCCTTGTCGTGGAGCCGTTCGGCGGCGACGCCGAAGAAGGCCCAGCCGGCGAAGGTCGCGAGCGACCCGTACATCATCGCTTCAAAGCCCGCGGCGTAGAGCGCGTAGAGGCTGTAGACCGTGCCGATGAAGGCGCAGAACTTCACGATCGTGGCCATGCCGCCGCCGACCTTTTCCGAGCGCAGCAGCACCGGAACGGCCGCCATCGAGAGGAGGTAGGGCATCACGTTCGTGACGACGGCGAGGTCGACCAGGACGTTGAACTGCTTGTAGAGCGACGGGCTGATCGTGAGGAACGAGAGGGCGCTCTGCGTGAGCGTGATGAGCGTCATGCCGACCACCGGGGCGTCGTCCTTCGTGAGCTTCGAGAAGGCGCTCGGGAAGAACTTCGCGTCGGAGAGGCTCTTGAAGACCTGGGCGATCGTGAACTGCCAGGAGAGGAGCGAACCCGCGCAGGAGACCACCATCATGCCGATCACGACCTTGCCGACCGTGCCGTTGAACATCGTCGCGAAGACGAGCCCGAAGGGGGCGGTCGACTGGACGAGTTCCGCGTTGCCGACGATGCCCGCGGCGATGTTGGTCGAGAGGATGTAGATGGTCGCGACGCCGAGCGTGGCGCCCAGAACGGCCTTCGGCACGTTCTTTTCGGGGTTGTCGACGGCTTCGGAGTTGGCGCAGGCGGATTCAAGGCCGAGGAACGCCCAGAGCGTCATCGAGATCGAGGCGGAGACCGCGTCGAAGAACGGGATGTTGTTGGGGTTCCAGCTCGCGACGTACATGTCGGGGCTGAACCAGAACCAGCCGAAGACGGAAAGCGCCGTCACCGGGAGAATCGCACCCCAAGCCGAGAAGTTCGAGATGTAGCCGGTGATCTTCGGGCCCTTGAAGTTGAGCACCGTGCAGATCCAGAGCGTGGCGATCGTCGCCAGGCAGGTCATGACGGGCGAGAGCGAAATCTCGAAGAAGGCGGAGAGGTAGCCCACGACGGTGATCGCGATCGCGACGTTCGCGATGACGAGCGAGACCGCATAGGTGTAGTTCGCGAGGAAGGCGCCGGACTTGCCGAACGTGTACTCGGCGTAGCCGCCCATGCCGCCCGCCTTGCGCGAGAGCATGCCGCACTTCGCGAAGGCGTAGGCGAGCGCCGTGGAGCCCGTCGCGGTGACGAGCCAGGAGAGGATCGAGAGCGTGCCCACTTCGGCAAGCTTCGTCGGGAGCATGATGATGCCCGAGCCCATCATGTTGAGGGCGGTCAGGAGCGTGAGCTGCGTGACCGACATCTTGTTCGATTTGGTCGAAGACATGGTGTTGTCTCCTTGAAAGAGGGTGAGTTCCGTCCGCCCGGAGGGCTTTCGACCCTCCGGGCTGCGTTCGTCGTTAGTCGTTCACGAAGCTCAGCCGAGCATTTCGCGGGCTTTTTCTTCGGTCAGCACGTATCCGTAAGCGCGCTTGCGGCCGTCGGGGTCCTGCTGGATGTAGACGCCCTGAAGTTCGGGGGAGAAGCCCGGGAAGCGGTTGATGCCTTCTTCGAGCGCGAGGAAGTACTGCTGGACGGCACCGCCCCAGACTTCGCCCGGGACGACGCAGAGCACGCCCGGCGGGTAGGGAAGCGCGCCTTCGACCGCGATGCGGCCTTCGGCCTTTTCGAGCGCGACGAGCTCGGCGTTCCCGCGGATGAACTCGTAGTGCGCGGCCTGCGGTTGGAGCGGACGCTTCGGGAGGAATTCCGCACGGAACATCTTCTTCTGGAGGGTCTTCACGTCGCCCGCCTTGTAGAAGTCGTGCATTTCCTGGCAGAGGCGGCGGATCGTGTAGCCCGCGTAGCGCGCTTCGTTCGCCTTGTAGATCGAGGGGAGGACTTCGGCGAGCGGGGCGTCCGCGTCGAGGAAGCGCTCAAAGCGCGCGATCTGCGTGACGAGGTGCTCCATCTTGGCGCGGTCTTCGGCCGGCGTCATGAGGAAGAGGATGGAGTTCAGGTCGCACTTTTCGGGCACGATGCCGTTTTCGCGGAGGAAGTTCGCGAGAATCGTGGCGGGGACGCCGAAGTCGGCGTATTCGCCCGTCTCGGGGTGGATCCCCGGCGTCGTGAGCAGGAACTTGCACGGGTCGACGAAGTACTGGGACTTGCCGTAGCCCTCGAAGTTGTGCCACTTGGCGCCCGGCTCGAACGCGAAGAAGCGGAGGTCGTTCGCGATCATGTCGGTCGGGTGGTCCTGCCAGGGCTTGCCGTCGATTTCGGTCGGGATGAAGGGACGGATGTACTTGCAGGTGCGGGCGAGCTGCTTGCGGGCTTCGATGCCGACGCGCACGCAGTCGTCCCAGAGGCGGCGGCCCGATTCGCCTTCGTGCATCTTCGCGTTGATGTCGAGCGCGGCGAAGAGCGGATAGAAGGGCGAGGTCGACGCGTGCATCATGAAGGCGTTGTTGAAGCGCTTGTGCGGGCAGTAGCGCGGCTGACCCTTGATGTGCGAGTCCTTCTTGTGGATCTGCGAGGTCTGGGAGAACCCGGCCTGCTGCTTGTGCACGGACTGCGTGACGAGGATGCCCGGGTCTTCGGGACCGAGGTCGAGGAGCAGCGGCGAGCAGTCCTTCATCATCGGGATGAACTGTTCGTACCCGACCCACGCGGAGTCGAAGAGGATGTAGTCGCAGAGGTGACCGATGCGGTCGACGACCTGGCGGGCGTTGTAGATCGTGCCGTCGTAGGTGCCGAGCTGGATGACGGCGAGGCGGAACGGACGCTTCGCGTCGGCGCGCTTCGGGTCGACCTCGCGGATGAGGCCGCGCAGGTAGTCTTCTTCGAAGCAGTGGTCGTCGATCCCGCCGATGAAGCCGTACGGGTTGCGCGCGGTTTCAAGGTAGACCGGGGTCGCGCCCGCCATGATGAGGGCGCCGTGGTGGTTCGACTTGTGGTTGTTGCGGTCGAAGAGGACGAGGTCGCCCGGGGCGAGGAGGGCGTTCAGCACGACCTTGTTCGAGGAGCTCGTGCCGTTCAAAACAAAGTACGTCTTGTCGGCGTTGTAGATCTTGGCGGCCGCCTGCTGCGCGGCGCAGGGGGCGCCTTCGTGAATGAGGAGGTCGCCCATCGAGACGTCGGCGTTGCAGAGGTCGGCGCGGAAAACGTTTTCACCGAAGAATTCGGCGAATTCGCGGCCGGCCGGGTGACGGCGGAAGAAGGCGCCGCCCTGGTGGCCCGGGCAGTCGAACTGCGTGTAGCCCTGCGCGACGTAGTCCTGGAGCGACCCGAAGAAGGGCGGCAGGATGTCGTCTTCGTACTTCTGGGCGAGCGTGTCGATCTTGCGGCCGAAGAGTTCGGCGTCGCAGACGTTGCGGTTGATGACGCTCGCCACCTTGCCGACCAGCGTGTCGGGAAGCGCATCAATGTCCGTCATCACGACGACGGGGATGCCGAAGCCGGTGTCTTCGATGCGGGCGATCGCAAAGCCTTCGGCTTCGACGGGCGTGACGACCACGACGGAGACTTCCGCCAGGTCGCACTTTTCGAAGTCGACGACTTCACGGCGGCAGCGGAAGGCGCTGATCGTGTCGGGCGTGGCTGCAACTTTGAGTTGACGCATGTTTCTTACCTCTTTGGAGTTTTTTCAGCGTCGCCCGTCTTTGAGGTAAAATTCGCAGCTGGCACTGCAAATCCGTCCTTTCGACGGGCCGGTGGTGCCGCAAGTCGACTCGCTCTGGAGGCAAACCGTAGCGCAGGCGACATTTTGGACGGCGGTCTTGATGCGCTCTATGCGCAAAAAGGCTGCCGTTTTTTTCTGTCTGGTCGAACTTGGGGCGTTGGGTGTTTCGGCAGGTTCCTCGATCCCGTGCGTGTGGCGCAGCGGGGGTTGTGCGGTAGGTTGTCGCCGGGGAACGAGCGAAAGGGATGCGGACGGACAGGTCAAGGGCGACCCGTGCGTCGGCGGGGGACGGACTCTTAGAGTCGATTGGAGATGAAGCGGTGGAAGTCGAAGCAGGAACGCGTCGCAAAGCACATCAGGTGCTTGGGACGGCGAAGTCCGACGTTGTGAATTCTCATGACGTACCTCCTCGGCACTCATCGTGAAACCGCTTCGGAAGCCCGGCGGGACCGTTCCCGTTCGGGACTTCCTTTCAGACGGGAATTTCGGGCCGCGGAGGCCTTCGGTTCCTTCGTCATGCGCCAATCATAACCGCAACACCCACTGCTGTCCAAATTGAAATGTGCTG
>NZ_JH605011.1:89443-93477 GCF_000250875.1 Sutterella parvirubra YIT 11816 | reverse complement strand
CGCCGTTGCCGCTGAAACCGCCTCTGCCGCCCTGCGGCCCGCGGGGACCGCGCGCGCCCGGGGCCTTGGGGCCGCGCATGGGGCGCTTCGCGGCGCGCGGCGCGGGCTTCGTGATGCCGCGCGTCACCGTGCAGATTTCCGCGACGCTCTCCGCGATGTCCTCGATCGCCTGATCGAGGTTTTCGAGCGGGCTCTCGAGGTCGAGGTCGTTCCTGATTTCTTCAAGGTCGCCGATCAGCTCCTCGGGGAGGTGCCGGAGAATCCCGAGGAGCGCGCTCGTCACGAGCTCGTCGCCGGATTCACGCAGCCCCGGCCAACGGTCCATGCCTTCCAGGAACCCCGCCGCGAAGGGCGCGATGGCGGCGATGCCGTCGAACCCGCACACCGGGTGCCCGCGGTCGTCCTCGATTTCGTAGACGATCGGATCGCACGGCTCCTGACGGCGGATGCGCCCGTCGATCATGCGCCAACGGCGGAAGATCAGCTCTTCCAAGCGGTCCTGATCTCGCGGGTCCTCGAGCGCGGCGTCCTCACGGCCCTCCGCGTCGAAGATGAAGGGCATCCAGCCGCTCGGCTGCGGGGCCGCGCTCACCGGAAGGCACGCGATGGCCGTGAGATACCCGTCCATGTGATCGGCCTCCATCGGCTCGAACGGTTCGGGCATCGCGGCGAGCAGTTCGCCGAGCTCGACGAATTCGTCGTCCGAGAGCGGACGGTCAAAGGGATTCTTCTGCATGGTCGTTCACCTGAAAGCGGGTTTCGCGCTCCGTGAGCGCGCGGCGCACGCTCTCGGCGGAGCGGCGGTGGAGGATGCCGCGGGAGAAGTCCGTGGCGTCCTCGGAGTCGATCTGAAGAACGCGGTTCTTCACGCTCGGGATCCTGGAGGCGTCCATCGAGAGGACGCGGCAGCCGAGCCCGAGGAAGAATTCGGTGAGGTCGGTGCGCCCGGCCATTTCGCCGCACACCGAGACGCTTTTGCCCGCTCCCGTCACACGGCGGATCGTCTCCGCGATGAGGCGCAGCACCGCCGGGTGGCACTCCTCGTAGTAGTCGCTCACGGCGGCGTTCGTACGGTCGACGGCGAGCGTGTACTGCACGAGGTCGTTCGTCCCGAGCGAGAAGAAGTCGAGCACCGGAATGAGGTCGCGAAGCACCGCGACCGCGGCGGGCACCTCCACCATGCCGCCCACGTTGACGGCTTCGGGGAGCTTCGCCTCTTCGGCTTCGAGGGACGCGCGGACCTCTTCCAGGATCTCGCGGAAGCGGCGCACCTCGACGGGGCTCGTCACGAGGGGAAGGAGGATGTTGACGACGGCGCCCGCACCCGCGCGCAGAATCGCGCGCAGCTGCGTCGTGAGGAGTTCGGGGTAGGCGAAGGAAAACCGGATGCCGCGAAGCCCCAGCGCAGGGTTGCTCTCTTCGACGGGGGCGTTTCGAAGCAGCGCCATCGATTCGCGCGAGAGCATCTTGTCGCCGCCCAAGTCCGCCGTGCGGATGACGACGGATTTCCCCCGCATCGAGCGGAAGATCTTTTGGTAGGCGAGGAACTGCTCTTCTTCTCCGGGGAGGTCCTCACGGTTGAGGTAGAGGAATTCGGTGCGGAAGAGCCCGATCCCGGAGGCGCCCACGCGGTGGACGTCGACCAAGTCGTCGGGGAGCGCGATGTTGGCGGCCAGCACGACGTCGGTGCCGTCCGTCGTGACGGCGGAGACGTCTTTGAGCTTTCGGAGCTGCCGCTTCGCGCGGCGCTGTTCGCGCATGCGCAGACGCGCGTCCTTCAACTGCTCGGGCGTGGGATTGAGCTCAATCACGCCCGCGTCGGCGTCGAGGAGCACGCGCTGGTTGTTGGCGGCGCTTTCGCGCAGCCCCGTCACGCCCACGAGCGTCGGGATTTCGAGGCTGTGCGCCAGAATCGCCGAGTGACTCGTCACGCTCCCTTCTTCGAGCACGAGACCGACGATGTCGAGGTCGTCGCGTTCACGCAGCTGAAGCATGTCGGTCGGGTCGAGGCGGTCGCTCACGAGGATCACCTTGTCCTCGACCGTTTCGACGTCGAGGAGGCTCGCCTCGCTGCGCCTGCCGGCGAGCGTGCGCTGCACGCGCTGCACGACGTGCGCGATGTCCTCGACGCGCTGACGGAGGTAGTCGTCGTCGATCTGCTCGAAGTCGCGGCGCACGCGCTCCAGACGCAGCGAGAGCGCCCATTCGGCGTTGACGAGCTCCGTCTTGATGAGTTCGTTCGTATCGGCGAGAAGCGTCGGGTCCTTGAGGATGGTGCGGTGGACTTCGATGAAGGCCGCGGCTTCCGCCGGGAGGTCTTCGTCGAGCGTGTCCGTCATCGCCGCCATCTGCTTGTCGACGGCGCTCACGGCGTTCCTCAGGCGCAGGATTTCACCGCGGACCTGGCTCTTTTCGATCGCGAACTGCGGGATGTCGAGGTCGGACGAAGCGAAGATCTGCACCGTCCCGGCCGCTACGCCGGGGTAGACCGTCAAGCCGTCCAACTGTACGGGGGCTTGGGCCTCTTCCTGGAGTTCCTCGGTCATGCGGACCTCCTCATTCGGATTCGCCGAAACGCTCTTCGAAGAGCTCGACGATGTGGCGCATCGCCTCCTTTTCGTCGCGGCCTTCGGTCATGACGGTGATCTGCGTGCCGCAGGGCATCGCCATCGTCATGAGGCCGAGGATCGACTTCGCGTCGACCGAGCGCGCGCCGCAGGAGAGCGTCACGCTCGAGGCGTAGAGGTTGGCGGTTTTGGAGAGAAGCGCCGAGGGTCGGGCGTGAAGCCCGAGCTTGTTGCGGATCGTGACGGTGGTGGTCTGCATGCGGACTACCTTTCGCCGGAGCGGCCGATGCTCGAAGAGATGCCCGCGCGGGCGCCGGATTCGGCGACGGTCATCACGCGGTTGGCGGGATCGTCCTTGGGGGCGTTCAGCGCCGTGACGATCGCGCTCAGGTTGACGCCCGTGATCACGCGCACGCGCTCGTCGTCGAGGAGCTTGTGGGCGATGTTCGACGGGGTCGAGCCGATCAGGTCGGTGAAGACGATCACGCCGTCTTCGTGCGGGAGCGCGTCGATCAGGCGGCGCGCTTCGGCGACGCCCACTTCGGGATCGGTATCGGACGGCACGTCGTAGACGACGATGTCGTCCGCAGAGGCGTCACCCGTTGCGCTCCAAACGTGCTGCGCGCAGAGTTTGAGCGCGGAAGCGAGCGGTTCGTGCGCGATGATGCAGATGCCGACGGGCACTCTTGGGACTCCAGCAAGACAGATAAAATGGGGCCCGGACGGTCGTGCCGCCGAACCCCACGGACTCATTCGGGCAGGCACGATTTTATCATCCGTCGGGACGCCCTCTCGGGTCCCGGCCATTAGGGAGAAGACCATGGCTTTGGTGATGTTCAGCTGCCGCGCGACGGGGCCCTTCATCATGTTCCGCGAGACCGCTGAACGCATCTTCAAGGAAATCGGCATGCCCTTCGTGGAGACGGGCGCGATTCCTTCGGAAGATCTGCCCGACGTTTTGAAGCGGCTCGAAGAGGCCGAAGCCCGCGCCCGCGCGCTCGTGAAGGCGCGCGAGGAGATGGAGGAGAAGCGCCTGCGGGGCCTCTCCTACGATGAGGAGCGCCGCCGCATCGAGGACGGCGAAGCCGCAGAAGATGAGAAGAAGGACCGCGAGACGATCCACCTCTACCAGCGCACGGCGCCCCTGAAGGACATGATCAAGCGGGCGATCCGCCACGACGAAGCGATCATGTGGGGAAAGCCTTAACGAGAAGTTTCCCGTCCCGGGACATTCACTGATCTCTCCGGACGAAAGGCGCGCTTTTTCTCGGGCGCGCCTTCGTTGTTTCCGGAAGCGCTACACGCGCCAGAACGCGCGGGTGAAGAGCGTGAAGACCGTGAAGATCTCCAAACGGCCGATCAGCATCGCGAAGGTGCAGATCGCGAGCTGCGGCTCGGTGAGCGCGGCGTAGTTCCCCGAGGGGCCGATGGGACCCAGCCCCGGCCCGAGGGTCGTGATGCAGGCGA
>NZ_JH605011.1:88691-89398 GCF_000250875.1 Sutterella parvirubra YIT 11816 | reverse complement strand
GAAATCGCGGTTTCGACCGGCATCCCCGCGATGAGCTGCGCGATCGTCAGCGCAAAGGTGCTGAAGACCCAGACGACGAGAAAGACGATCACCGAGAAGGCGATCTTGTCGTCGATGGTCGTCTTCCCGATCGTGAGCGGGAGCACCGCGTTCGGGTAGAGAAGCCGCAGGTATTCGCGCTTGGCGACCTTGGCCGCGATGATGAGGCGGATCATCTTGACGCCGCCCCCGGTGCTCCCCGCGCAGGAGAAGCACCCGGCCGAGAGCATGATGAGAATCGGCAGGGCCGAAGGCCACGCCGACCAGTCCTCCGTGCCGAAGCCCGACGTCGAGGCCGCCGAAACGACGCTGAAGGCGGCGTGGCGCAGCGCCGTCAGCGGGTCGTAGACCCCGTTGACGACGAGCGTCGCCGCCGAGATGAGGGTGAGGACGGCGAGCGCGCCGACCCACGCCTTCGCTTCGGGGTCCCGCAGGTACGTGCCGATGCTCCGGTGGTGCCAGGCGGCGAAGTGCAGCGAGAAGTTGAAGCCGCAGATCACCATGAAGATGATCGAGATCGTTTCGATCGCGGGGTTTGCGAAGTACCCGAAGCTCGCGTCGTGCGCGGAGATCCCCGAGAGGCTCACCGTCGTCATCATGTGCATGACGGCGTCGTCCCAGCTCATCCCGGCGAAGTGGTAGAGCACGGCGAGGATCACGGAGATCCC
>NZ_JH605011.1:77094-88680 GCF_000250875.1 Sutterella parvirubra YIT 11816 | reverse complement strand
TAGATGAGGTAGAGGGCCTGCGCGGTGTCGGCGATGCGGGGCGTGAGGCGCGTTTCCTTGAGCGGTCCGCTCGTCTCCGCCTTGAGGATCTGCGCGCCGCCGACGCCGAGGAGCGGGAGAATCGCCACCGACAGCACGATCAGGCCCATGCCGCCCATCCACGCGAGGAAGCACCGCCAGCCGTTGATGGAGAGCGGCAGGTCGTCCAGCCCCGTCATCACCGTGGCGCCCGTCGTCGTGAGGCAGGACATCGTCTCGAAGTAGATCTGCACGAGCGAATACTGCGGGAGTTCGATCATGATCGGCACGACCGCAAAAAGCGGCACCACCGTCCAGACGAGCGTCACCAGGAGGAACCCGTGCCGGGCGGTGAGTTCCAGCTTGAAGCGGCGGGTGAGGAGCGTAAGCGCCGCCCCGGCCGCGAAGGTGAGCATGGCGGCCTCGAGGAACGCGCCGTCCGCGCCGTCCTGCTGCGTCACGCTCACGATCCAGGGGATGAGCATGATGAGTCCGTAGCCCATCAGGACGGGCCCGAGCGCGTGAAGCACGGGGAAGAGCAGATAGCGGAGCGTGTTGGGCATCGTGGCGCTCCCGTCAGAAGAACCCGACGTTCACCGCGAAGAGGCGTTCGATCTTGGGGATGAGGCGCTTCGTCGGGACGAAGACGATCACGCGGTCTTCGGGTTCGATCACCACTTCCGAGCGGCCCATGTGCACGATGGCGTCTTCGCCTTCGCCGCGCACGACCGCGCCGATCGCGCATCCTTCGGGGAGCGTGATCTGGCTGATGCGCCGGCCCACCACCTTGGAGGACTGGCGGTTGCCGTGCGCGACGATCTCAAGCGCTTCGGCGAGCCCGTGGCGCAGGCTGTAGGCGGCCGTCACGTCGCCGCGGCGCACGTGCTTGATGAGTTCCCCGAGGGCGGCCTGCGCGGGCGAGACCGTAATGTCGATCTGGGACCCCTGCATCATGTCGCCGTAGATCTTGCGGTTGACGAGCGCGATCGTGCGCTTGGCGCCGAGGCGCTTCGCCAGGAGGCTCGAGAGCACGTTGTCGCCGTCGTCCTCCGAGAGCGCGATGAAGAGGTCGCACGTCTCGATCCCGGCGGCGTAGAGGATCTCTTCGTCCGCCCAGTCGCCTTCGATCACGATCGCGTCGGTGCCCAACTTCTCCGCCAAGCGCTTTGCTTCGAGGCGGCTGCTCTCGACGATGCGCACGTTCAAGGAAAGGCCCTTCTTCCGGAGGTCTTCGCTCCCCAGCTGCTTCACGATCCCCTGCGCCATCGCGGCGTTCCCCGCGAGGATGATGTTCTGCACGGGGGCTTCGTGGCGGCGGATCTCCGCCGTCACGGCGCGGCTGTGGCGCGCGTCGCAGAGGAAGATCACCTCGTCGCCCGCCTCGATGATCGTCTCCTTGTTGACCTCAAGGCGGCGGTTGCGGCGGAAGACGCCCACGATGCGGGCTTCCGCATTGGGGAGGTGCGTCTGCAGGTGGCCGAGCGCGCGGCCCACCAGGGGGCTCCCGGCCTGCGCGCGCACGGAGATGAGGTTGACGAGGCCTTCGCCGAATTCGAGCACCTGGAGCGCTTCCGGGAAGGCGATCAGCTTCGCCAGATAGTCGGTCACGGCGGCCTCGGGCCAGATGACGGCCGTGGCGCCGAAGCCTTCTTCACCCAAAATGCGCGGGTAGCCCAAAAGCTCCTGGTTCCTCACGCGGGCGATGCGGGTCGGGATGTTGAAGAGACGCGCCGCCAGAAGGCTCACCGCCAGATTCGTCTCGTCGTTCGACGTGACGGCGATCAGCATGTCGGTGTCTTCGGCGCCCGCTTCGCGGAGCACCTCGGGGCTCGTCGCGGAGCCGACCACGCCGCGCAGGTCGAACTGCGCCTGCAGGTACTGGATGTGCGCTTCGTCGGTGTCGACGACGGTGATGTCGTTGGCTTCGGAAACCAGACTCTCGGCGGCGGAAATGCCGATGCGGCCGGCGCCGACGATGAGAATTTTCATGGCGGAGGCGTCCGCCCGTTCACCGGGCGGACGGAATGGTCACGAGGGCCTCAGAAGGTCTTCGGCGGAACGCGGTTCGGTTCGGCGTTCGCGCTCGCGAGGAGCTTGTCGCGGCGGTCGTCGCGGATGAGTTCGCCCTTGTCGTTCAGACGCGGGGCGCGGAGCTCTTCGAGGTTGATGCCGAGGGCCTTCACCTTGCGGTAGAGGTGGGTGCGCTCCATGTTGGAGTGCTTCGCCACCAGGCTCACCGAGTGGTTGTGGTAGATGAGGAGTGTGCGGAAGTAGGCGCGCTCCAAGGCGAGCAGCACGTCGCGGTGCGGCAGGTTGAAGTCGACCGTGAGCTCGTACTCGGGAATTTCGAAGACCGGAAGGAGCTGCGTCGTGTTCGCCTTCATCTTTTCCGCGGCCGACGGACGGCGGCGGGTCTGCTGCTCCTGCGACTTCTTGTATTCGGCTTCCTTCCACTTCGCGATCACCGTTTCCACGGTCGAGAGAAGGCGCTTCAGAGAGATCGGCTTTTCGAGGAAGTCGGCGGCGCCGTCGCGCACGGCCTGCATGGCCGCTTCGATCGAGGCGTGACCGGACATCATGACGATCGGGCAGTGCACCTCTTCGCGGTGCGCCCATTCGCGCAGGAGCGTGATGCCGTCGGTCCCCGGCATCCAGATGTCCAGAAGAATGAGTTCAAAGCGGCGCGTTCGGACGAGTTCGCGGGCCTCTTGCGCCGAACCGGCCGCCGACACGTAGTAGCCGGCATCCGCAAGCACTTCGGAGAGCACGTTGCGGATACCAAGCTCGTCGTCTACAACCAAAATCTCTGCCATGGGCTAAATCTCGCTTTGTTGGGGAGTGCGGTCGGAAGTATCGGTCGGTTCTCCGGGCGCGGCCCGGAAAAGGATGTCGATCCTGGCGCCGTAGATCATCATGCCGGAAGCATCCGTCTGGTTGGAGAGCGTGATGCGCGCGTGATGCTCGTCAAGAATCTTCTTGACCATCGGCAGGCCGAGCCCGGTGCCGGTCTCCTTCGTGGTCACGTACGGTTCGAAGGCCTTGCTGAGGATGGCCTCGGTGAAGCCGCATCCATTATCACGAATGACCAGACGGACTGCTCGGCGTTCGCCGGGACCGGTTTCGAGCTTCGTGGAAACGCGGATCTCGGGGTGACCGCCCTCGGCTGCGTCGATGCTGTTGGAAATTAAATTATGCAGGACCTGACGAAGTTGTGCTTGGTCCGCTTCGATCATGGGTAGATTCGGGTCAAGATGCGTCAGAATCTCGATGCCGGCCTCATGATAAAGCTGCGCGCAGTCCTCGATGAAGGCGTTGAGGTCCAAGGGCTTCAGCTGCGCGACCGGGAGCTTCGCGTATTCGCGGAAGTCGTTGACCATCTGTTTGAGCGCATCGACCTGAGACGTGATCGTGCTGATCGCGCGGCGCAGCACCAGCTGGTCGGCTTCGTTCGTCAGGTGGTCCTCCAGCTTCATCTCAAGGCGCTCCGCCGCAAGGCGGATCGGCGTCAACGGATTCTTGATCTCGTGGGCGAGCCTGCGGGCGACTTCGCCCCAGGCGGTCGCGCGCTGCGCCTCGTAGAGGTTCGTCACGTCGTCAAAGACGAGGACGGTACCCTCGAGGGCGCCCAAGGGCATCGAGGAGGTCTTGACGTAGAGGGGCGTCGTGCGGTTCTCGCGCACGAGCTCGAATTCGAAGCTCAGCCCCGACTCCTCGTCGTCGGTCTGCTGCTGACGGTGCCGGTCGATCGCTTCCAGAAGGTTCGGGGCGGCTTCGGCGATCGGAAGCCCCGTCCCGCAGAGGTCGCTCCCCAGGATCGTCACCGCGGCGGCGTTCGCCGTCACGATCGTGCCTTCATGGTCGATGACGACCACGCCCGAAGAAATGTTCGCGAGGACGCGCTCCAGATAGGTCTGCGCCTGCTCGGCCTCGCGGCGCTGGGCGTCCAACCCCCGGCGGGCTTCGTCCACTTCGCGCAGCATCGTGTTGAAGCTCTTCGTGAGGACGTTGATTTCATTGCTCCCTGGGAATTCGCGGATCGGGAGGAAGTTCCCGTCGGCCGCGCGGTGCGTCCCGGCTTCGAGCTGCAGGAGCGGATCGATCGAGCGGCGCGCGAACGCGATCGCGAAGGCGACCGCGCCGAAGGCGACGAAGAGAAGCGTGAGGAAAAGGGTGCCCGAGTAGATGGAGCGAAGCGACGCGCGGGAGAGCACGAGCGTCTGGTAGTCGCGGTACCCCGTCACGAGGTCGGCGGCGTTGCGGCTCGTTTCGTCCGCGACCCCCTGCACGACCTGAAGGAACATGTTGGCGGACGCCCCGGAGCGGTCGAAAAGGCCGCCGTTCCCGAACCCGCCCGCGGCGTTTTCGGTCTGCACCTCGCCGATCGGCACGATCACGCGGATCGAGAGACGCCCTTCGCGGAGCGCTTCGGTGTTCTCGAACGCGTCGCCGTCGATCACGCTGTAGATCCCGGTCGAGCGCACGACGCGCATCTGCGCGGGCGTGGGAAGCTCAGGGAGGAGCACGTTCAACCTCGAGCCCGCCGCGGCGACCGCGGTGCCGTTCCCGAGGAAGACGAGCGCTTCGAGGTTGGCTTCGCGCTCGGTGAGGCGCATCAGATCGTTGATCATCTGCGATGGCGGCGTGCGCGAGAGCGCCTCCGCCATCTGGCGGGCGGCCGCCTCGGTGAGGGTCTGCTGCTGCTGGAGAATCCCGCGGGTGATCGTCACGCCCGAGTCGAGCGCGCGCTCGACGCGCACGTCGAACCACGAGTCGATCGAGCGCGAGATGAAGAGGGCGGAGACGAGGTAGATGACGAGGCACGCGCTCACGGCGATCCCGGCGGTGACGGCCGCAAGCCTCACCGTCATGTGCATGCCGAAGCGGTGCTGCCGGAAGTACTGCGCGAGCCGCGCGATCATCGCGACGACCAACGCGAAGAGGAGCACCGCGATCACGCGGTTGGCGACGCTCAGGAGCGGATAGTACTTTTCAAAGAGCGACGAGTCCGAACTCGTGGCCGCGAGGCCGAAGAGCGAGACGCCCGCGAGGGCGAAGATCGCGAAGAGCGCGTATCGGAACCAACCCGGCATGACGGAACCCTCAGTCCTCCGGTTCGGTGTTGGCCGCTTCGGCCGGGATGTCGACGCGGTTCGCGCCGCTCGTCAGGGTCCAGTCGTCGGAGTCGCCCGAGGTGACCTGCATCGGTTTGGGGAGCTTCGAGACGTCGAGCCGGAAGGAGACTTCGGCGTTGAAGTCCGACGGGTCGCCCACGATCCCGTGGTCGGCGACGCGCCAGCGGCGGATGTTCTTGATGAGGGGGAGCGCCTGCTCGAAGGTGTCGAAATTGAGCGAGAGCCCGTTGTAGCTCACGCGGTAGCGGCGCGTGAGGGGATCGAACGAGAGCCGGATGTTGAAGCGGCTCTCTGCGACCGTCTTGTCCGTCCAGTACCAGCGCCCTTTGGTGAGCGTGAACTCGTGCTGGAAGTAGAGCGGGATCCCGCGGTGGAGCGCGTCGATCAAGGGCTGCGGCAGGTCGAACTCATAACTTGCCCGCACGAAGAGCCCCGGGCGCTCGCCCGGCTCGTCCCGGGTGATCTGCGCGCTCATCAGCGTCGCCTCCGCAGCCGCCGCGCCCGTCGGGCACAACAGGGCCGCCCCGGCCGTAAGGGCGAGGGCGAGCGCGGCGAATTGCTGTCGGAGAGCGGACATCGTGGGCTCAGGCCTTGCGGAAAAGCGCGTAGAAGAAGCCGTCGTGGACGGCGGGTTCGATCCCGTCGGGGGACGTGTCCCGCGCCAGGGGGATGAGCCTCATCATACCGTCAAGGCCGGGGGCGAGGGGCACGTTCTCGGCGTCGGGGGTCTCGGCGAGGAAGCGCGAAACCTGCTCGGGACCCTCTTCGGGGAAGATCGAACAGGTGACGAAGAGAAGGTGCCCGCCCTTCTTCACGAGGGGCCAAAGCGCCTTGAGAAGTCGGGCCTGCTCGCGCGCCAAGGCGCGGATGTCGACGGGACGGCGGTTCCAGGGGACGTCGGGCTGCCGGCGCACGATGCCGCTCGCCGTGCAGGGGGCGTCCAGTAGGACCGCGTCGAAGGGCTCCTTGTCCCACCACAGGTCGGTGGCCGCGGCGTCGGCCGTGAGGATCTCGGCCTTGAGTCCGAGGCGCGAGAGGGTTTCCTCAATGCGGCGCGCACGGTCCGGGTCGATCTCGAGCGCCGTCATGCGGCAGTCGACGAGCTCCAGCAGGTGCGCGGTCTTGCCGCCGGGCGCCGCACAGGCGTCCAAAACCCGGTCGCCGGGCTTCACGGGCAGGAAGTGCGCGGCCAACTGCACGCCCGCGTCCTGCACCGAGACGAGCCCTTCGGCGAAACCGGGGACGGATTCCACGGGCACGGGCGCTTCGAGCATCAGCGCTTCGGGGCCCAACACGCGGTGCGCCATGCCGGCCTCGTCCAACTTCGCGCGGTAGGTCTCCATGTCGGTGCGGCGCCGGTTGATGCGAAGCGTCATCGGCGGACGGCTGCGCGCGGGCTCCAGCACCTCCCGCCAGTTTTCGGGCCAGGCGGTCTGAACGCGCGCCAACCACCAGGCGGGCACGTTGTAGCGGACGTCGTCGCGGGCTTCGAGTTTCGCGGCCAATTCCGAGCGCTCGCGCATCGCGCGGCGGAGCACCGCGTTCGCGAACCCGGCCGCGCGGGCGGTCTTCGGGTCGGCGCGAAGGGCGCGCACCGTTTGGTCGGCGAGCGTGAAGTCCTTGTAGGTGCCCGAGAAGACGAGGGCGAGCGCCACCGTCAGGATCGAGCGGACGGGCTCCTTGGGCGGATGTTCCGTGAGGGCTTCCAGGGCGGCTTCCGCCAACGCGCGGCGGCGCACGGCGTCGTAGAGGATCGCCTGAAGGGCGCCGCGCTCAGAGGGCGGAAGCTTCGCGCCCGCCGCGGCGAGCGCACCCTGGAGCCCGAGGCCCTCGGCTCGCATCGAGGCGAAGGCGCGGCCCGCGGCCTGAAGAAGTTTCGAGAGCGGAAGGCGGGCGTCGCTCATGCGAGCACCTCACCGACCGCAAAGGGGAGGCTCTGGAGGAACGGACCCGATTCGGTCTTGGGCTTGCCGGGCTTCTGCAGCACGAGGCAGCGGAGCGCCCCTTCGCCGCAGGCGACGGTGAGCGCGCCCTTGGCGTCCAGAACCGTGCCGGGCTCGGCGCTCGCGGGGGCCTCCACCACTTCGGCCTTCCAGATCTTCACCGGGACGTCGCCCTTCATGAAGAAGACGCCCGGGAAGGGCGTGAAGGCGCGCAGGCGCCGTTCGATCTGCGCGGCCGAGTCCGTCCACTTGATGCGGGCTTCTTCCTTCAAGAGCTTTTCGGCATAGGTCACGCCTTCTTCGGGCTGCGGGGTCCCGACCAGATCGTCCGGGTGCGTGAGCGCATCAACGAGAAGTTCGCCCCCCATGCGGGCCATGCGTTCCGTGAGCGTCACCGTCGTTTCGTCGGGCGCGATCGGCGTCTTCGCCATCGCGATCATCGGACCGGTGTCGAGCCCCAACTCCATCTTCATCAGCGTCACGCCCATTTCGGCGTCGCCCGCCTCGATCGAGCGCGCGATCGGCGCGGCGCCGCGCCAGCGCGGCAGGATGCTCGCGTGGATGTTGATCGCGCGGATGTCCTTGTCGCGGCCGATCCCGCGCGCGCAGTCGAGAACCGGCTGCGGGAGGATGAGGCCGTAGGCGGCGACGACGAGGAGGTCGGCGCCGACGTCGCGGAGCTTCTGGTGAATGGCGGCGGACTCTTCCGGGGCCTTCTTGAGGCTCAGCGTCTGGGGCGTGAGCACCTCGATGCCGTGCTCGATGGCGAGCGTCTTCACGGGGGAGGCCGTCAGCTTCATGCCGCGGCCGCTCGGGCGGTCGGGCTGCGAGAGAACGAGGGCGACGTCGTGGCCTGCGGCGAGAAGCGCGCGCAGGGCTTCGGCGGCGAAATCGGGGGTACCGGCGAAGATGATCCGCATGGAAGCTCCGTAAGGATGAATGTATGGTTGACTGCGGGCTATCATGCCACGAAAAGAGCCCGAGGCGGCCGCATCCGCGGCCCCGGAGGCGTAACGGAGAAGCAAATGGCGGTTTTTGAGAGCGGCGGCGTGCGTTTGGCCTATGAGCGCGTGGGTGACCCTTCGGCTCCCGCGGTGCTTCTCCTGATGGGGCTCGGCATGCCCAAGGAGGCCTGGCCCAAGTCCTTCGTCGAGGGGCTCGTCCGGGAGGGCTTCCAGGTCGTCATGCCCGACAACCGCGACGCGGGGCGATCGTCCAAATTCGAAGGTTGGCGCCCGACCCAAGCGGACGCGCTTTTTGCGATTCTGCGCACGCTTCTCCGAAAACCCGTGCGCGCTGAGTACGCGCTCGAAGACATGGCTCTCGACGCCGAACGGCTCCTCGACGCGCTCGGCATCCAGCGCGTCCACGTCGCCGGCTTCTCGATGGGCGGGATGATCGCGCAGGTCTTCGCCTGCGCATGCCCCAACCGGGCGGCGACGCTCACCGTCATGAGTTCCGCGGGCGGCAACCCGCGCACGGGGCTCGGGGAGCTGCGCGCCGTCGAAGCGCTCCTCACGGGCGGCCGGGGGAGTTCTCCGGAAGCCGCCCGCGAGGGCTACCGCCGCATCTTCATGCGGCTCTCGGGCCCGGCCTGGCGCCCGAGCGACGACGACCTCGAGCGCATGATCGACGTCATTCTCTCGACGCCCTTCGACGAGCTCGCCGTCCGGCGCCAACTTCTTGCGATTTTGGCAAGCGGCGACCGCACGCCGCAGCTCCGTTCCCTGCGCGTGCCCACCCTCGTCATGCACGGGCGCGCCGACCCGCTCCTGCCCTTCCGGGCGGGCGAAGAAATCGCGGGTCTCATTCCGGGGGCGAAGCTGGTGGGCTACGACGGCCTCGGGCATCAGCTCCCCGAGGGGCTCACGGGCGAGATGGCCGCGGAGCTCGCGCGCCACGCGCACGCGCATCCGGCCTGAAGCGGTTAATCCCGAAAACGACATCCCCAAAACGGCGAAGAGCCCCGGTGTATCCGGGGCTCTTCGGTGATTCGGGCGGAAAAAGACCGATCAGCGCTTCGCTTCCTCTTCGGCCTTCTTCTTGTCGTTCAAGCGAAGCTTGCGGAGCTTCTGCGCGGCGCGGTCCTTCTTCAGGCGGCTCAGATGGTCGATGAAGACGACGCCTTCAAGGTGGTCGATCTCGTGCTGCACGCAGGTGGCGAGGAGCCCCGTCGCTTCGAATTCGAAGGTTTCCCCGTCGAGGTTCTGGGCGCGCACGCGGACGCGGTCGGGGCGCTTCACGTGTTCGTAGAGGCCCTTGAGCGACAGGCAGCCCTCTTCGCAGTCGCGCAGCTCTTCGCTCGCTTCGACGACTTCGGGGTTGATGAGCGTCATCAGCCCGGACTTGTCTTCGGTGACGTCCACGACGACGATGCGGCGCAGCACGCCCACCTGGTTCGCGGCGAGACCCACGCCGGGCGCGGCGTACATCGTCTCGGCCATGTCGGCCGCCAGACGGCGCAGTTCCTCGTCGAACGCGGTGATCGGTTCGGCGCGGGCGGCGAGCGCGGGATGCGGATACTGAAGAATGGGAAGAAGAGCCACGGGACGATTCCTCGTATAGTGTGAGGCGCCATTATAGGAAGAAGCGGGAGCGGAAATGCGCGAAAAGGAAAGGGAGGCTTGGCTGAAGACGGCTTTGGCGCCGGGGTTGGACGCCCCGACGCTGGTGCGGCTCCTCCAGGCGTTGGGCGACCCGGAGCTGCTCCTCCACGCGGACTACGCGGCCGTCTCCCGCGCGGCCGGGGACGCCGCCGCCCGCGCGCTGCGCGCCGTCGACGACGACCGCGTGGCGGAAGCCTCCGCGTGGCTCGGCAGGACGCCGGACGCCTTTCTGCTTCCGATCGTCGACGACGCGTACCCCGCGGCCCTCATCGAAGCGGGCGTGGCGCCCCCCGTTCTTTTCGGGCGCGGGAACCGCGCGGTTCTTCAGGAAGACGCCCTCTGGATCACCGGCATGACGCACGCCGACGCGGAGGCGCTCCGCGACGCCCGCGAAATGGGGGCGGCTGCGGCGCGCGCCGGACTCGTCGTCACGACGACCCTGGCCGACGGCATTGAAGCCGAGGCCGCCCAAGGGGTGCTCGATGCGGGCGGCAGGCTCCTCGTGTGGTTTGCGACCGGGCCGAATCGGGTTTTTCCCAAGTCGAACCTCGAAACGGTTCGCCGGGCGCTCGCGACGGGGAGCCTCATCCTCACGCCGCACCCGCCGGGCGAGGCCGTTTCGGAGGCTGCTTTGGGGCTTCGGACGGCCTGCGCGGCCGCATACGCCCGGGGGATTTTGGTCGTCGCGGACGAGCGCCGCGGGCGCGCCGTCGAGGCCGCACGTCAGGCCGCGCAGTTCGGCCGCGACGTCTTCGCCGTCCCCGGGAGCATCCACGCCGTCGGCAGCAAAGGACCCCACCAACTCATCCGCGAGGGGGCGAAGCTTGCGGAATCGGTGTTAGATTTGCTCGACGAATGGTCCGGGCGGCATAATGCCCGACTTTCCGGCGGGGTCCGTTGACCGCGCCTCAGAACAGCATTAGAAGAAGGGGGCCGCATCCCCTGACCCTCAGCGACCCTTTCGACGGAGAATCTTTCAGCATGGCTCAAACCTTAGTGATCGCGGAAAAGCCCTCGGTGGCGGGCGACATCGCCCGTGCGTTGGGCGGCTTCAAGAAGGACGGCGACTTCTGGGTCTCCGACGGGATGCTGATCGGTTCGGCCGTCGGCCACCTCCTGGAGATCAAGGCGCCGGAGGACTATGACGTGAAGCGCGGCCGCTGGTCCTTCGCGAACCTCCCCGTCATTCCGCCCTATTTCGATCTTCAGCCGATCGCGAAGAACGAAGCGAAGTTCACCTCGCTCGCGAAGAAGATCCGGAGCCGCAACGTCACCGACGTGATCAACGCATGCGACGCGGGGCGTGAGGGTGAGCTGATCTTCCGCTACATCATGCAGGCGACGGGCTCGAAGAAGCCCGTGCGCCGTCTGTGGCTGCAGTCGATGACGAAGGACGGCATCCGCACGGCCTTCGAGCACCTGCGCACCGACGAAGAGATGAAGCCCCTGGAGGCCGCCGCCCGCTGCCGCTCCGAAGCCGACTGGCTCGTGGGCATCAACGGGACGCGCGCGATGACCGCCTTCAATTCGAAGGACGGCGGCTTCTTCCTCACGACCGTCGGCCGCGTGCAGACGCCGACCCTGGCGATCGTCGTCGCCCGCGAAGAAGAGATCAAGAAGTTCGAGCCCCGCCGCTACTGGCAGGTGCGCGCCACCTTCGCCGCGGTCGCCGGCGCCTACGAAGGCGTCTGGTTCGACCCGAACTTCACCAAGACCAAGACGACCGCGCCCGAATTGAAGGCCGACCGCATGTGGACGGAGGACGAAGCCCTCAAGCTCGTCGAGAAGTGCCGCGGCCGCGACGGCTTCGTCACGGAAACCGTGAAGAAGAGCACGCAGCTCTCGCCCGCGCTCTTCGACCTGACGAGCCTGCAGCGTGAGGCGAAC